>CACNGE010000017.1 GCA_902619855.1 uncultured Bacteroidota bacterium
GCTTGTGTAGATAGGTCATTTTCAATACCAATACAAATTGAATGCTCTGATGAGGCCTGTGTCATCATGATGACATTGATTTTTGCCTTTGCCAGCGTTGACAGTAACTTTTTTGAGTATCCAGGGATACCTATCATCCCACTTCCTTCAAAAGTGAGTAAAGCAATGTTTTCGATATAGCTGATACCACGAACCACCTCTCCATTCGAGGCATTCTCGTTACTAATAAATGTTCCTGGCTCATTGGGCTTGAAAGTATTTTTAACGACTACTGGGATATTTTTTTCAGCAACAGGCTGGAGGGTTGGTGGGTATATCACTTTTGCTCCAAAATGTGACAATTCCATGGCCTCATGATAGGATAGTTGTTTGATTGCACGTGCTTGTTTCACATATTTTGGATGCGCTGTAAACATCCCACTTACGTCTGTCCAAATTTCAAGTTGGTCAGCGTCTAATGCACTTGCAAACAGAGCAGCAGTCAAATCTGATCCACCACGACCTAGTGTGGTAGGAACGCCATTTAAATCGCTAGCGACAAACCCAGGAACGATAGTGACACGATGTTTTACTGTTTTGAAATACGAACGTATTGATTCGAATGTTTTGGGGTAATCGACCATATTTTTTCCTAGGTCTTCACTTGTAAAAATAAGGTCCCTTGCGTTTTTTAAACCAACATCCAATCTTTGAACTTCTGCAGCTTTTGCGATGATGAAATAGGAGAGAAGCTCCCCAAATCCCAACATGTGATCTTTTGTTGTTGGTGAAAGTTCTTTTAACAAATACACTCCCTCATGAAGAGTTCCCAAAGCATTGAGTTGCTGTTTGATTTGACTCAGCACATTACTTTGGGTCTTGATTGGAATGAGCTCCTTAATGCAGTTCAAATGTCGTTTTTCGATCTCCAATAAAATCTCCTGATATTTTAAATCCCCGTTGGCTGCCAAGGCTGCTGACTCTTGAATCATATTCGTAATATCCCCAAAAGCAGAAACGACTACAATTTGTTTTTTTGAATTGTTTTGAATAATTTTAATTACCTGTGTGATGCAGCTACTATCAGCAACTGAAGTTCCACCAAATTTTGCTACTATCATAATTTAAACCCTGTATAAGCAAAGAAAGAAGCACATTTGCTTAGCAAAGGGCAAAAATATCAAATTTTAAAGTCGAAATACTATGATTTTGAAAAAAATAATGACAGTGAAAAGAAATAAATTTAAGATTTAGCAGTGTTCTTTTCATGTGAAAGCGAAAAGCTTAGATTTTCACTTTTGCCATCCCAATCAAATTGAAGCAACGCACCTTCTGGAATCTTACTCTTCACGATTTCCTCTGCGAGTACGTCCTCAATATACTTTTGTATTGCACGGCTTAGAGGGCGAGCGCCAAATGCTGCATCAAAACCTTTATCGTTTAAGAATTCTATTGCTTTTTTAGTTAGACTGAGGGAGAATCCAAGTTCTTGTATTCTCAATTCCAAATCTTTTAGCTCAATCTTAATGATTTTTGCAATATGACTTTTTTCAAGCGAATTGAAAATGACAACATCATCAATTCGATTCAAAAATTCAGGAGCAAAAGTTTTCTTAAGTGCATTTTTAATCACACTTTTTGTATGATCATCAGCTTGTGCTTTTATCGCAGCTGTGCCAAATCCAACTCCTAGCCCAAAATCTTTTACCTGACGAGCTCCAATATTAGATGTCATGATGATAATCGTATTTCTAAAGTCAACACGTCTGCCGAGGGAATCAGTAATAAAGCCATCATCTAAAATTTGAAGAAGCATGTTAAAGACATCAGGGTGTGCTTTTTCGATTTCATCCAGAAGAACAACAGCATAAGGTTTTCTTCTTACCTTTTCCGTCAGCTGCCCACCTTCTTCATAGCCCACATAACCTGGAGGCGCACCGATCAGCCGTGAAATGGCAAATTTCTCCATGTATTCACTCATGTCGATTCGAACGAGCGCATCTGGGGTATCAAACAAAGTTGCTGTTAGAACTTTTGCCAATTGTGTTTTGCCAACACCAGTTTGACCTAAAAAGATAAATGAACCAATTGGTTTCTTGGGGTTTTTCAACCCTGCACGATTTCTTTGAATTGCACGTACAACCTTTTCAACAACCTGGTCTTGACCAATAATTTTTTCTTTGATTAGGTCTGCGAGATTGTTCAAACGAATACCTTCCGATTCGGCAACACGATTGACAGGAATGCCTGTCATCATTGAAACCACATCTGCAATATCTGATTCGTTGACAGTCACTCGATTTTCCTTTTGCGTTTCTTGCCACTCTTCTTGGGCTAGTAATAACTCCTTTTCGATTCGTTTTTCGTCGTCACGAAGTTTGGCTGCTTCTTCGTATTTCTGTTTTTTAACGACGTTGTTTTTTTCTTCTCTAACACTCTCAAGATTTTCTTCGAGATCAACAATTTCTTGTGGAACATCCATATTGTTAATATAGACCCTTGATCCAGCTTCATCCAATGCGTCAATCGCTTTGTCTGGCAAAAAACGATCTGACATGTAACGGTTGGTGAGTTTTACACAGGCGATGAGTGCTTCCTCAGTGTAATTGACATTGTGATGGCTTTCATACTTGTCTTTAATGTTTTGCAGTATTTCAATGGTTTCATCAACTGAGGTTGGTTCGACAATCACCTTTTGAAATCTTCGTTCGAGTGCACCATCTTTTTCAATGTGCTGGCGATACTCATCGAGAGTAGTGGCACCAATACATTGAATTTCTCCTCGTGCAAGTGCTGGTTTAAACATATTCGATGCATCGAGACTACCAGTTGCCCCGCCAGCTCCTACAATCGTGTGAATTTCGTCAATAAAAAGGATAATGTTATCATTTTTTTCTAACTCATTCATTACAGCTTTCATTCGCTCTTCAAACTGACCTCTGTACTTTGTTCCAGCAACAAGACTAGCCAAATCAAGGGTAACCACTCGTTTACTATATAATACACGTGCGACTTTCTTTTGCGTAATGCGCAAGGCTAGACCCTCTGCAATTGCTGATTTCCCAACTCCTGGCTCTCCAATCAACAATGGGTTGTTTTTTTTGCGACGACTTAAAATTTGAGAGACACGCTCAATTTCTTTGATACGACCAATTACTGGGTCGAGCTTATTGCTGATGGCCAAAGCAGTAAGGTCTCTACCAAAATTATCTAAAACGGGGGTGCTTGATTTTTTACTTGATTTTGATTCTGAGGTGCCAAATGGATTTGATTTTTTTGGACTTGCATCATCTTCTGATTCCTCAGACATAGGTGATGACATAGAAAGATCCATTACTTCATCGCTTTCGTCAGTAGAAATCATTTTAAACTGATCTTTTACAGTTTCATAATCAATTTGTAGCTTGTGTAGTAGTTTAGTAGTTGGATCATTTTCATTTCGCAAAATACAAAGCAATAGATGTGCTGTATTGATCGATGGATTTTGAAAGAGTTTTGCCTCTAAAAAGGTTGTCTTTAATGCGCGCTCTGCTTGACGTGTGAGATGTAGATTTTTTTTGTTGTTGGCCAGCTGGCTTTGTGCAGAATTGGCAGGACTTAAAATTTCAACTTTTCTTCTCAAGTAGTCTAAATCAATTTCTAAAGAGCTCAAGATACTGATGGCTTTGCCACTGCCATCTCTTAAGATACCAAGCATCAAATGCTCTGTTCCAATAAAGTCATGCCCCAATCGCAGCGCCTCTTCTTTACTGTAGCTGATTACGTCTTTTACACGCGGAGAAAAATTATCATCCATAAAATTTTTTTTTCGGACTTACAATAAAGTCTTAATTATGCTAATAGACAAAAAAATTATATAAAAACAATGGAAATATAAATAAAAATTCAACCATTTTATTAAGGAATCTGTTGATAAAATTGTTTAAAAACATCAAAATATCAACAGGGAAATACATATTGAATCAGTACTTTAGCAGTACCTTAAAAAACAAAAAAACACATCGTTTCTTATGTCTATTGAAGAAAAGTTAATCCCTATCAACATAGAGGATGAAATGAAATCGTCATATATTGACTACTCAATGTCTGTCATCGTATCTCGTGCACTGCCTGATGTTCGTGATGGCATGAAGCCTGTTCATCGTCGTGTGTTGTACGGCATGCATGATTTGGGTGTTCGCGCAAATAGCTCTTACAAAAAGTCAGCACGTATTGTTGGTGAAGTACTCGGAAAGTATCATCCTCATGGCGATAGCTCTGTGTATGACACGATGGTTCGTATGGCGCAGTCATGGAGCTTGCGTTATCTGTTGGTTGATGGGCAAGGAAATTTTGGCTCTGTCGATGGGGATAGCCCTGCAGCAATGCGTTATACCGAGGCAAGGATGCAGAAAATCTCTGAAGAAATGCTCGCAGATATCGACAAGGATACTGTTGATCATCAACTCAACTTTGACGATACTATAAAAGAACCAACTGTTTTGCCAACCAAAGTGCCAAACCTGCTCGTCAATGGTGCATCTGGCATTGCTGTGGGTATGGCGACAAATATGCCCCCACACAACCTCAAGGAGGTGTCAGAAGGGATTATCGCACAAATCGATAACCCTGACATCACTATCGATGAATTGATGACCCATGTCAAAGCACCTGATTTTCCAACTGGTGGTATGATATATGGTTATGAGGGCGTAAAGGAGGCTTTTCACACAGGAAGAGGACGTGTTGTGCTACGTGCAAAAGCTGAGATTGAAGAGGTTAATGGGCGTGAATGTATCATTGTGACAGAAATTCCTTATCAAGTCAATAAAGCGGAAATGATTCGAAAAACCGCTGAGATGGTAAACGATAAAAAAATTGAAGGAATCTCTAATATTCGTGATGAGTCCGATCGAAAGGGGATGAGAATCGTTTACATTCTCAAAAGAGATGCTGTACCAAACATTGTTTTGAACATGTTGTACAAGTACACCTCTTTGCAGTCTTCCTTTAGTGTCAATAACATCGCTCTGGTCAATGGCCGCCCCGAGCTGCTAAATCTCAAGCAACTGATTGGTTATTTTATCGATCATCGACATGAAGTGGTTGTTCGTCGAACGACTTTTGAGCTAAAAAAAGCAGAAGAACGCGCACACATTCTTGAGGGAATGATCATTGCGTCTGACAATATTGATGAAGTCATCGCACTGATAAAATCATCGTCAAATGCTGACGAAGCACGTCAAAAACTCATCAAAAAATTTAGTCTTTCTGAAGTACAGGCGAAAGCCATTGTAGAGATGCGCTTGCGCCAGCTCACAGGCCTTGAACAAGACAAATTGCGTGCGGAGTATGACGAATTGATCTCAACAATCAAAGATTTAAAGGACATACTCGACAACAAAAATCGTCGTATGGACATAATCAAAACTGAGATGAAATACATCGTCGAAAAGTATGGAGATGAACGTCGATCTGAAATCAATTTTGTGGGTGGTTCGTTCCGCATTGAGGATATGATTCCAGACGAAAAGGTAGTGATTACCATTTCGCACGCAGGTTATATCAAGAGAACGCCACTAGCAGAATATAGAACACAAAATCGTGGTGGTGTAGGACAGAAGGCATCAACGACTAGAAATGAAGACTTTTTGGAACACTTGTTCATTGGTACAAATCACCAGTACATGTTGTTTTTCACACAAAAAGGAAGATGTTTTTGGTTGCGTGTATTTGAGATTCCTGAGGGATCTAAAACGTCAAAAGGTCGTGCGATTCAAAACCTGATCAACATCGAACAGGATGATAAGGTTATGGCATTTATTTGTACGCAGGACTTGAAAGATGAAGAATACATCAATTCTCATTATGTGATTATGACCACAAAAAAGGGCCAGGTCAAGAAGACATCTTTGGAGCAATATTCACGACCTCGATCTAATGGAATCAATGCCATTACCATCAAAGAAGGAGACGTGCTGTTGGAAGCAAAATTGACGACTGGTCAGTCGCAAGTTGTCTTGGCAGTGAGGTCTGGTAAAGCCATTCGTTTTGAGGAAAACAAAACAAGACCAATGGGTCGTAACGCTTCTGGCGTTAGAGGGATCAGGCTAGCCGATGACAAAGATGAAGTCATTGGAATGATCTCTGTCAATGATATGGACTCTGATATCTTAGTCGTTTCTGAAAATGGCTATGGAAAACGTTCAAAGTTGGAAGATTATCGAATGACAAACCGTGGTGGGAAAGGAGTTAAAACGATATCAGTTACTGAAAAGACGGGTAGTCTTGTATCGATTAAAAACGTTTCGGACAGCGATGACTTGATGATCATTAACAAATCGGGTATTGCCATTCGTATGGAAGTCGAAAGTCTTCGAGTGATGGGTAGAGCAACTCAAGGAGTTCGCCTGATCAATCTTCGTGAAAACGACTCCATTGCAGCTGTAGCAAAGGTGTTAAAAGATGATGATGAAATTGAAGACGTCGAAGATATTGAGGTTGATATGTCCTCTGAATCTGAAAGTGAATCATAACAAAAAACTAAATATATAATTATGTTAAAGCAAAATCTTATCACCTTTATTCTCTTACTTTCAATATCTCTTTTTGCGCAAAAGAAAGAGTTAAAGTCAGTCGATAAGCTCATTCAAAATGAAGATTATGCATCTGCATTGGAGCAGTTACTAGCAGCGCAATCACTTGTTGAAGCTTCTGAACTTAAATACCAAGCGCAATATCAGTTTTTGTCTGGAAAAATCTACAGCGAACAAAATCAGTTTGGCGCAGCTTTTGAAGCTTTGGCTTCAGCTAAGCAGATTGAGGTAGAAAATGGCAGTTCCAAGTACACTGCAGAAATCGATATGTTGGTCAACAAGGTCAGTAATGAAGCAATCAATCAGGCTGTTGATGAAAATCAGAATGAAAATTATAGTGTTGCTGCAGACTTGCTGGTCATGGTTTACAATGTTGACAAAGAGCAAAACACAGACTACTTATACTATGCTGCTTCTAGCGCAGTAAATGGAGGTTATTTCGATCGAGCACTTGAGTACTATCAAGAGCTCAAAGACATGAATTACACTGGCTCGGTAGAAAAATTTTATGCAACCAAAAGCGATACTGGTGAAGAAATCGAGTTGTCTGCCCAGACTTACGTTCTTTTTCAAAAACAAAAAGGATACACGAATTTTAGAACTGAAATGACAGAATCTAAACTTCCAGAGATTGTCAAAAACATTGCTTTGATATATGTTCAGCAAAAGAGAAATGATTTGGCCATTGGTGCCATCAAAGAAGCGCGAGAGGCCAACCCTTTGGATGTTGGCTTAATCCTTACAGAAGCAAATCTTTACATCCAGTTGGGTGACAAGGAAAAATTTAGTGATTTGATGAAGGAAGCCATCGTGAAGGATCCCAACAATCATATTTTGTATTTCAACCTGGGTGTGATCACAGCCGAGCAAGGGGACAGACCAAAAGCTCGATCATATTATGAAAGTGCGATTGAATTGGATCCGACCTATGCTGCCTCATACCTTAACTTAGCTGCACTGATTTTAGATGAAGAGCCTGAAATTGTTGAAAAAATGAATTCCTTGGGTAATTCGCGCGTTGACAACTTAAAATACGATCAGCTTAAAAAAGAAAGAGATTTACTTTTTTTGGAGGCAGTACCAGTTTTGGAAAAACTCAACGAAATTGACCCAACCAATATCGAAGCACTGACAACTCTAAAAAATATCTTTGGAACTATAGGCGATGCTGCCAAGTTCAAAATGATGAAAGCCAAACTAAAGGAGTTAGGGCAATAATTTAGAATTCAATTTTCTTAATCACACGGAGCTTGTGCGTATGCTTGTTTAGTGCATTGTTAAAAATGCCAGTTTGATCAAGCCGATCAATTCTCACTTGCCCAAATGCATGTATGATGTGATAGTCTGACATGATGATGCCCACATGCGTGATTTTACCTTGTTCATCATCAAAAAATGCCAAGTCACCTGCTTCGCTTTCATCAATAAATCCTAAGGTTTCTCCATGCTCAGCTTGGAGGTAAGCATCTCTAGGTAATTGGACCCCATGAAGTTGATATACACACTGAACAAACCCAGAGCAATCGATACCAAAAGGAGATTTACCTCCCCACACATAGGGGCTATTGAGGTAGTGCAGGGCAGTGTTGACTAGATTATCTTTTGATTTGGGATTTTCGAGTTGTTTGCCTTCAAATCGATGACCTAATGTTTGGGCTGAACTCACTTGACTTCCAATAGGGGTTGGAAAAAGAATTTCGTTTCCTTTCCAAATAAAATCAACGAGCTCAGATGAATATACTTTTGGGTTATTTTGAAGCTTTTGAAAATTGGCTTTTTCGATTATTAGAAAGTGCTTGTTGTTGATCCATCCCTCATAACCATCACTTTCATTTTTAATTTTTGACCAGGATTTGCGCGCATCAACAACAGCGAAAAACTCTCCATACAGTAGCTGGGATGTTTGTTCGCTCGTATTTTTTGGTTCTGCCCTAAGTGGGACAATACTCAATGGGCATATTCCATATTGCATAGACCAAAAATACAAACAAATTGGAATCGATTGGCGAAAGAAATTGAGAAAACGTATTTTTGACATATAATTTAGCGATGCAATTTTTCTACAAACACCAGTCTTTCATCTATAAGGTCATCCTTTTTTTGATCACTGTTTTCTCTTTGGTTTACCTTTTTCCGCGAAGCGGAGGATTTAAATACAACTATCAAACAGGAAAACCATGGCCTTACGAAACACTTTTAGCACCTTTTGACTTCCCTATTGCCAAGTCGGAGGAGGAGCTCAATGCCGAACGACTGGCAGTAGCACAAGAAAGCCCACTCATCTTCACAAGAGATACCTTAGCCGAGCAGCGATCACTGGAAAGAACCAGAAAATGGATTCGCCAACAAGTCACTCCCTTTTCTTCTTCAAGGCTTCTAAAAGATTGGGATCGCTATCTCACCAACCTGTATTCACCCGGTCTGATCGATGCATCATTTGCAATACAAAGCGCAAAACCAATTTTGGTTGTCAGGGACAACAGTACTCAGAAACTATTGTTTTCAGATCTAAAAATCAATGATAGCCTACCATTTTCAAATGAAAGCTCTTTACTCAATGGCATTATTGCCAATGCCTCTAATCGATTGATTTTAAACGAATATATTGAGTCAAATCTAGTTTTAGACTCTCTGCTAACAAGGCAAAAATTGGATGAGTCTTTATCGCTCATACTTCCTACACGTGGGGTGGTTGCAGAAGGAGAACGAATCATTGCGCAAGGAGAGGTAGTGGATCAAAAAAGATTTCAAATTTTAAATTCACTTCGAGTTGAATACCTTAGTGATTTGTGGGCCTCAAGCGAGCAGTCGATCATTATTGGTTATTCAATACTGGTTTCAATACTCATTTTTCTGACTTTTTTATTTCTTTGGCGTTATCGTCCATTGGTTTATGAAAACAATACTAAGGTTGTTTTTGTTTACTCCACCATCTTGATCATGGTCGCAGCAATCAAATTGGCGATGACTTACAATATTAATTTTGTTTATGTTGTACCACTTTGTATTGTGCCACTACTACTCAAGACTTTTTTCGACACACGACTCGCCTTTTTTGTATTCCTAATGGGCTTGTTGCTGATTGGTTTTATGGTGCCAAGTGATTTCTCATTTATATTTATGCAGCTTGTTGCTGGTGCAATCGCAACATTAACAATGCCAGATTTATATAAACGAGCAAACCTTTTTGTCGTTGCTATTCTCATCGTTGTTTCCTATGTTTTTTGCTATATATCTTTTCATATGATCTATGAGGGAAATCTATCGACAGTGTCTCTAGATAACCTTGGGTTTTTGCTGATCAATGGTTTGGGTATTCTTTTTGTGCATCCACTGGTCTATGTTTTTGAAAAGATATTTGGTTTGGTTTCCGACTTATCTCTCTTAGAACTTTCGGACACAAATTCAAAACTACTCAGAACTCTTTCCGAAAAGGCACCTGGCACATTTCATCATTCTTTACAAGTTGCAAATATTGCTGAGGCAGCTGCCAATGAAGTTAACGCCAACGCCTTACTTGTAAGGGTAGGGGCGCTGTATCATGATATCGGAAAGATGAATAATCCACTTTATTTTAGTGAGAATCAGTCAACAAACTATAACCCCCACAACGAGCTTGACCCATTTGAAAGCAGTCGTTTGATTCTAAATCACATAAGCGATGGAATTGAAATTGCCAAACGTAACAATTTGCCTGATCGTATCATTGATTTTATTCGGACTCATCATGGGACTACACCCACGCGATACTTTTATCACAAGGCAAAAAATGAAAATGAAGATGTAGACAAATCTATTTTTTGCTATCCTGGGCCTAAGCCATATTCAAAAGAAACTGCGATTCTGATGATGGCTGATAGTGTAGAGGCAGCATCAAAAAGTTTGCAAGAACCAACTGCTGAGGGAATTGCCAGTTTTGTGCAAAAAATTATTGAGGAACAAGCAGAAGAAAACCAATTTGATGAGGCAGATATCAGTTTGCGAGAAATTGAATTAATCAAAAAGATTTTAATCGATAAACTAATTAATGTCTATCATTTGAGAGAAGTTTATCCTGAATAGTTTAGTTTTCTTTTGAATCTTGAGGTATTGTTTATGAAAATAACTTTATAGATCAATCGGCATGAAACCACATCCTTTATTTCTTTTTGTTATTTTTCTATTCATACTATGCTAAATAGGGATACTACCAATAATGATAATGAAGGTTGGATGAATGTGACTTATTTGACCAAAGTTTTTAAAATAGAACCTAATATAACAGAATAAGTAACAGTTTAAGACCCAAAAGAACAAACCACGTTTAGAAAATTATTTTGGTATTTTCATCCTAGTTTAAAATTTTGCTTTAAAGTATATGAACAAACTGCAATTTTTATGTTAGTAATTGAAACTTTTGGAAATAAGTTTTTGTTATTATTATCACTAACTTACACATTACCAATTTAAGTTTGTATAGCTGTGAATAAAAAAAAAATTTTGTTTTTTGTGCTGGTTTTAAGCGTTTTTTGTGTTTATGCTCAGACTAATTATTATGTATCTAAAGAAGGAAGCGATTTAAATACTGGTAGCGTATCTTTTCCTTTTGAAACCATCTCTAAAGCATTGAATTCATTTGATGAGTCAGGTGGAAACTGCTTTATAATGGAAGGCACCTATCATGAAAATATTATTATTAACGAAAAAAATAATATTACAATTCAGCCTTATAATAATGATATAGTTATTTTAGATGGTACTGTAGAAATTTCAACAAGTTGGACTCAAAGTTCTGAAAATACATCAATTTATGAAACCATCTTGAGTCAAGATATTTGGCAATTATTTATTGATGATAAACAACAGGTAATGGCCCGTTGGCCCAATGCCCAATTTATTGACGAAAGTATTTATAACTTAGACTTTTGGGCTGAGAGTGATGTTACAAAGGACTCTAATGGGACAATGAATGATGTAAGTTTTCCTGAAAATCTTGCATCAAGTGGAATTAATGCTCAAGGTGCACTAGCCATAGCAAATGTTGGATCTTGGAAAACTTGGGTAGTGCCAATAACTTCTCATACAACCGGAAGTAATATTTTCAACTACGTGCCTGCTCCAACTTATCTTGATAAACACCATTATTATTATTTAGAGGGTAAAATTGATTTGCTTGATACTCAAAACGAATGGCATTATAATGCAACCACAAAAAAATTATCTGTGTGGGGAGACCCAACAGGAAAAGAAATTAGAGGAAAAGTACAGTCATATGTATTAACAATGAATAATTGTTCAAATATTGTAATAGAAAATTTAAATTTCTTTGCGACTACAATTTCTGCAACTGGCTCTAATAATATTACAGTAAATAATTGCTTGTTTTCATTTCCTAGTTGTTCTAAAAGAATGTTGGGTGTTACTTCTTATCCATTAACAACAGAATTATCAAATGGACAAGCACATGGTCATGAAAATCAACCAGGAAGATTTAAATTTTTTCAATGTTTATTTGAACATACTGATGGTGAAGCGATTTTCTTACATGGACAAGATAATATTATTGAAGATTGTTATTTTCATCATATTGACTATTCATGTGGCTCACTTAGGTATTTGCAAAATTCTATCATAAACAAGGGGCCAAATTGTACATTTAAAAATAATACTGTACATACAACTAGTGCTTCTTCAGTATTAAGTTTGGGAGATGCTCCAAAAATTTCATACAATGATATTTCTAAAACTGGTATGTTACAAGATGATGGGGCACTAGTGCAGCTACCAGGGAAAACAAGTGTTCCTGGATCAGAAATACATCATAATTGGTTGCATGATTCTGTAAAAACTGGAGTGCGTTATGATGCACCAGTATCAAATCCTGAACTAGCAGGCACAGACGGATTAGTACATCACAATGTATTTTGGAATTTACCAAAGGCTATGATGATTAAAGGTGACTCACACGAGATATATAATAATACCTCTTTTGATATTACTGGAGTTGATTTTACAATTTTGGATGAAAGCTATCCTAATCCGCCAGGGGGAAGCTCAAATACTTCTACAATTTTAAGAAATAATCTAGCAGGGAAAATATCTGGGCATCGTCAAAATCCTCAAATCCCACCAGGAACGGAAGATCATAATGTATATTCAGCTACAAATTATAGTTATAACAGTAGAGCTTTGTTAGCAGATCCAGAAAATAAAATCTTCACTCCCAAAAGTTCAGCTATTGAATTGATAGATGCAGGAGTTATTATTCCTGGAATAACAGATAATTATTTAGGCATTGCTCCAGAAATAGGTGCCTATGAACTTGGAGATAATTGGACAGCTGGAGCTAGTTGGACTCCAAATTTTTATCCATGGTCTTTTTCTTACGAACAAAATATTAGTGGTTTTGTTTTAAACCCTAGTTTTGAAGATGGCTCAATTGGAACTATAATTAAAAATCAAACCCTTAATGATTGGAAATTAGGAGGTCCATATTCTGATGGCGAAGGAGTCTCAGCAAGCATACAAACAGCTAATGTTCATCCTGGAGATGGAACTAAAGCTTTAGAGGTTAGTTCAGTAAATATTAATAATCAAGAATGGGGTATAAGACTGATAAACACAGAATATGCATTTGTCGGAGATAACACAAATCCCATTGATATAACAGTTTCATTTTGGGCAAAAACATCTGATATTGATCCAGGAAGTGAGGTTGCAGATGGAGATATGAGATTATTAATAAAGGATACTGGCTCATTGGACTATGCAAATGAACAACAAACAGATAAAGGTTTTGTGGATAAAACACAACGTGTTCTACTTACTACTGATACTTGGGTTTATATAACTAAGATTTTTACATTTCCAGCTGCAGCAGATTATAACCTTTCTTTGTTTCTTGAATTTGGGAAAGTGGATGGGATTACGCAAATAGATGGTATAACAACATCTGTTACTGGTGGCGCAACTTTAGCAACTCAAGACATTGCAAAAGTTGGTTCAAGTGTGTTAATATATCCAAATCCGGCAATGGATGTATTAAATTATATATCTGAGGGGGTAAAATATATTGAAGTCTATAATTCGCTTGGTCAAAAATTAAAAGAAGAAAAAGCTGATGGGAGTATTAACACATCAGCTTTTCCTAAAGGGACTTATATTTTAAAATTGTTAGGAGAAAACGGAGCAGCTTCAACAAAAAAATTTAAAAAAGAATAAGATAAACAGCTATTTATATTTCAAGTATTTTTAACTCAATTTATTCAAAAAAATTTATTTTTTTGATTTTAAATAAGCTTTGTATTTTGCTTTGAAATAATCATGATATTTTATCATCCTTTCTTGTCCTAAGAAATCCTTTAACCTTCTGTTGTATATTGGATTTAGTTTTTGAATCTCCGCCTTTAATTTATCCTTGTCGTCTTTATACTTTTTTCTAAGATCGTTGAATTCAGTTTCTTTTTCAACAAGTATATCATAAACCTTGGTATATTCAGCTTCTGTAAATTCTAGGATTTCTGATAAATTTTCTGTATTTTCTTTAGCAAAAATTTCTGCTTTTGATTGGGCATTTAAAGCACTGGTAAGAACAAACCCGAACAATAATAAGTATATTTTTTTCATGTTTTAAATTAATTAATATTATATCAAATTTAGTCTTTTTACTTCAAAATGATGTTTTATTCTGAAATAAGTTAATGAGTATACACATAAATTAAATATTAAATTACATATTTAAAACTCTATTTAACTTTGAAGCTCCATACGTTTCCCTTTTGAATTTTATTTTTGATTATTCCATCTATTCTCCAATAGTAGGTTTTTCCAGTGTTTAGTTTTCCAGGAGAATAGATATTGTTTTTTTGGTTTCCTTTATATTCGGGTGAGTTTTTAGATGCATTCTTTACATTGTTAAAATCTTCACCAAAATATATATCACTTGTATCAGCCTTATAAGCCTTTAGCCACATTAAATCTGCATCAGTTTTAACTGTTTTAGATTCATTAGGGGGAACTGGTGTTGAAGCTATTTTATCTTGGAATCCTGGAATCCAATAATTTATATCGCCAAACTCATAAGGACCTATATCTGGTGCTTTTCCTAAATATAGCATCTCTTTTCCTTCAATAAGAGCTCCATTATCTATTAGCTCAGAGTCTTTTTTGGGTCTGAAGTCTAAATTATCAGGGTCTCTTAATTGACTTCTTATATCAGCATTTTTAAAATTACCAGACCAGTTATGATCAACTATCCCAGGAACTGGATAATCCTTACCTGGTCTTGTTCTATGTCCAGAAAATTTATTAGAAATATTGTTTCTTGTAATTGTCTCATAATTTCTTCCTTGAATAGATACTTTGCTTGACACAATTAAATCATTAAGACGATTATCGAAACTTAAATTATTATATATAAAATGTTTGTCTCCTTTAAAGAAAACTCTATCTGTTTTCCAGGCAACATTATGGTGCATACTTCCATTCTCACCCCAGCGAGAATTTGGGAGATTCGAATTATCAAAACGTAATCCTATTTTTACTGAATTGTGTACCCAATTGTAGCGTGTTTGAGATTGATCTTGTTCCTTAGCACTTATTTGTATGAGCGATCCATCATTCTGTAGATATCCTGAACGAGATAAATTATTTAACTCAATAGTGTTTCTAGCACCTGCTTTATACATTTCAGAAGCTCCAGCAGTATGTACAGTATTTCTTCTAAATAGTAAATCAGTTGATCGTAACATGTTTATGGTATAGCCTCCTCTAAAAGTACAGCTATAATCAATAGAGTGCATATAATTATTTTCAACGATATTGTTCGAACCATTCATATTAATAACTGGCCCATCCATATATTCAAATTTGCAATTTCTAATAATGTTAAATGCTTCACTTTCATTCTTTTTCATCAACATAGAAGTTACATTTATTTGGGACAGATCATTCAACATCCGCTTTGAATAACTTGGGTATTTGAAATTGCAATTTTCGACAGTTATGTGATTACTTTCATAAGTATTAAAAGTTGTTCCAAAGAAATTTATACCTTCAATTTTTATGTGTGATGAGTTCTGAATATCAAATGCATAGGATTGTGTTTTTCCTCTAATTTCAAATCCTCTGGGATGTCTTCCTTTGGGAGCCCATAGATAAACTGTCTTGCTTTTTGCATTGTAGAACCACTCATTTTCTTCATCCAATAAACCTAATTTACCCTCTAAAAAATAACCGTGTCTTTCCTCTTTGCCTTCATAGCTGAAATGTACTTTTATCCCTTTTCTTTTAGTGTCGTATTTAAAATTGTCAGTATTGGGACTATGCTCAATCACATTAGACTTAAAAGTTTTAAATGAGCCTGAATTTACAAGAATAATTGCTCCTGTTAAGTCCTCATTTATCAATGCTAATTCTTTATTGAAGTGATGTCCATAACTACTTTTATCTTTTTCAGGCCAAGCCATCGATTTGGTTTTGTCCCAAACGGATCCATCATACCAATTTCCATTTGGCCATCTAGCTGAAGTCATACTTTTTTTATCTACGAATAATTGCCAGATATCTTTTTTGATTTTAGCTTTATAAATATCACCCTTGAACTTTCTCCAATTTGTTTTTATCAATTCGGTTCCATCTAAAACAACATTTTCGTTCTTGTATGCCTTAAAGGTAATAGGTGAAGTAAATTTTCCATGGGTTTCATACAACTCGATTGTTTCATGATAAATTCCTTCTCGAATATAACATGTATCACCAGTCTGCATTTCTTTTGAAGCTTTTGAAATTGTTTTAAAAGGCTTATTAAAAGTTCCTGGGTTAGAATCTTCTCCATCTGGGGACACGTAAAAGGAGGTAACTGTCAAACGTACTTTTTTATCTTTAGGTTTACTTTTTTTTGATTTTAGATAAGCATTGTATTTTGCTTTGAAATAATCATGATATTTTATCATTTTGTCCTGCCCAAGGATATCCTTTAACCTTCTATTGTATATTGGATTTAGTCTTTGAATTTTCGTATTTAATGTGTCTTTATAGTTTTTATATTTTTTTCTAAGAACGTTAAATTCAGTTTCTTTTTCAACAAGTATATCATAAACCTGAGTATATTCAGCCTCTGTGAATTTTAAGATTTCTGATAATTTTTCTGTATTTTCTTTTGCGAAGATTTCTGCCTTTGATTGTGCATTTAAAGGACTAGTAATAAAAAATCCAAGAAACAATAAGAACACTTTTTTCATAGCTTGATTATTTAAATTAATTTAAATAAATTAAATTTAGATCAATTACAAGAAAATAGTGCCACGAAATATATCATTTCATAATACAAATATTTCATCGTTAATTAAGGCTAACTGCTATTATTTTAATAACTTGAGGTTGTTTTTTTAACCATACGATTTTACTAAATTTAAATTTATTTTGAATTTTCCGGTCTCGATTGAGTCTGCTGGATATTACACACATAATGACGATGATTTCTTAAAATGATGGAACCAAAATTTTCCTTAAATAATAAAGTAAGTTTGATTACCGGCGGTGGAAGTGGCATTGGCAGAGCAATCGCAAAAACTTTTGCAATGCAAGGCTCGTATGTCTATATCCTTGACAGCAATGAAAAAGCCGCTGCTGATGTGGTCCTTGAAATTACTAATAAGGGATTTAAATCAAAGTCATACAAATGTGATGTCTCAAATTCAAAAGAAGTATCAAATGTAATTGATAAAATTTCACAAAAATCATCGATTGACATCTTAATAAACAATGCTGGCGTCGCTCATGTAGGAAATATTGAAATGTGTGAAGAAGAAGATTTGGATAGACTTTACAATATCAATATTAAAGGAGTTTTTAATTGTTTAAAAGCTTGTATTCCCCTCATGAAAATCAATGGCGGAGGTGTAGTTTTAAATTTAGCCTCTATAGCATCCTCTGTTGGAATATCAGATCGTTTTGCATATTCAATGTCTAAAGGTGCTGTTCTAACAATGACTTATGCAATTGCTAAAGATTACATCGACCATAATATCCGTTGTAATTGTATTTCTCCAGCCCGGGTTCATACTCCTTTTGTAGATGGATTTATTAGCAAAAATTATCCTGGTAAGGAAGATGAAATTTTTGATAAACTTTCAAAAACACAACCTATTGGTCGCATGGGAACTCCACAAGAAATAGCAGACTTGGCATTGTTTTTATGTAGTGATGAAGCGGGTTTTATTACAGGTTCAGACTACGGAATTGATGGCGGATTTATAACACTTAATTCAAAATAACTTAATTATGAAACTTATTCGATTTGGAGAAATCAATAAAGAAAAACCAGGTGTAATTTTATCAAATGGAAAAAAAATAGATGTTTCAGGTTTTGTAACAGATTATGATGAAAACTTTTTTGGAAATGATGGAATTCAGAAATTGGAAGATTGGTTGTCAAAAAATCAAGATTCTTCCCCAGAAATTCATGATGATATTAGATTGGGACCCCCATTGAGTCGTCCTTCAAAAATAGTATGCGTTGGATTAAACTATGCAAAGCATGCTGCTGAAAGTGGTATGGATATTCCCGAAGAACCCGTACTTTTTTTTAAATCTACTTCTGCCATAGTTGGTCCCTTTGATTCAATTGTAATTCCAAAGGAAAGTGAAAAAACAGATTGGGAGGTTGAATTAGCTGTTGTGATTGGTAAGAGGGCATCATATGTATCCAAGGAAGACGCGCTAAATCACGTAGCAGGCTATGTGTTGCATAATGATGTTAGTGAACGTGCGTTTCAATTGGAAAAATCAGGTCAATGGGTAAAGGGAAAAAGCTGTGATACTTTTGCTCCATTGGGCCCATTTATCGCAACGACGGATGAAATTAATAACCCCAATGACTTAAATCTTTGGTTGAAGCTCAATGGAGAAATAATGCAAGATAGTAGTACATCAGATTTTATATTCAACATTCAAGAAGTCGTAAGCTACATCAGTCAATTTATGACCTTACTGCCTGGAGATATTATTTCAACCGGAACACCCTTTGGAGTTGGATTGGGTTTAAATCCTCCTCGATATCTGAAAGAAGGTGATGTAGTCGAACTGGGGATAGATGGTTTAGGTATTGCAAGACAACCATGTAAAGTATATAAATGATTATTGATAGTCATTATCATTTTTGGAAAAATAGCGTTGTTTGGGACGCATGGATCGAGCAGTCAATGTCTGTGATTCGAAAAGATTTTCTTCCAACAGATTTGGAATTTTTTTTTCAAGAAAATGGGGTTGCAAAAAATTTATTACTTAAATCAAAATGAATGAAATCAGAAATAAATTATAAATACCCCTCAGTGCCAGATCTTAGAGCACGTGCAAAAAGAAAAATTCCAAAATTTGCTTTTGAATATTTAGATGGAGGGTGTAACGATGATGTAAACCTCAAAAAGAATACAGATCGGATTAGAGCTGTAGAGCTAAAGCCAAAATATCTAGTTGACTATACCCCTCCTAGCTTAAAAACGAAACTTTTTGGACATACATACGACGCACCGTTCGGTATTTCGCCAGTCGGCTTGCAAGGACTGATGTGGCCCAAGTCACCAGAGATATTAGCCAGAGCAGCATTTGATCATAATATCCCTTTTGTATTAAGTACTGTTACCACAGCTAGTATTGAAAAAATTGCTGAAATTACAGAAGGTAATGCTTGGTTTCAGCTTTATCACCCTTCAGAGGAACGAGTCACCAAAGATATTTTGAAACGCGCCGAAGCAGCAGAATGCCCCGTATTGATCATCCTTGCTGATGTCCCTTCTTTTGGTTATCGCCCTAGAGATATTCGTAATGGTTTGTCCATGCCACCAAAAATGACTTTGACCAATATTATTAATGCATCTAAAAGACCCCATTGGGCATTGCAAACTTTAATTCATGGTCAACCAAGTTTCGAGATACTCAAACCTTATATGTCAAAAAACTTAAATTTAAATCAACTAGCGAAATTTATGGATGCTACGTTTTCAGGTCGTTTAGATGAAGAAAAAATCAAAAAGATACGTGATCTGTGGAAAGGTAAATTAGTACTTAAAGGAGCCGAGTCTGCTCATGATGTAGAAAAAGCGTACCAACTGGGTTTAGACGGAGTTATTATTTCCAATCATGGTGGACGTCAAGTTGACGTTGGTCAAGCGACTATAGATTCATTAAAAGACATTGCACCACTTTATAATGACAAGTTAACTGTGATGATGGATAGTGGTATTCGAGGTGGGGCTGATGTGGCGCGCGTGATGGCAAGTGGAGCGGATTTTAGTTTTTTAGGTCGTACTTTTATGTATGGTGTTTCTGCTCTTGGAAAAAAAGGGGGGCATCATACAATTGCGATGTTAAAAAAACAATTGACTCAAGTCATGGAGCAGCTAAGTTGTGCACAAATTGATGATTTACAAAGTAAAATAATTCAAACTTTATAAATGCAATTCATGGAAATTTCTTAAATTAAAACATGAAAAAATTAGGCTATCTCTTTTTAAAAGCGAGAACTATGCATTTGGTTCTCCTTATGTTAATATTCAATGTTGTTAATAGCCAGACCAATGCTTTGAACATGTCATCTGTTGACAGTACTTCATATAAAAAGATGCAGAATTCAAAACATAAAGCCATTAGTCATTTTAATGATTCTAAATATGGTATGTTTATTCATTGGGGATTATATGCTATACCCGGGGGAGTGTGGAAAAATCAAAGGATGGAGGATTTGAAAGGTCCAAAAGTGGCAGAGTGGATCCAACTCGCGGCACAAATTCCAAGAAATGAATATTCGGAATTAGCTAAACAATTTAATCCAACTAATTTTGATGCTACTGCTATTGCCAAATTAATCAAATCTGCTGGAATGAAGTATTTAGTTATTACTGCAAAGCATCACGATGGTTTTGCGCTCTATGACTCTGAGGTAAGTAAGTATAATATTGTAGATGCTACCCCTTACAAAACTGATGTTATTGATGCGTTATATGAAGCATGTAAATCTGAAGGTATCGATTTTGGTTTATATTACTCACACAATATTGATTGGTTTGATGGTAATGATTGTGGTTATAGTGAACTCATTTCATCTGGTTTGCCCTTAAACGAAAAAGCCCAAAGAAAATTTGGAGTTAATACGTGGGATCCTAGTCCGAATACATTCTCAGATTATCTATATAAAAAAGCTTTTCCTCAAGTCATAGAATTGCTGACAAAGTATGCTGACATGACAACCTTATGGTATGATATGCCACATTATTTAACCCCAAAACAGAGTTATGAATTTTATAAACTAGCATATGATTATCAACCTCAATTATTAATAAATTCTAGAGTTGGCAATTCCCTTGGTGATTTTGATATCCCAGGTGATAATAAAATACCTGAAAACCCACTGAATATCTCAAAACCTTGGCAAACAGTTGGAACTACAAATAATTCTTGGGGGTTTAAATCTTATGATAATGATTGGAAAAGCCCTAACGAACTTTTGTTTTGGCTCATTGAAATTGTTAGTAAAGGAGGAAATTATATGCTAAATATTGGGCCAGACAGTATGGGAGATGTACCAGAAGAATCATTTAAAAATTTAATTGCCCTTGGAAACTGGTTGAAAATTAATGGTGAAGGCATTTACAATACTAAGCGTTGGGAAATTACCCATGAGGGTCCTACCCAAATTTTTATGAAGGGCACAAATCATAGAGAAAAGAATAAAGGCAAACCTCTAGAATTTACTACCAAAGATTTCTGGTTTACTATCAACTCTAATCACCTTTTTGCAACAGCTTTGGTTTATCCTCAAGAAAACGAATCTATAATCATAGAAAGTTTGTCAAAATTATCGGGGTATAAAGTAAAAAGCGTAAACCAACTAGGATCTATAAATTCCTTACAATGGAAGCAAACCAAAACCGGTTTAAAAATTAGTGGAGTAAAGAGAACAGCTTCTGGATTGGGTTACACATTAAAAATTGATATCGATTAATATATAAAAACACTAAAAATATTTAGGCTGTTATCTAAAGTTTAAAAATCTCTTATTTCCTTGTTACTTACAATTTGGTAGTTCCCTTAGTTTTTACAATTTTTTCTTCTTTTCCTTCTGCTGAATTTGGGTCAGGGTAACCAGAACCCTCAAAAACATCTTTAGCCCAACTCTGGTGAAGTGCAAGTAGTTCTTTTAATATTTTGGGTTCTTTCAATGCATAGTTTATTTCTTCTGGTTTTTCGTCATCTAAGTTGGCTAAGTAGTATTCAGGCATTTCAAATTCTTTTTCAGGATGAATGGAGAACTTTCCTGTGGTATCATGACCATCAAAAATAAGTTTCCAGTTTCCTTTTCTAACTGCCCACATACCTTGCCACATCCAATGCAAAACTTCGTGAGGCGATTTAGCGTCATCAGAATTTATAATATCTAAAATGCTTTTGCCGTCAAGTTTATTCTTTGGTTTTGGAATTTCAAGTATTTCACAAATGGTAGGTAGTATATCAAGATTTACAATTGCTTGATCTCTTGTTTCACCTTGTGGAAATAATTTCGGATAACTTATTACCGCTGGTACTCTGATGCCACCTTCAAAGAAGCTACCTTTAGCACCACGCCATTTTCCAGTAAAGCCGCCTCCACCATTTCCTCCATAACTTTCATTCCAGTTATAATAATCTTCAGTTGAGTGCCCATTATCACTCATATAAATTACCATGGTGTTATCTCTTAATCCAAGTTCGTCAAGTTTTTCTAAAATTTGCCCCATTCTATGATCAAGAGTGGTAATCATTGGTGCGTAAGAGCTTCTGGGCCATTCTAGATGTTTATATTGTTTTATGAAAGTTGAATCCGGTTGCTCAGGATAATGCGGTAGACTAAACGGAACATAAAGGAAGAAAGGATCATTTTTACTTTCTTCTAAAAACCTATTTGCCTCTGAAACCTGCATATCTGGAAAATACTTTCCATCTTCAAATATTTCTTCTTTATTTTTATAAAGATCATGGAATTGTGGTCTTTGCCAATTCGCATGTAAAAATTTATGAGAATAATAATCAATAAAACCACCTCTAAAACCAAAGAATTCATCAAACCCTTGATCTAAAGGCCCATGATCCATGGTCGCTCCCAGATGCCATTTTCCAATTAGTCCAGTCTTATATCCATAGGATTTTAAATGCTCAGCAATTGTAATTTCTTTAAGATCCATTACGCGACCCTCGTAGTCGTCGGGATGACAAGAGGTCCATTGATTAACACCACTACGTTGTGGCGCACGGCCGGTTAAAAGTGCAGCTCTAGAGGGACAACAAACCGTATGACCATAGGCTTGTGTAAACTTTATTCCTTGAGTGGCTAACTTGTCTAAAACCGGTGTTTGAATGTCAGATGCGCCATAGCACCCAGCATCTAAAGTTCCTTGGTCGTCAGTAAAAAAAAGTAGTATGTTGGGTTTTTTCTCGTTTAAGCTTGCAGACGACGTTTCTTTTGCTGTGCTTTTATTTTGTGAATTGGTATTACAAGAAGTTAGGCTTGCAACTACAATGACAGTTACAATCTTGAAGAAAGTATTTTTTATGACTCGCATCGTCAAAAAATTTAGAATAAAGGATGTTTGATAGAGATAACTCTATTTTTTAGAATTTTCCCTTTTTGCTTTAAAATGTGCATGCATTTTCATCATTCTATCTCCTCCAAGGAAATCTTTCATAACACGGTTTGTAGCTCTAGATAATACTTTCATTTCAGCTTTGAATGTTTCTTGATTGTCTTTGTGCTTTTCTTTTAAAACAGTAATCTTTTTCTCCTTCGCTAAAAGTGCTTCGTATACTTTTAAAGTTTCTTCTTTGTCAAGTGATAATACTCTAACAATTTCGTCAGTTCTTTTTTGAGCTTTTTTCTCTTCTTTGGATTGGGCAGAACTCGAAATTGTAATGAATAATAAAACGATCGTAGTGAAAATATGTTTCATAACATTTAGTTTATAATTTATGTTGATAACAAAGTTATTTTTGAAACATGATGAGCTTATTATCATTTATTTCAAAAAATACCACAAAAGTTACAAACGCTAATGTTCAAACATTGGAGCATGATTAGACCTCTTTCTCCATTTTTCAGCTCTTTTATTTAGGACTTCAGGATTTATATCGTAAATAGAATTACTTAATTTGGTGTAGTTGGGTTGTGCATCCTCAGGTGGAAAATTAGAAATTATTGCTTTGAATTTTTTTATAATAGGTTTAATTTTTTTTGAATTTGAATGAATCAAGTTCTCCTTTTCTTCTGCACCAATTGTTAAGTTGTAGACATGAGATATTTGCCCTAGAGTATCAACAAACACCTTATAATTTTCGTCTCTTAAAGCTCTATCTCTAAACTTATGAAGGTTAGTAGCACGCTTAAAATTTAATCGAGCTGGTAGTGACCCCATAGTTAAAATCCAATCTCGATTACTTTTCGTTTTGTATCCTAGAATGACATCAATGAAAGATTTTCCATCAAAATGAAAATCTTTAGGGAGTGAAGCATTTCCAAGGTCAGCAAAGGTTGGTAACAAATCACTAAAATCAACTAGCGCGTCTGTTTCAACACCAGCCGGAACTCTTCCGGGCCAGTTGACGATAAAAGGTTGGTTGACACCATTTTCGGTCAAGTAGGTTTTACCACCTCTGACGGATTTTCCGTTAAGGCGTCCTGTTATATTTCCAGAAGTTCCGTTATCTGTTGTCCAAAAAATAATTGTGTTATCTCTAATACCAAGATTATCAATTGCTGTGACTAATTTTCCAAGGATTTCATCTGTATAACGAACCATGGCTTTGTGCTTTTCCATTTTCCCTGAAACTTTTGGTTCACTAGGGGTAGTTGTTAATGGTCCGTGAGGTAAACACATTGGATAGTAAATCAACATTGGTTCATCTTTGTTTTTCTTCATAAAATCAATGATGAAATCAGTAAAAATATCCTCGCCGAATTGCCCTTCGTAGGTTTTACTCCCCTTTGCCGTATGGATGTAAGGATTCCAATAACGCTCTTGGCTTAAAGTTTCATTACCACCTTCGACCCCTGTCCACATTGCATATTCATCAAAACCATGGTCGTTCATAACTGTTGGTTGTAGCCTAAAATCATTAATTTGCCATTTTCCTGCAGCACAGGTTTTGTAACCTGCTTGCTGCATTATTTTAGGTAAACTTGGATTTTTATTCGAGTCAAAATTTACACCATGACCCCATCGTGGCACATCGTAATGATTAACCCAACCGTGGCGAAATGGATATTGACCGGTTAAAAAAGTAACTCTCGAAGGCGTGCATTGGGGCATTGACCATGCATTATTGAACTGCATTCCTTCTTTTGCTAAAAGATCAATATTAGGCGTTTCGATATCATCAGCATCGTATTTACTTATCCATTCCTTGCCCAAATCGTCTAATAGAATGAATATAATATTCGGTTTTTGGTTTTTGGTTTTACTTTCATTTAAACTGTTTTTAAAATTTCCGCAGCTTAACATTAGCGAAAAAAATAAAAGATATAAAGACCAGTTAAAAAGTTTTATAAATGTTGTCGAATTGAATGTCAAGTGGCTAATTTTTTACAATAGGTTTTGAAATACTTAAGGGAAAAGTTCCCGGTAAATCGTCAATGTACTTTTTGAGCTCAAGTTTTAACTCTTCAACAAGTTCTTCGTTAAAAGTATTTTTATAGCCATTTTCCTTTTCAAAAGGATCTTTGCTTATATCATAAAACTGATCTTGAGAAAAATAGTTTTTCGCATAAAACTTTAACGCACGACTTTCAGAACCTCTTCCACCAGCTTTATCACATAAATGAGTTGCTTTTTTACCATTTTTCTCTAATCGGTTTTTTACATTTTCGGGAGCCTTAAATACTAGATATTTTTTTCCATCTTTTAAAATGGCTCTGGTAGCACCCACTTCAAAATATAACGAATTATGAATGGGTTCATCTTTTCCTTGTAGCAATGGTAGCATGCTTCTGCCATCAATCTTATAGTTTTCTGAGGGCTCTATTTTTGCCAGTTCTAATACAGTAGGCACCAAATCGATATTAGAAACCATGTGCTTTGTTCTGATGCCACTTTTAATGTAAGACGGTCCCCAAGCAAAACTTACTGTTTTAACACCACCTTGGTAGAGTGATCCTTTTCCAAATTCAACACCATGGTCATTTATAAAAAATATAATGGTGTTTTCTAATTCGTTGATGGCATCTAATTTATTGAGTAATGCACCAATAGCGTCGTCAAGCCATAATACATCTGTTTTTTCCTGCTCTAAACCAGCTTCTTGAATACGTTTACCAATGGTTTCACGAGGGGGCATCACTTCAAGAGGCTTTTCTAAAAATCCTATTGGTGTTGCCAAAGGATCCCCCTTGTGTTTTGAACCTAATTTATCAGGACCATGAGCAACGGTTGTAGCAAAATATAAGAAAAAAGGATTCTCTTTCTTTTCAACTTCTGTCAAAAAGGTTAAAGCTGAATCAACTATCCATTCCATATTATGATCTTCTACAACTTTAGGGTAATGATTTGGCAAATTTCCTTTGTAAATGGATCCAGCGTAATCAAATCCAACTTTTTTATAAGAGGTGATTTGTGCTAATTGATTCTCAAACAACTGTGATTTGACAATAGAATCTCTTGGATTTGAATTTAAGGGTACTTTATGAGGGTTTGTTGAGTATATTACATGATTTTTTCCAACACCACCTGTAAAATAGCCGTTCTTTTGAAGTTCTTTAGCAATATTGTTGGTATTTGAGTTGATACGCACATTCCAAGTTACATTAGTCTGTCCCTGATATCTCCTTATATTTGATTTTTTACTGCCTCTACTGGCATAATTTCCTGTGAGTATGCTGTATCTACTTGGTGTACAAACGGAGGTACTTACGTAGCTCTCATCAAAAATCACTCCTTCTCTAACCAATCTATCCATGTTAGGAGTAAGGTTGGTCGGGTTTCCATCTTCGTCTTGCCCTTCTTTTAAGAAATTAAATTGATTGCGATGTTGATCATCAGTAACAATGAAGATGATATTTGGTTGTTTTTTAAAATATGATTTTGGATTTTCTTTTTTTTGAGCGAATGACATGAAAGGCATAAAAAGTGTAAATACACTAATAAAAAGCGTATAAATTATTGGTTTTGATTTCTTCATTTACTCTACTCTTAAATTAAATTCTAATTATTTTATAAACCACTACTCTCGTCGTAAAACTTATAATCCCTATGATTGTACAAATGTTTTTTGACCGATTGTTCACTTGTGTATTCTTTTAGGAATCGCTTACCTCGTTTGGTTTGCCAATAAGGATGGTCTACTGTAATTGGTGGGAAATCCTCTAGAAATTTTGTAAACTTATTACGCTCTTTTGTGTGTTTAGGATCATCAGTGACAAGTTGATAGCCTTTACCAAATCTGTGTTCGCCAGTATAGTAAAATCGTCCTTCAGGCATTCCTAACATTGGGTTTAACACTTCAAGCAGATAGTTTTTGGTACGTACAATTTGGCTAGTTGAAATAAATCCATAGATAAATTTTTTGGTTTTTTCTGTTTTTCCAGTTAAAAAAGGTTTAAGACTGACTCCATCAAATTTTTTTCCTTTTGGAAGTTTGGCACCCGCGTAATCTGCAAGGGTTGGGGCAATATCAGAAAAGTCGGTTAATTCATCTGTGGCACCACGTTTTTTTATACCAGCACCGGATATAATATTAATTACGTGAGGGCCTCTTTCTACTCCTCTAGTTTTTGCTGTAATCGCTGTTCCGTTGTCTGATGTGAATATGATAATAGTATTATCCTCAATCCCTAAGTCTTTAATTTTTTTTACCACTTTACCAACCAACACGTCTATGTACTCATTCAAAGATTTAAAGCGCTCGTAATTTTCTATACCATCCTTTTTCTTTCCTAAATCTCCTACTTCTCCTCTTAGCGGATTTGTTGGCATTCCTTTTCTTGTACCATGAGGCGCAACACTTGGCCAATAAGCCAAAAAAGGTTTGCCTTCTTTGACTTTTCTTTCCATGAAGTTCATAATGAAGTTGGCAAAAATATCTGGACCAAAATCGGTTGGTTTTGTGTCCAATAATTGATGATTTTGAACAATTCCAGGGTGCCAATAACGTGATGTTGTTTTGTAATCTTCCATTTGTCCTTTAAATTCTGGAGAACCTGGGAGTTTTTCAATTTCTTTTAAACTTTCCCAAAGACAGTATTCTTCAAAACCAACTTCTTTTTCATAAGGCATTGATCTTCCAGCATGCCATTTTCCAGCAATAGCTGTTGCATAACCAGCGTCTTTCAAAAGTTTGCCAAATGCCTGATGATCTTTGTACACATTTTGGTTGCTATCTCCCAGCCACATACTGTTATGTGTAACCCCTGTGGAGCTTCCATATTTCCCAGTCATGATTTGAACTCTCGATGGGCCACACATTGCTGATGCATAACAAGTTTTAAACATGACTCCCTCAGAAGCCAATTTATCTACGTTGGGTGTATTTACGGCTTGTGGTAATCCATAAGCCCCATATAGATCAGGACTAACATCGTCTAACATGATTAAGAGGATGTTTGGTTGCTCGGTTTTTTGGGCATAAATGTTAATAATGCTCAATCCGAATAATAGTGTAAATATTATAATATTTCTCATTTCTCAGTGTTAGTATTTTCGGAAAGCTACCAAAAATCATAGTTTTCTTCTCCTTTTCTGTTTCTGTGGAAATTAGGTCTTCTGCCATCAATATCCTCAACATCAAATTTGATGTATCGTTTGGGGAAAATATTTTTTTTCAATCCAATTTTACTCATGTCAATTTTTTTAAACCCAAGTTTGAAAGCAGGTGATCCTGATTTTAATTCAAAGTTTTGGTTTTCTATGTCCTCAAACAAAGGGTCAGCAACTATACTATTAATTTCTATACCATCTTTTCTTTTGGCTTCCACAAATTTATTTGCTTGGTTTATATCTCCAGCACAGAAGAAGATGTTCTTGTCTGTATCGCAATCCTCCGGTTTTGAAATCCCTTCGGAGACTCTGTAAGAAATATTATAGTAATTTATAGCGTCTTTGGATTCGTAATAAATATTGTTCTGAATCTTAGAGCCGTAGTCAGCTTCTTCATCTGGATATGAGGCAAAACGAATAGATTCTTTGGAGCTACAATCTACAATAATATTATTGACAATATGGTTAAAGCCTTTATGAACAATTCCTGAAATATTAGCCATATAGATGATGTTGTTTTCAAAGGTCGTGCCTCTTTGCCAATCGTCTGTTCGCATCACTCCTGACGCATGACTTGTAATATGATGCGCGTAGTTGTTTCTCATTATATTTCCTTCCCCAGCCCCAGAAACATTTAGTGCAGAACCATCTGCAAGTTCCTCCAATGCCCTATACACTTCGTTATATTCAATAATGTTGTTCCTTGCATGTAAAAAAGGAGTGTAACGCTCCCAAAAAGTACCCTCACTTGCTATTGATGCATCTATTTCATCCCAACGGATGGTTTTAGATGCTTCATCAAAATCGATATCTCTTTTTTGTAGAATAGGGACTCTAATTCCACAAACACCAACTGCTTTTCTAGGCACATGATGAATTAAATTATTGGCAACATAATTACTTCCACTTTGCCACATAAATATTCCTGCACCCATTTTCATAACGCGCCCAACATGATGAATTAGGTTGTTTGTTATAGAGTTGTTTTTGTTTACGTCTTTGGTTCCAGGCCCATATCCACATAGTAAAATTCCCATATGACCAACAAAGTCTATCATATTATTATTTATGTTGATGTTTTGAGCATGTAAATCTAAACGAATAGCCGAACCACCACTATTTGTAAACCTACATTCAGTTACTTCACAGTCCTGAGCTCCTCTGAAACGAAGCATCGCATTTCCTCGATCAAACTTATCCCAGTCATGTTGAATTCCCCAACCTTTGTGACCTTTCCACCATGAGTCGCGTTCTCCATGCATAAAAGTTAAACCCTTAAACACAAGGTTTTTTGTTGGAGTATCGATGGGACCCTCATAATCTATTTTTCCCTCAACTCTAAAATACTCCTTTAGCTTAGGAATAACTATGTTTTCTGAGGGTTCTCCGTTTTCTGGCCAATAATAAATTTTACGTTCCTGAGTATTTACCACCCAATGTCCTTTCGTATCTAAATAATCTATCACATTTTCGACCCAAGGTTTGGTGTGTGATTTTTTTGCTGCAGGTGGTGCATTGGCTTCCAAGGTCGTCCAAGCAATACCATTTTCTTCATCAACAGACTCTAATTGCATCATATTCATGGTCCATGGAACAGGAGCGAAACCTACTTCAATGTCTTCAAGATTAGGCCATGATTTTAAAATTTTTTCGCCTGTAAGCTCTAATTTTCTGAGCAAATACCGATCATTTTCATGTAGTACATTCATACTTTTCGCGCGTACATAATTAATATCCTTAAAATCAAATCCTTCTTTGCGAGCAACTGGAATTCGCTTATCTCCGTCAAACATGGTATAAAAACGCCCTAGACCATCAGGAATGTCTGTAACATATACATTTCCTTTGGCTACTTCGGGCAATGCAGCAGGGTAAGTCTCTAGTTTCTTCCAATCTCTTAGCGGAATTCCAGATGAAATTATCGGAGTCTCATTTTGATATGCTTGATAGGTAATTTTGGTCTCGTCTGCTCCTGAGTCCTCAAGTTCAAAAACAATAGTTTCTGACAGCGTATGCGTGCCACCTCTTAAATAAACATTTATGTTCTTTTGTCTTTGTTGTTCTGAGAGTGCTCTAATTGCATTTTTTGCCTGGACGATGGTTTTAAAAGGGGCTTTAAGCGTGCCTTGATTGCTGTCGTCCCCATTAACGTCTACGTAAAAAACTATTGAATCGTTTGGTAGCGAACAACCAAAAACGATAAAAGAAAGAATAAGAAAAATTAATTTCTTCATTTTTAAAGTACATCATTTAAATTCAATATTAAAAATAATGTATTACAAGGAATGCCTTTAATCTAAATATTTCAAAAAGTACAACAAAAACAACAGTAGATTTAGGTATAAGTGATGAAACTAGATTTAAAAAAAAGACCAACATCGAGTGCAGTTATTCACGCTTTATCATGATTCTGTTTTATTGAAAAATCAATTCAATGTTTTGTCAAGAGCTTTAAACTTTGCTGGATATTCTTTAGTTATTCCAAACCTACTTAACTTGGTGTCAAAAGGTTCAAAATTAATAGCTTTTAATAATTTTTTATTCTTGATGGTATAATCTTGCTTAGACAGGTCTTTGAAATTTGGATCCATCACTACACCATTTGCTTCAATCCCATTCTTTCTTTTATTTTCTAGATCTTTTTCAGCTCCAGGCCACCAGTACGAATTGTAGTCCATATTGTATTCATACGGTATAGGCTTTGTCCCTGCTACATGAACAAACATTCTTCCCCATTTAAAAATTGAATTAGGAACAAAATTTGCCGAGGAGCTGTACACAATATTATTGGTTATATCTGACTCAGGTACAAAATATTGTTGTGGATATGCTCTAAAGTGAAAACCTCTGTTACAATCTATTATAATATTATTTTTGATTGTATTAATACCTTTATGAATGAATGCAGAACTTCCAGATTTATGGACGATGTTGTTAATTAGCGTTGTTCCTTCCTGCCAGTCGTCAGTTCTGAATCCCACATGAGGTACGTCATAGATTAAGTTGTGACGAATAATGTTTCCTGTTCCTGCACCAGAAATATTGATGCTTGAACCGTCATTTAACTTCAATAGTGTTCTTTCAGCTCTGTTATATTCAACTATATTACTTCGAGCATGTAAATATGGTGCATATCTGCGTTGGGGTGTAAGTGTACTGTCAACAGTTTGTTCAATTTCGCTCCAACGAATTGTTCTTGAGGCTTCATCAAAATTGTCTTCTGGTTTCATAAGTATTTGACAACGAACACCACAAAGACCTATTGCCTTTCTTGGTACATCATGAATGTAATTATTTGCAATTTTGTTAAGGCCACTTTGCCATGCAAAAATGGCATGACCATGCCAAATTACCTGCCCGACGTGATGTAATATATTATTTTCAATGATGTTGTTTTTATTGACGTCTTTGGTTCCAGGACCATAACCAGCTAGAAGAATCCCCATATGCCCTACATAGTCAATGTAATTGTTTTTGATTTCTATATTTTGAGCATGAAGGTCCAATCGCATTGCAGAACCACCGCTATTTGTAAATCTACATTCGGTTACTTTACAGTTTTCTGCTCCTCTGAATCTCAATAAGGCATTTCCGTAATCAAAAGTATCCCAATCGTGTTGTATTCCCCAGCCTTTTCTATTTTTATACCAAATGCTTCGGTCTCCTTTGGTAAAGGTTAAACCTTTGAAATTAATATTTCTTGCAGGAATATCATTAGGAAGGTCGTATTGAATTCTTCCTTCTACCTTAAATAGCTCCATTAGTTTTGGTGCTTGTATGTTGTTGGAGGGAGTTCCATTTTTAGGCCAGTAATAAATTTTACGTGTTTTTGTATTTACACACCACTCTCCAGGCTCATCTAAGTAATCAATAACGTTTTCTATCCATGCTACACTATACTTTTTATTGGTAAAAGGCATTGCATTTGCTTCAAATGCTAAATAGCCAATTTTATTTTTTTCATCAACCGATTCAAGTTGAATTAAGTTTAAATTCCAAGGCACTGGATTGAAAACTACTTCAACATCTGAAAGGTTGCTCCAGTTTTTAATTTCATTATTTGAAAAAGGCACTCTTCTTAAGTGGATTCTGTCCTTATTGTAAAATGTATTTTGACTATCTGCCCTCTTAACTTTTTTGTTCACCGGCATTGTGAATTCATCACTTTTAGCACGTGTTAATCTTGTTTCGCCATCAAACAAAGTTCGAAAGGTGTCTACATTTTCTGGCATGTCTGCCACCCAAATATGTCCTTTAGCTACTTCCTGCATTCCAGCAATATTTTCTGCTTTTGCCCATTTACCAACAACTTGTCCTGAGCTTATAATTACATTACTGTTTTGATAGGCTTGGTAGGTTACAGTATAATTCCCTTTTGGAGAGTCATCTAATCCAAAAACAATAGTTTTGTTTAGGATATAAGTACCTTCCATAATATATACTTGAACATTTTCATTTAACCCTTTTTTAATTAGGTCTCTTACAGCTATTCTTGCTCTATCAATAGTTAAAAATGGATTTTTTTTTCCTCCTGTATTTTCATCATTTCCATTTGTAGAAACAAAAATGTCAATTGCAAAAATGTTCGATGTCAAAAGAATGAGAAATAGTGAGCTTAAAAGGGATTTTTTTTTCATTTATAGATAATTAAATTTACTATTTGCAATTTACAATACTGTAATAGAAATGATAATTCTCACATATCAAATATTGATATAATTATTACACTTATTAAAGGGGCCTTGTTTTTATTTATTGATTCAAGCTCTATTTATATATATGCTAAAATTATATTTAGAAACCAAAAACGATAAAAGAAAGAATAAGAAAAATTAATTTCTTCATTTTTAAAGTACATCATTTAAATTCAATATTAAAAATAATGTATTACAAGGAATGCCTTTAATCTAAATATTTCAAAAAGTACAACAAAAACAACAGTAGATTTAGGTATAAGTGATGAAACTAGATTTAAAAAAAAGACCAACATCGAGTGCAGTTATTCACGCTTTATCATGATTCTGTTCCGGGGTTTGAATCATTCCCTTGAGTTGAAACATAGAATGTTTGTGAATGTATAATTGTTGCAAATAACAAGAAAAACAAAAACATAATATTTTTCACACCCTTTTGATTTTAACTTGAAAAAAAAAACTTAGGGAAAAGATCGGTTTTCCCCAAGTCTTAAAGTTTTAATATTCAGGAAAATTATTGTTTTATTAATTTATAAGTCCCTATATTATTGTTGATTGCAACATTCATAATGTAAACGCCCCTAGAAAGATTTGAAATATCAAGAGTTCCTTTTGTGCCACGTAAATCTGTACTCAACGATTTTTGCCCTACTAAATTGAAAACTTCTACTTTTCCAATACTTTTAGAAGCAGATAAATAAATGTGATTTTCTGTTGGATTAGGACCAAAACTAAAATCGTATTTTTTTAACTTGTCAATTGACGCGGTTCGTGGTGGAGTCATCGTGACGATTACTCTTTCTGGGGCAGGATTTGCAGCTCCCTGATCAGTCAGAAAAATACTAAATGTTATATCTGGACCGTTTTCTACAATTGTTCCTTGGTACACAAGACTAAAACGTAAGCGCACATTATCATTAGCACCGGGTTTATTACAATCATAATTGCTGTCTACCGCCCTTGATGCTTTTGCCTTCAATACAAAATCAGATGAATTGATAGAAATCAAGTCAGATATTTTGGTGTCTGCTCCACCAACCTGAACAGGAATTTTGTTAATAAATTTTGCCTCGCCCATCAGAGTATTGTAATTGACAGCAGGATTTTCTGTATCATTAACATTACCTAATACCAAATTAATTTCCCATTCTCCGGAACTTGATGTAGATGGGTCTGAAACTGTTGACAAACCTCCTGCACTACATATGGAATCAGGTAAAAAATCGTTTGCCTTTAGTTGCG
>CACNGE010000018.1 GCA_902619855.1 uncultured Bacteroidota bacterium
AAACCTTTAGGGCCTTGACGTTCATCCCATGTGTGTGATTCAATATATGCAAAAGGATTAGTGTCATTCCAGTAGCTCTTAAATACATAGAAAGCATCTTTGGGATTGTTATTCCTGTCAACTAAGCCCTTTTGATTCATGTAAGGAATCGGATTTTCTGGGCGCAGAGGTGTACCGAAATCTTTGAATGCCCACTGAGCATTTCCAACAAAAGCAGTGTCATTTTCACTGATACGTAAATGCCAGTCAAATAGATCAACAATATAGTTTTCACTCCAATCACCAACCTTTGCTACACTAGGAACATCAGATTGCACAATTGCTTCTTCCCAACCATCGGCTTGGATTTTACCCTCTCCTGTAATGGGGTTTTCTGTGTGCCTTCCCACATGGCTAGAACCTCCATACTCGGTGTGTAAAAAATGTTTATACTCTTTCTTGTAAATGTCAACTGCTTTTTGGTAACTCTTGTAACTTCCAGAATACCATCCAGACCAAATTGAAGGGGAAAAAACATCCACAATGTCCGAACCCTCATAAAACTTTCTGATGGCTGTTTTCCGAGTAGGATCAAGCTTATGTGCAAAATCGTTTAGTTCTGATAGATATTCTTTAAGTCCATCAATATTATCACCCCCTTCAAAATCGGGTAACCAATAAATTTCATTGCCTAATGACCAAATAATTATACTGGGATGATTGTAATTTTGATAAATCATCTCTTTAAGCATATTTTTCGTATTTTTTTTCCAAGCGTCATTACCCAAACCACCACGACACCACGGCAATTCGTCCCATACAAGTATACCCAATTCATCACATGCCCTATAGATTTCAGGGTCTTGAGGATAATGAGCTAAGCGAATGAAATTAGCACCCATCTCCTTGATGAGTTCTATGTCTGCCCTGTGTTGTGAATTACTCATTGCTGAGCCAACCCCTGCGTGTTCCTCATGCCTGTGGGTACCTCTAAGCTTTAAACGTTTTCCGTTAAGGTAAAATGCACCATAATCTTTAAACTCAAACCAACGGAAACCAACGTTTTCATTTACCTGATCAATGACTTTCTCATTTTCAATAAGCTTGACAGTTAGTCTATATAGATACGGGTTTTTTGTATCCCAAAGATTGGGATTTGCAATGGAGTTAAAGTTTATATCGGCAGTATTATCAACAACATCAAATATTTCTGTTTTAACAACATTGTTGTCACTATCAGAGAGCACTGCCTGAATCGAAATATTACCCTCAATGGGCTTAGCTATTGATACTTTTGCATTTAACTTTGCATTACTATTTGTCACTTCTGGGGTGGTAATTTTTATATCCGCTATGTGATGAGAGGGAAGTTTTTTTAACCAAACATCCCTTGTAATGCCGCCATAAATAAAAAAATCACTCTTTTGAGAAGGGATTACCTCAGGATTATATCCATTATTGACATAAACTAAAATTTCATTTTTACCTTCACGAAGAGCCTTTGAAATATCAACATTAAATCCAATATATCCTCCGATGTGTTCACCAACATTTTTTCCATTTACATAAACTTTAGAAGAAATATTTACACCTTCAAAATGAAGTTGATAAACCTCATCAGCACTAATTTTAGAGATTTTAATTTCTTTACGATACCAACTTCCATCTCTTCTGTAACCGGGAGTTAAGTCTGTAGCATCCTTAGCGTTCCATGTATGGGGGAGATCAATCTCTTGCCATGCTGGATGAGTTAGTGCTTCATCAACTGTTCTTGCATTATGCTCGAGGTACTGCCATCCATTGTTAATATTAACTTTTTGTCGCAATCCTATTTCAGAAACCGCATTACATGAAACAGTAATAATTGCAAGTAACAGACTAAATACTAAAGTTAAATTGCAACAATTATAATTCATAATTTTAGATTTTTTAGTCTAATTAGGGTTTCAAGGAAATAATAGTCCCCATATACAATGGGCTCGTCTATCTCATCGTTTTTGGGCCAGTTCCCAGTACTGTGGTCCAGGATAAAAGGAGCCTCAAAATCCGAATTTAAAATATAGTCTGTTGATTTTAAGCTAGTAATCACTTTTTTACTGTAATCTAAATACTTTTCATCTAGTGTATGACCATAAATTTCAACCATTGCAGAGGCAACTATTGTTCCAGCGGAAACATCTCTTGGCGCATTTGGAATGGCCGGGTCATCAAAATCCCAATACGGTATTCCGTCATTTGGTAAATTCTTATGATTTAAAAAATATTCAGCAGTAGTAATGGCACGATCTAGGTATCTAGAATTTTTGGTATATCGATATGCAAGTGTATATCCATAAATCCCCCAAGAATGACCGCGTGCCCATGAAGATTCATCATTAATCCCTTGATGGGTGACTTTCATTCTAGGTTGGTATGTCAGGGTGTCATAATCTACCACGTGATAGCAACTGTTGTTCGGTCTAAAATGGTGTGTAAGTGTAGTGTTTGCATGAGCTACTGCAAGCTTATGAAAGCTACTGTCGCCTGAAATTTTAGTTGCTTCAAAGAGCAGTTCTAAATTCATCATATTGTCAATAATTACAGGAAATTGCCACACCCTCTTATTAAAATCCCAAGAACGTATACTTTTAATATTTTCATTAAATCGAGTGCTTAATGTTTTGGCACTTTCAATAATTATATCCTCATATTGTTTGTTATCTTTTATTTTGATTCCATTGCCAAAGCTGTTGTACACCTTAAATCCCATGTCATGGGTGCGATAATTAAACTTTTCCTTTTCGATAAAAGCTGTCCATGCCTCGGCTTTTTTTATGTAAGCCTGGTTTCCTGTTAAGTTATATAATTGCCAAAGATTACCTGCAAAAAAACCGCTTGTCCAATCTTTCGAAGGAACTTTTTTAACTAAATTATCTTTGTAAGAATAGCTTCTTGGGAAAGCTAGCGAATCAATCTCATAATTAAGTAACTTCTCATACCTTTTTTGCAAAAGTGTACTAATATTCAATTCTGAGTCCTCTTTCTTTGTTGAGCATCCTGAAAACATGACGACCAAAAAAACCAAGATTGGATAATAATTTTTATTAAAGCAAGATAACATTATGGTCGTGATTGAATTAGTTTGAGTAAATATTTAATGTTACTAAATTAATATCTATTTGAGCGTATATTTTTTTTGAAATTGACTAGGGGTTAAGCCAAATTTTTGATTGAAACACTTACTAAAGTATTTGGGGTTTTTATAGCCGACATGATAACTTACTTCTGAAACAATCATACTGCCTTTTTCGAGTAATTGTAAAGCGCGTCTCATTCGATAATGTTTTATTAGCTCATTTGGAGTAAAGTTTGACCATGATTTAATTTTCAAGAACAATAATGTACGACTTACCCCTAGTTCGGAACAAAATATAGAAATGTTAAAATGTTCGTTACTGATATTATCTTCTATAATTTGAAGTGCTTTTTTAAATAGTTTTTCATCAAATGAGGGGATAGATACTTCATTTGGCTGAAAAACATCTTGTTTGTCATTTTCCTTTGTTAATCGCTTATTGTTTTCCCTTTCTAGAAATTCAATTCTTGACCTTAGTATAACTACTTCTTTGAATAGCTTTCGCACTTGCTCTTTAAGTGATTCATTTCTGTGTCCAGATTGGGCTATTAAGTATTCTAAGTTTTGCCCTCTAATTTTTAGTTCTTCTCCAGTGTACATATTATTATTAACTTATTAATGTATGTTTTAATTAAATCTTACCCAATTAATTGTCTAAATCAACTACCGCGGATTTAATTTTTTTACGTTTTGTTAGTTGATAATCATAAAGTGATGGGAATTTTTCAAAAACTTTGTTAACGTCTTTTATCATTGCCATGGGCTGGTATTCAACTTTAAAATTTCGATCCCCATTGATTCCTATAATACGACTAAATGGACCATCTTTCATTCCAAATAACTTTATTTTTTTTGACGAACTGATGTCATTCAATACATTAATTTTAGTGTTCCAAAAAGTGCTAAATGCACCATGCGAAGGTTTCCAATAACCGGCACCTCCCCCTTTAAACAATGGATAACTCATTTCTTCATCTGTTGTAATGTATACAGTAGTATTGTCAAATAAGTTTTGATGATTTGCGCCTGAGTGTTGATCTAAAATGGGATCTTTAAAAACTTCACAATTCAAGTAAACGCATTTTGTTGCTAATGTGTTAAAACTTAAAGGATGGACAGCTTTGTTATACACCTTGATCCCCTTTGCCAACACATTATAAGTGCCAGACATTGCAACAGTGTAGTGAGCAATATTTTCGCCTTTTGTTATCACGTCTTCAATTGTAACATTGGCAATATTTTCAGTAAGAACTCCACTATCTGCATTTTCAATAGATATATTTTTTACCCAACTATTATAAACACGTGTAAGATAGATTCCATTAAAACCTTGCTCAACGTGGTGAGCAATCCTAGGTGACTTAGGGAACCGAATACTAAAATCTTGAATACCAACTTCTTTTAAGTGTCTCCATCGTACTAGTTGAGCTTTATATTCAGGTTTAACATCAATTGTTAATGGACAGTTGATAATTGCATTATTATCAGTAATAGAAAGAATTTTTACCTGTTGCCTTACTAATGGTAAGTCAGGAAAGTTCCAGTGATGACCACCAATTTTTAGATTTTGTTCTTTGTAAAGGTCTTTTAAAATCCTACCCTCTTGTCCGTTTTTGTTGAAGAGTTGTAACTCAACAACATCCCCAACAGCTAGATTTTGAACTTTTGAAATTTTTAGAGTTTTACCACCCCTTTTCCCCTCAAAAACATTAGCTAATACTTCGTGAGGACGATCATATTTTTTCAAATAAGGCTTTACACGTTCTCCTGGAACTCGCGTCCAAATAAACCCCCCCGACCAAGCATATTGAGAAAAAGGCAAGTCTATATTGTTTTCTTTTTCCTTTTGTCGTTTATCAAATTCAATTAAATATTCTCGCAGCTCTTTAAGATCTTCAGGGTCTTTAGAATACATTAAAGGTCTAGGGAAATATATTTCTGTACCAGACTCATCTGTACCATGTCCACGCAATATAAAGTTGTCTCGTTCAATATATAATATACCACTAACAATCAACTTTCCTGCTGGAAGTTGCAGTGTGACAGGACCTTCTAATTTACTAGCTTTATTTATGGCTTCTTGTAAAGCTGAGGTATCATCAAGGTTGTCGTCTGCCAAAACACTGAAAGTTGATGCTTGTACGACAGTTCCGTGTTTTTCAGGAATTTTTTTTATTCCATTGTGATAACCAGCATAACTAAAATCAGGGATAAATTTAGAATCATCAACATCTACCCCTGAACTGATAAAAGACATGTCTTGTGACCAACTAATGGAACAAGAGCAGAATAGCCCTAAAACCAATATCAAAAAACTGTATTTTAATCTGTTCATACAATATTATGCAATGGATTGCACAATATAACATGTTTTAGATTGAAATTCAAATCATTTTTAATAAGTTTGAGCAACTTTCAATATGTGAAAAAAAAACCAACTATTTACGACATTGCCTCAAAGCTTAATATTACGGCTGCTACAGTATCACGAGCTTTAAATGATAGTGAGTTAATAAGTAAAAAAACCAAGAAAATGGTTTTGGAATCTGCTCATGAATTAAGTTATTTTAAAAATCGGCATGCATTGGCACTGAAAAGCGGCAGAACAAATCAGATTGGTTTGGTTGTACCTTTTATTAATCGTCACTTCTTCTCAAATATTATCATGGGTGTTGAGGAAGAGTTATATCCTAAGGGTTATCAAGTCATGATTTTTCAATCAAATGAATCTGAAAAAAAAGAACAAGATGTTGTAGAGGCACTTTTAAAAAATCAAGTTGACGGAGTGCTTATTTCTGTTTCTAAAACAACTCGTACAAAAAGTCATTTTAATAAAATTATTGAAAATAATTTACCACTTATTTTCTTTGATAGAAAGGTTGACGTTGATAATTCAAGTAGTGTTGAGACAGATGACGAGTTTGGCGGAAAAATTGCTACGCAACACTTAATTGATCAAGGCTGTAGCCAAATAGCTTATGTTACGGTTGATTTAAATCTTAATATTTATAAAAATCGTTTTAAAGGCTATAAGAAAGCTCTAGAAGCCAACAATATTGACTTTAACTCTGACCTTGTTTTCCAAGCCAATAGTGATGTCATTTCAGGTAGAAAAGTAGCACGTCAAATATTGTCCAACGATATCAAAATTGATTCTATTTTTTGCTCAAGTGATTATATAGCCCTTGGAGTTATACAGGAACTTAAAGACAATAATGTTGATATTCCTGGAGATATATCAGTAGTTGGTTTTAGCAACGAACCCTTTACTGAGCTATTAGATTTGACATTGACTTCAATTGAGCAAAATCCTTATGAAATAGGTAAGAGTGCTGCTCGTGTTTTCTTGGATCAAGTCAATGCAAAAGATGCGATTATTGAGCATGCTATTAAGCTAAAGCCTAAACTTTGTATTAGGAATTCTTCAATGAAGAATTCCCTTAAACCGCACTAGTTCATCAAAATTATAAATTAAGATAATATATCATTTTATTTATATTTGTAATCCATTACAATTTTAAATGCAAACAAACAATATTTATTTAGCTACAAGCCCAACAGAATCAAAAAATTTCAACACAGAACAGCTAAGAAATCGCTATTTAATTGGAACCATTTTCAATTCTGATCATATTACCGCCTATTATACCACTTACGATCGTTTCCTTGTGGGAGGCGCACAACCTGTAACCAAACCACTTACCCTAGAGGCTATTGATGATCTACGAGCGGATTATTTTTTGGAACGCAGAGAATTGGGCATTATCAATGTTGGTGAAACGGGCATTGTTCGCGTAGATGGTACTGCTTACAACCTTGAAAATCAAGAAGCCTTGTATATTGGTAGAGGCGCTAAAGATGTAGTTTTTGAAAACACCTCAGGCTCTTCCCCTTTGTTTTATTACAATTCAACCCCGGCACACAAAAGCTATCCAACTGAAAAAATATCATCTGAACGGGCACAATATGTAGAGCTCGGAGACAATAAAAATGCTAATAAAAGACGCATAAAAAAACTTATTGTTCAGGAAATCATACCTACATGCCAGTTGCAGATGGGGCTTACCATGTTATATGAAGGAAATGTTTGGAATACCATGCCTGCACATACGCATCTAAGAAGAATGGAAGTTTATTTTTATTTAGACATTGATGCTAACAATTCCATTTCTCATTTTATGGGCGAACCTCAAGAAACAAGACATATCTTTATGCAAAACCATCAAGCGGTAATTTCACCACCATGGTCTATCCACAGTGGATGTGGCACTTCAAACTATTCCTTTATTTGGGGTATGGCAGGTGAGAACTTAGATTATGGAGATATGGATGGTGTAGACATCAATAAACTTCGTTAACATGAATTTATTTGATTTAAAAGGGAAAACTGCATTTATTTCTGGTGCAACCCATGGACTTGGGATGGCAATGGCTGTAGGGCTTGCGGAGGCAGGAGCACAACTGATTATATCTAGTAGAAGCAAACACAAGTTAGAAGATTCATTAAATGAATACAAAAAAATGGGTTTTGAAATTTCTGGTTATGTATTGGATGTTACCAACGATGAGCAAGTTAAAAAAGTGACTGCTGAAATTCTTAAAAAGCAGCGAGTCGATATTCTAGTTAACAATGCGGGTATTATAAAAAGAATTCCAGCACTTGAAATGAGCCCTGATGACTTTAGAGCCGTCACGGATGTTCATCTTACAGGCTCTTTTCATTTGGCACAACAGTTTGCCACCTCTATGGTGTCACGAAAGTCAGGAAAGATTATTAATATTTGCTCTATGATGAGCGAGTTGGGTCGTAACACTGTAAGTGCTTATGCAGCTGCTAAAGGAGGTTTAAAAATGCTTACAAGAAATTTAGCCACTGAGTGGGCTAAATACAATATACAAGTTAATGGCATAGGGCCTGGCTATTTTGAGACTTCTCAAACGGCTCCAATTAGAGTGTACGGACACCCATTTAATGATTTTATTATCAATAGAACACCAGCTGGCCGTTGGGGAAAAACTGAAGACCTTAAAGGGGCGGCAGTATTCCTTGCATCAAAAGCAAGTGATTTTGTAAATGGACAAATTATTTATGTTGATGGAGGCATTTTGGCAACAATTGGAAAACCAAACAATGAGTAATGATAAGAAAATCCAAATCTTTTATTGATGAGGGGTTTTTACTTGATAGCACATTTGCGCTTGAACTTTATGTGAACTACGCTGCTAACCAGCCAATTATTGACTATCATTGCCACCTATCACCAACTCAAATTTCCAATGATTATCAGTTTAGAAATATAACTGAAATATGGATTGAGGGTGATCATTATAAGTGGCGTGCAATGCGAACTTTAGGTGTTGACGAGCGATTCATTACAGGTGATGCCTCGCCAAAAGAAAAATTCATTACTTGGGCTTCTTGCGTACCAAAACTTATACGTAATCCACTCTACCATTGGACACATCTCGAACTTAAAAGATACTTTGGTATTGATGAATTACTCAACGCTGACAATGCAGCATCTATTTATGAACAAACTAGTGCCTTACTTAAACAAACAGATTATAGTTGTTTGAATCTTATTAAAAAATTTGGTGTCGAGATAATTTGTACTACTGATGATCCTAACGATAGTTTAGAACATCATAAAGCATTTGGTGTAAATGATAATCTTATTCTCTTACCATCCTTTCGGCCAGATAAATTCATTGAAATACAGCAAGAAGAATTTACCCCCCATTTAGCTGAATTGGGTATGATTGTTGGTTACAAGATAGATACATTTTCAAAGCTAAAAAAAGCTTTAAATAATCGAATGGATTATTTTGCAGCACATGGTTGTAAAATATCAGACCACGGGCTGGAGCAGATTCCATATTTAGAAACCTCAGAAGAAATAGCCAATTCTGTGATGCAAAAAAAAGCACAAGGAAAGGTCTTGAATCCTACTGATATTGAAAAGTATAAAACAGCTGTTTTACTGTTTTTAGCAAATAGTTATCATGAGCGCGGATGGGTACAACAATACCATCTTGGCGCATTACGCAACAATAATAGCCGTATGCTTAATAGCTATGGTCATGATATGGGTTGTGACTCTATTGGTGATTTTCGTCAGGCACAAAGCCTGTCAAGGTTTTTAGATACACTTGACAGTAAAAATAAATTGGCCAAAACCATTTTATATAATTTAGATCCAGCTCAAAATGCAATTTTTGCAACCATGGCCGGAAACTTTAACGATGGTAGCATGAGTGGCAAGATTCAATTTGGTGCAAGCTGGTGGTTTTTAGATCAATCAGATGGAATTCGTAATCAAATTAACACTTTGTCAAACATGAGTGTTTTGAGCACTTTTATAGGTATGCTTACAGATTCACGAAGTTTTATGTCTTATCCAAGACATGAGTATTTTAGAAGGGTGTTATGTAATATTTTTGGAGAAGATGTTGAAAAGGGGTTGTTACCTCGCGATTTGGATACCATTGGAACCATAGTATCAGACATATGCTATCATAATGCTAAATCTTATTTTAATTTTTATTCAAGCCAGTGAAAAGAGTAATATTATTATTTTCAATGCTTTTGTTTATTGCCTGTCAACAAGCTAATAATAATCTTGTTATTCGCTTAGGCCATGGACTTGACACCAATCATTCTGTACACAAGGCAATGTTGAAAATGGGAGAGGAACTGTACCGTATTTCTTCTGGAACTATGAAAATTAAAATATATCCCAACCAACAGTTGGGTTCTGAACGTGAATGCCTAGAATTGCTGCAAATTGGAAGTCTTGACATCACCAAAGTATCAACGGGTGTTCTTGAAAATTTTTCTCCAAACATGAAAGTCTTTGGGTTACCATATTTATTCCGAGATAGAGCACATGCGTTTTCAGTTTTAGATGGACCAATTGGTAAAGAGTTACTTGACCAAACTTCTTCTTTCAGAATCAAAGGTTTGGCTTATTACGATGCTGGTAGTCGAAGCTTTTATACGAAGTCTAAGCCCATCAAATCACCCTCAGACCTAAAGGGGTTAAAAATAAGAGTCATGGAAAGTGTTACAGCTATGAAAATGGTTGAAAGCATGGGTGGTTCCCCTACGCCAATTTCATGGGGTGAACTGTATACCTCGCTTCAACAAGAAGTAGTGGATGGTGCAGAGAACAACCCACCAAGCTTTTTCCTATCCAAACAGTTTGAGGTTTGTAAATACTACACCTTAGATGAGCATACAACCTTACCTGATGTTTTGGTTAGTGGATCTTATTTTTGGGAAAGTTTAAATGAGAATCAAAAAATTTGGCTAGAGGAGGCTGTTGCAATTTCTGTAGTTCATCAGCGAAAATTATGGGCTAAATCCGAAGCGAATTCGCTACGTGAACTAAAAAAAGCCGGTGTAGAAATTGTTTATCCTGACAAGAAAATGTTTGAGGACATGGTTAAGCCCGTTTACGATTATTACCGCACAAATGGGGAAATGGATGTGTTGATTAATCAAATAAAGAATCAATAGGAATGAAAGGTATGCAAGATAAATTAAATCGCATTTTGGAGATTATTTTGGTAGCTTTGTTAGGCATCATGGTTCTAAATGTAAGCTGGCAAGTTTTTTCAAGGTATGTCTTGTCTAACCCAAGCTCATTTACAGACGAATTGGCTCGCTATCTTATGATATGGTTGGGTGTTATGGGTACAGCCTATGTTTCTGGAAAACGACTTCATGTCGCCATAGACATTCTTTCCAGTCAATTGAGTTCGTCTCATCAAAAAGCCTTACAAAAAATTATATTTTCGATTATCATTTTGGCCACCGTTTTGATTTTTATCATTGGTGGCTCAAGACTTGTATATTTAAGTTATGTGCTAGGTCAAAAATCTGCCGCATTACAAATTCCGCTTTATCTTGTTTACATGTGCATACCACTAAGCGGGACATGTATTGTTTTTTACAAGCTCTGTGATCTAACATCAATTAAATCATAATGGAAGTCTTTTCAATAGCCATATTATTGTTTAGTTTTTTATTATTACTTTCAATAGGAACACCAGTTGCATGGAGTATAATCATATCATCTCTTTTCACTCTATTTGTTAGTATTCCTTTTCTACCAGCCTTGACTACAATATCCCAGCGTATGGCTACTGGAATCGATAGCTTTGCCTTATTGGCTATACCATTCTTTATATTATCGGGAGAATTGATGAATAGCGGAGGAGTAGCACAGAGATTGGTTGCATTCGCTAAAGCATTAGTAGGTTTTTTACCTGGAGGATTAGCCCTCATTAATATTATTTCCGCAATGTTAATGGGTTCAGTTGCAGGCTCAGCTATGGCATCAGCTTCTGCAATGGGAAGTATTTTGGGTCCTGAAATGGAAAAAGAAGGATACTCTAAGGGTTTTGGAGTAGCAGTAAATATAACTTCTGCAACTACTGGACTGGTTATTCCACCAAGTAATATCCTAATTGTATATTCATTGGCTAGCGGCGGCGCATCCATTGCTGCTTTGTTTTTAGCTGGCTATATTCCTGGAATACTAACGGGTTTGTTTCTGATGATTGTTGCTATGTCGTGGGCTAAGAAAAAAAACCTAAAAACAGGAAAGCGTGAGCCGTTAAAAAAAGTTTTAAACTCTTTCGTTCAAGCCTTTCCAAGCTTGATGTTACTTTTTGTAGTAATTGGTGGGATAGTTTCAGGAGTTTTTACAGCTACCGAAGCATCTGCAATTGCCGTTATTTATACACTTGTTTTGGGATTTTTCTATAAAGAAATTACGCTAAAGTCTCTACCTAATATTTTGCTAAAATCTTCTATAACAACTTCTGTTGTAATGTTCTTGATAGGAGCGTCAATGAGTATGTCGTGGGTACTTTCTTTTGAGAATATTCCAGAAATGATTAGTAGTGGTATTTTATCACTGAGCGACAATAAAATTGTGATTTTATTGTTGATTAATTTAACCTTATTATTTGTTGGTATTTTCATGGATATGACTCCAGCAGTTTTAATATTTACTCCCATTTTTCTACCCATCGTAACCCAGTTAGGAATTGATCCGGTTCATTTTGGAATTATTATGATTTTAAATTTATGTATAGGCTTGTGTACACCCCCTGTAGGAAGTGTTTTGTTTGTCGGAGTTGGTGTTGCAAATACGTCCATACAGAAAGTCATTAAGCCATTAATCCCTTTGTTTCTAGCTATGATCGTTTCCCTTTTATTAGTCACTTATATTCCTGCACTATCCCTTTGGCTTCCATCAATTTTTGATCTTTAGTTTTAAAAAAATAAAATGATTAAAATCTATATTAATCCCAGCTTAGTGTTTTATACTTTAAATACAATAAGGGTCGCCTCTTTTTTATTTTTATTATTTGTACATCACTTGTCATGGTCACAGAACGTTATTGAAGCAAACGGCCCTGGAAATACCTATGAAGAACTAACAGCTTTTTTAGCACCCGGTCACAATCCAATTGAGGTGCCAGATTGTAATCATTCTAGTTTTGGTAATCATATAGATGAGGTATATGACACCAGTATTGGCGGCTATGCATATCGTTTTTTTATTCATGTTACGCCTGATAATGATCGTTGTATTGACGAAATTGATGATCGTCAGCGCAATGAAATTAAAACCTACCATCCATCTCCCTCAAATTTAAAGGGAACCCAAGGAGAGAATGTCATATATAAATGGGCATTTAAACTCCCTGCCGGCTTTCAATCTTCTCCTAAGTTTACACATATACATCAACTTAAATCAGTCGGAGGAGATTTTCAAAGTATGCCGATGTATACATTAACAACTAGAAAAGGCTCTCCTGACAAACTACAGCTTCGTTATGCTGAAACAACTTCTCAAATCACACTATTCGAAACTCCACTAAGTCCATTTTTAAACAATTGGGTCGAGGTTACTGAAAAAATTAACTATTCATCTTCAGGTTTTTATTCCATTTCAATTGTTGACATGGATACTAAAAATGAATTGTTTTATTATGACAATACATCAGCTGACGCGCCTAAAGTCAATTGGCGGCCAGGAGGGGAATTTGTACGACCCAAGTGGGGGATATACAGAAGTTTGGTTTACTCCGAAGACCTTAAAGATGAAGAAGTTTTATTCTCCTATTTTAGTTTTGAAGAAGTGAGCAGTTTGAGTGCCAATGAAGTCAACATTAGAACAGCAGTCCTTTACCCAAATCCAACATCTGGAACAATAACTATAAATTCTCAATACTATAATTATGCTAAGGTATATGACCTAAATGGTAAGCTTATATTGATGACTTATAATGATGAAATCAATCTTGGTCATTTTACAGAGGGTTTGTATGTGGTTAAGTTGTTTGATAATGTAGATAAATTGATATCTATTCAGAAAGTGATAAAGACAAGCTAAAAAAAATATCTATATTTGGCTGACCAAATTGGTTTACCAATCAAAAAATACATTTGATAAATGATAATCAAAAATGCGGCTTTTCGTCTATTCACTATAATTTTTGCTTTCCAATTGCAAGGCTGTACTCAGAACGCTACGCCAACTCAAATAGCTAATGAGGTCATACCTTTTTTTCAACATTGGAATCTAATTTTAGGAGATGGTTCAAATGTTGGAAAAGCAATTGATTATGAAAACAAGGACTTTTTTTACGCTACAATTGATAATGAGGGAGAATGGGTTGTTTTCAAAACGCCCAACGCTGGGAATACCCATGGTACTTCGAACAATACAAGAACTGAGCTCGCTCAGCTAAAAAAGTGGTCACCCCTAACCAACGCAAAATTGGATGCGACACTAAAAGTAATGAATGTAGCGACTACAGGTGATGCGCGGGTGGCAGCAACTTACTCAGTAGTGGTTGGCCAGATTCACAGTGCAGATGGGCATGAAAATGAACCTCTTAAGATATTTTATAAAAAATTTCCTGGGCATACAAAAGGATCGGTTTTTTGGAATTATGAAATCAATACAGTTGGTGAAGACAATTCAAAAAGATGGGATTATTCCTATCCTGTTTGGGGCTACGATTTTTCTGTTGTTGGAACAGACGATAATGCATTTCCAAAAGAACCAGCAGAGGGCATCGCTTTGGGAGAAGAGTTTAGCTACCAAGTGATAGTGAAAGATGGGATGATGTACCTCACCTTTTCAAGTGAAGGGCACATAACAAAAACCTTTACTAAAAATCTGATTGATTCTGAATACAAGACAGAGGCAGATATTCCAAGGCAGGTACAGGAATTATTTTTTCCTATTGGTCAGGATGGTGTTGAACGCAAAAACGCTTACGCTGAAGAAGGTTTGTTCTTTAAATTGGGGAGTTATAATCAAACCAATGGAAAAAGTCCACAAGTAAACAGAGTGTGGTGTTCTGGTGCAGAAACCCATGGCGGGGATCTTCAAAAACAATATGCAGATGGAAATTACGCAGAAGTCTGGTTTAAATCAGCTCATCTTGAAATCAGCGATCAAGCCATTTCAAATGAGGGCTATTTTTCAGCAAATGATGGGTTGAGTGAAAAGATCGTTTACCCCAGTGAAGTCATTCCTTTTATGGACAAGTTTAAAATTTTAATGGGAGACGGATCAAGAGAAAATAATCTTGTGAACTTTGAAAACAAAAACTTTTTCTATTCGGTGATTGACGGAACAAGACGCTGGGTTGCATACAAAACTCCTAATTCTGGTGTTACTTCCCCCAACTCCAGTAACACTAGAACAGAGCTCCACGAAAAAAGAGAATGGGTTCCAGAAAAGGGTGGAAAGCTAACAGGCACCTGTAAAGTAATGCATGTTTCTACCACTGGCGATGCCAGAGTTGCTGCTTCATTCTCAACTGTAATAGGACAAATACACAGTGGAGAGGGCCATGAAAATGAGCCCTTTAAATTGTTCTATAAAAAATTCCCAGGGCATACAAAAGGTTCGGTTTTTTGGAATTATGAAATCAATACTGCTGGAGAGGATAATTCAAGAAGATGGGACTTCTCAACTCCTGTTTGGGGTCATGATATGTCTGTTATCGGAACAGCAAAAGACGTTTATCCTACCGAGCCAGAAGATGGCATTCAATTAGGAGAAGAGTTTAGTTATGAGGTAAATGTTTATAAAGGAATCATGTACTTGACCTTTTCAAGCTCAAACCACGAAACAAAAACTTTTACAAAGAATTTAATTTCATCTGAATATGTAAATGAATCAGATCTGCCTGAGCAAGTAAAGAAATTATTTGTGCCCATAGGGCAGGACGGTACAGAACGTGCCAATGCTTATAGTGGAGAGTTAAATTATTTTAAACAGGGAGCCTATAACCAGACAAATGGAAAAAACCCTGAAATAAATATGGTATGGTGTACAGGTGCTGAAACCTATGGAGGGGATATTGCTAAACAATATGAAAATGGAAGTTTTACAGAGGTTTGGTTTAGAGAAGCAACAGTAGGTCCAGGAACACCACCAAAATAAAGTAATCTTAAAAACTATAAAATCAGAAAAAAATGAAATCATTCGGATCAAGTAAGGAATTTAATTTTGGAAAAGACATCCAATGGGATGAAGTAGGTGAAGGCGTGCGCAGACAAATCATGGCATACGACGACACCATCATGTTGGTAAATGTTGAATTCAAAAAAGGAGGCATTGGTCAAATGCACAAGCACTATCACGCACAAGTAACACAAGTGGTCAGTGGCTCTTTTGAGGTAACAATTGGGGATGAAACAAAGGTTTTAAATGGTGGAGATGCCTTTTATATTCCACCCAATGTTATGCACGGGGCTATTTGTTTAGAGGATGGTGTTCTTATCGATGTTTTCAGTCCAATACGCGAAGATTTCATGGAATGAATTTTTTTACTTAATAAAAATGAATTTAAAATTTAGGAGTGTGTTCATATGGAAAAGAGGGGTGTTTTTGAGAATTGCTTTAAAGCAGGTAATTATTTTCAATCGCGTGATGAAGGATCGTTTGCAAAAGTTAGTTTTTTCGAAATAGAGGTATCACATTAAAATCTTATTAAATTGAGAAGATATTACATTCTGTGTTCCGTAGTCTTTTTGTTGCTGCAATTGTTTAGTTGTAGTGAAAATAAAAAGGGTTTTGACTTTGCTATATATGGTGCAGATGGTGCAAATGATAATTCTGGTGATTCAGAAACGAATACGTCTTATTCGCTTCCAGATATTGATTTAACAAATTGGAAAGTGACTTTGCCGATTGGTAATCCAACTTCTGTAGGACCCCCCGAAATTCTTGATTATGCAACCAATGATGTATTAAAACCCTACATGTACAATGACTCAATTGAAGGGGCACTTGTTTTTTTCACAAAACCAGGTTCTAGTACCCCCAATTCCAAATACTCTAGAACTGAGCTTCGTGAACAAATGGTTTCTGGTTCCGATGATACAAACTGGACTTTTTCTCAAGGTGGCATAATAAAAGGCAGATTGAGGATGGATGAAATTTCTTCAGACAGTAATGGCAATCCACATCGCACAATCGTAATGCAAATTCATGGAAGGCTAACAAACGAGCAACGAGACTTGATTGGGGAAGATGACAATAATGCACCCCCAATTATGAAAATATCATGGTTTAATGGCTATGTCCGTTTAAACAGTAAAGAATTAAAAAATCCCAATGCTGAAGTGCCAGAAATATTGCATACAGACGCATGGGACAATGACAGTGGTTATACATTTCCAACTTACGTTGGATATGAACCTTTTACCTTGGAAATTCGTGCAGGTGATGGATTGATGGAGGTTGTTTTAAACGATAACGAAACCAAAACCTATACAGGAAATAGTATTGAAAAATGGGGCATATTTGAAAATTATTTTAAAGCGGGTAATTATTTAGGAACAACAAATGAAAATGCCTTTGCGAGAGTAAAATATTATTCATTAAATGTAATTCATTGAAACAGTTCAATATTAATATTTTTTTTAAATTTACCGATGTAAATCTGGTTAACCAGTCTATTCTATGAAAACAATTGTTAAGGTAGTTAATGGTCTTGAGTCAAAGGAGAAAATGATTATTTCTGAGATCAAAACTCTTATTGATTCAAAGAATCTAGAGCCTGGCGAAAAACTTCCTTCTGAACGATTACTTGCCGAAAAAATAGGTGTTACTAGAGGAAGTATTCGAAATGCGATACAAAAATTAGAGTCTTATGGATTGTTAAAATCGATGCCACAAAGTGGAACATTTATTTCAAACTTAGGACGAGCGGCTTTGAATGGTATGATTGACCAGATCCTGAACCTACCTGAACCTGATTTTAAATCTTTGGTTGAAACAAGAATTTTTCTTGAAATAAATTCTGTTCGTTTTGCTGCAATACGTCACTCAGCTGAAGATTTAGAACGTATCGAGCAAGCACTTGAAGATTATCGAACCAAAACTCTTTCGGGTAATGAGTCTGTAGAAGAAGACCTATTGTTTCATTTGGCAATTGCGCAAGCCAGTCACAATCCATCTCTAAACCAATTGATGTTGTCGATAACACCACAAATTATCACTGACTTTGAAAAATATCACGTTTGTAAAAGTGACATGGCACTTAGTGCGATAAAAGAACATGAAGTGATTGTAGAGGCGATCCGCACAAGGAACCCTGATCAGGCTGAATTGATGATAAAAGAACATTTTAGCGTTTTATATCAATACTGTTATAAAACAAAAAAACAGATTATTAAAGAGGGAAATAATTGAATAGCAAAAGAAGATAACGCACATTAGTTTGTTTGCATTTTTCTAATATCATTTTGATTATGAAAATAAAAGGTTTACGCTGGTGGGTAATTGCCTTAATTGCTCTAGCGACAGTAATAAATTATATCGATCGACAGTCTTTGAGTGTCTTGTGGCCAGAGATTGCTCCTGAACTTTTCCCAGACAAATCTGTTGATGAACGCAAAGAAATCTATGCATGGATCTCGGTCATTTTTGTGTTCTCATACGCTTTTGGACAGGCCATTTTTGGAAAGATTTTTGATTGGGTAGGTACTCGTATTGGTTTTGCCCTTTCTATAGGGATTTGGTCAATTGCAACAGCCTTACACGCATTAGCTAAAGGGTTTGCAAGCTTTGCTGTTTTTCGATCGATACTAGGGGTTGCCGAAGCAGGAAACTGGCCTGGTGCTACCAAAGCCAATGCAGAGTGGTTTCCCACAAAAGAACGTGCCTTTGCTCAAGGGCTATTTAACTCGGGTGCTTCGATAGGTGGAATTGTAGCCTATCCTGTGATAGCAGGTCTTGCTTTGATTTTTAAATGGCAATACATTTTTGTTTTGGTTGGTCTAATTGGGTTGCTGTGGTTGATTCCATGGATGTATCTGATGAAAGCTCCTCCCAAGAGACACCCATGGCTAACTGACGAAGAGAAGGATTACATCTTGTCGGGGCAAAAATCAGAACCCAGCGCAGAGGAAGATGATGACAACGAATATGCCCCAACGACAAAAGAATTGTTATCCCACAAGCAAAGTTGGGGGGTTATCATATCCTCAGCAGCCATAGATCCAATTTGGTGGTTATTTGTATTCTGGATACCGATTTACTTATCAGAAGTATATGGGATGGACGTCAAAGGTATTGGGATTTATGGATGGGTTCCTTATGTAGGAGCTATGGTTGGAGCGTGGTTTGGTGGGCTTCTTGCACAAAATCTTATGAAAAGAGGATGGTCGACAAACCGTACTCGAAAATTTATCATCGCGTTGGGGTGTTTCATCATGCTTCCATCTCTTTTGGCAATGTCTAATCCTGGGTCACCTGTTAATGCAGTAGTGATTATGGCTGTGATTTTATTTGGTTTTCAAACAGCCATTGGAAATATACAAACCTTACCAAGCGATATGTTTAGTGGAAAAACAGTCGGAACATTAGCAGGTTTTTCAGGTATGGCAGCAAAATTAGCAGCGGTTGGTTTAACTTCTTTGGTTCCATGGTTAACTACAGGGGGGAACTACTATCCAGCATTTATTATCGGAGCCGCTTTAGCATTGACAGCCATTGTAATTATATGGGTTTTATGTCCTCAAATCGAACCATTAAAAAAGAAAGTTTAAATATTAAATGAATATAATGAGTTCACAAGAAAATAGAATTGCAGTGATAACAGGAGCAACCAGTGGTATCGGCTTTGAAGTTGCAAAACGACTGGGAAAAGATGGTTATACTGTTGTATTAAATGGTATTGACGACGATGCGGGTGCTGAAAAAGTAGCACTACTTAAATCTGAAGGAATTGCTGCTGAGTATTTTGGCTTTGATGTTACGAATGAAGAAGCTGTAAATCAAAATATCAAACAAATTGGAGAGAAGTATGGCAAAATTGATGTTGTCGTTAATAATGCTGGTGGTCTTGGTGGTCGTTCAAGATTTGAAGAAATGACAACTGATTTTTATCGCTTTGTAATGGCTTTAAATTTGGACTCAACTTTCTTTGTTTCTAGAGCAGCTATCCCATATTTGAAAAAAGGAACAAAGGCTACAATCATTAACTACACTTCAAATGCAGGTTGGAATGCTGGTGGTCCTGGTGCCGGAATTTATGGCACATCAAAAGCTGCTGTACATGCCATAACCAGAGCTTTGGCCAAAGATTTAGCAGAGTATAACATTCGTGTTAATGCAGTCTCACCTGGTACAATCGACACACCTTTTCACGAGCAAATCAAGTCCACCAAACCAGAAGTTTTTGCCTCATGGAAAAACAATATTATGCTAGGTCGTTTGGGACAACCTGAGGAAGTTGCAGCGGTAGTGTCTTTTTTGGCAAGTGATAACGCTTCATTTATGACAGCTGAAACAGTTCAAATTGGTGGTGGGCAAGCACTGGGTATTTAATCAGAACAAACTAAAACAAATCAATGAAAAAAGTAGTTACCTTTGGTGAAATCATGTTGCGCTTAGCACCTCCTGGCTATTTGCGTTTTTCGCAGACCAATTCTTTTGATGTTATCTATGGCGGAGGAGAATCTAATGTAGCAGTATCACTTGCCCACTATGGCGTTCCAGTACGTTTTGTCACCCGCATTCCTAGCAACGATATAGGAGAATGCGCACTTATGGAAATGCGCAAGCGAGGTGTTGAAACCGATTTTATTCTTCGTGGTGGTGACCGTTTGGGTATTTATTTCCTAGAGACAGGGGCTGTCAGTCGAGGCAGTAAAGTAGTTTATGACAGAGCCCATTCGGCCATGTCTGAGATTGAGCCCGGAATGGTGGATTGGGACAAAGCCTTTGATGGCGTGGAGTGGTTCCACTGGACGGGGATTACTCCAGCCATTTCACAGTCTGCAGCAGATGCATGCCTAGAAGCAGTAAAGATCGCCAGTGACAAAGGCATTACGATTTCAACGGACTTAAACTACAGAGCCAAGCTTTGGAAGTACTGCGATGATGCGCACCGTGAGAAAATCATGACCGAGCTTACATCGTATTGCGACATTGTTCTTGGAAACGAAGAAGATGCGGAGATGCACTTTGGCATAAAGCCCGAAGGAATAAGTGTACAAACCCAAGGCCATGATGTAAAAGCAGAAGCTTTTTTGTCTGTGTGCAAGCAAATGATGGAGAAGTTCCCAAAGGCTAAAAAAGTTATTACAACCCTTAGAGGATCGATATCGGCTTCACACAATACATGGGCTGGCGTATTGTATGACGGAAAGACTATGTATGATACTACCCAGTATCAAATCACAGATATTGTAGATCGTGTAGGTGGTGGAGACTCGTTTATGGGTGGTCTTATTTATGGACTACTAAAATATCCAAACAGCGACCAACATGCACTTGACTTTGCTGTGGCAGCATCATGCCTTAAGCACACCATAAAAGGCGATGCCAACCTTGTGACAGTTGCAGAAGTAGAAAAACTAATGGGAGGCGACGCATCAGGTCGTGTAGCCCGATAAAACAAAAAATATGGCACAGTTTACAAGAATAGAAGTAGCACAAACGATGAAAGAGAGTGGTATGGTGCCCCTTTTCTTCCACAGCGATGTAGGAGTAGCAAAAAAGGTATTAAAGGCCTGCTATGACGGCGGCGCACGCCTTATGGAGTTCACCAACCGAGGTGACTTTGCTCTTGAAGTATTTACAGAACTCACCAAATACGCCATCAAAGAACTCCCTGGTATGATTATGGGCGTAGGCTCGGTAACAGACGCAGGGGCTGCATCGGCTTATATGCAAAATGGGGCAAACTTTGTGGTAACACCCGTACTAAGAGAAGATATTGCCATGGTGTGCAATCGCAGAAAAGTATTGTGGTCACCAGGTTGTGGCTCACTTAATGAGATTGCAAAGGCGGAAGAGTTAGGTGCAGAAATCGTAAAGCTATTCCCAGGAAGCACCTATGGACCAGGCTTTGTTAAAGGGGTGTTGGCACCACAACCATGGACCAGTTTAATGCCAACGGGTGGCGTATCGCCAACAGAGGAAAACTTAAAAGGATGGTTTGATGCAGGAGTTACTTGCGTAGGCATGGGCTCTAAGCTGATGGCAAAACAGACAGATGGGTCGTTTGATTATGCTAAAATTGAACAGCAGACTAAAAACGCACTTCAAATAATATTGTCTTTGCGTAATTAATTATTGATGACTTTTTATCTTTTCTACAACACTTAACTTGCTATGAAACCCAAAAAAACTTTAGGAGAGTTTATTATTGAAAATCAATATCTGTCAACGAATCAAAAAGTAAATCATTTAGTTTATTCAAAAGAGTAAGGGATTGTTTCGAAAATAGTTCAATGGGGTGTACAAAAAAACCTTGTCAAATGACAAGGTTTTCTTGCATTAAATTTTAAATTTAATATGTTCCAGCGTTTTCTGCTGCTGCGATATTTGTAAGCTCTTTTTCTGTTAGCTGACGACTATTTACCCAAAAAGCAACAATTTTACCTTCGTTTGAAACATAGGCTTGAATAAGGTCATTTGTACGGATGATGGAGTCTTTGGTAGTGGTTTTAGTGTCAAATACACTAAGCACCATACTTCCAAATTCATCGTTAACCCCTTTTACGGAGGTTCCCCAAACAGGTTTCCATTTCGTATCAGCTTGCTCAAACCATGTTTTCAAAAAGGCAATGTGCTCATCACTTGTCAGAATTTGCTCGCCACCTGGGCCACTGATCTGTATAGAATCAATATTCATGGCGCGAATTCCTTCATAATCACGCGTGTTGTGTTTTTCAATGTAATCGTTGAGAAGTTCTACACTCTCTTGATTTCCAATCATGATTCCGCCAGTGGCGTCATAGTCCCAAATATTCGAAAAACCGGCTGTTTTTGGCGCTTCTGATGGGGTATTACACGCAACAATTGAAGCGAACAGCGCACTTATTATAATAAAATATTTCATGTTTACTTAGATTTTAATCTAATGTATAAAATATTTATTGTATTTGGTTACTTGTTGAAAAACTAAGTGGGGATATAACAAATACCAAGGCGAGGCTAATAAATAAATATTTATTCTTTTAGAAGTAAAAAAAAGACCTAAAATGTGTCAATGGGTTTTTAAATAAAATCTTTAAGTTGTTGTAAAAATATTAACCACTGTTTTGAAAATAGCGCCATGGGTTGTACATTTTATTCCCTAGAATAAATTATTATTCTCTAAAATAACCAGTGGAGTCGGAGGGAATCGAACCCTCGTCCAAACAAGTGATACAACTGCTTTCTACAAGTTTAGTTTACGCCTGATTTTCGAATATAGACTGACCGAAAACTGCCTATCTATACCTTATCTTCTTTACATTTGAAATCCTGTCGAAGCACCAAGATTTCTATGTTGACTTTTATGGTGCCTTGAATTGTGTTGCCGTCAACAAGGGCCACACCAAGACATCTTACCTTCCCACCTAGTGGGACTAAGGCCTGGACTTACTATAATTCAGTCGATTAGGCTGCAAGAGCGTAGTTATTCTCGCCAATTAAAATGGTGGTACTATGAGATTTACGAGCTGTAGTCCAGCGCTCGACTTGCTTACCATTACATCTATCTCGCTGTCAATACCAGTCGACCCCGATGTGTTTCAATGAACTTACGCTTTGAAAGCGCGATTCAAAAATAAAAATTTTTTAAGCTTTAGCCGAACTAAAGTGACGAAACTGTTTGATGAAGTCTATGCAAACGAGTCAAAAGACCTTCCATAAGATCGAGAGGAAGCATGTTTGCGCCATCACTTTTTGCTTGTGCAGTATCAAAATGTGTTTCCATAAATAAACCATCAACACCTGCTGCTACACCTGCACGTGCCATGGTTTCTATCATTTCAGGACGCCCACCCGTTACGCCACTTGCTTGATTGGGTTGTTGTAGCGAATGGGTCACATCCAAAATTGTGGGTGCGAAGCTTTTCATCACTGGAATTCCGCGAAAGTCAACAACCATGTCTTGATATCCAAACATAGTTCCTCGATCAGTAATCCAAACATTGTCGTTCGATGAGTCTCTGACTTTGCGAACGGCGTGCTGCATACTTTCAGGACTAATAAACTGCCCCTTCTTTAGGTTGACATATTTTCCTGTTTCTGCAGCAGCGACAACTAAATCGGTTTGACGAACCAAAAAGGCAGGAATTTGAAGTACATCAACATATGCTGCTGCTTTTGATGCGTCGATTACTTCGTGAATATCAGTCACTGTAGGAACGCCGAATTCACGCCCTACTTTTTGTAATATCTTGAGTGATTTTTCATCACCAATCCCTGTAAAACTGTCAATCCGACTTCTATTTGCTTTTTTAAAGCTTCCTTTAAAAATATAAGGAATACCAAGTTGATCAGTGATTTTGACCATGTGCTCTGCAATGTGCATTGCCATTTCCTCACCTTCGATAGCACAAGGCCCTGCAAGAAGAAAAAAAGAACCTTCAGAGGATAATCGATCTTCAAATGTTTTCATATTGCAAAAATAAGGATTTAGGATTTGCTTGAGAAACCAATCTACTCGATTTAAAAAATGTACATTTGCGCCCATAAAATTGGAAATGGAAAACATCCGAAATATTGCGATTATTGCACACGTTGACCATGGGAAAACAACTCTGGTTGACAAAATTCTTCATCACTGCCAACTTTTTCGTGAAAACGAATCGAAAGGGGACTTGATCCTCGATAACAATGACCTGGAGCGTGAGCGTGGGATTACAATTTTATCAAAAAACGTTTCTGTTCCTTTCAAAGGAAATAAAATCAACATCATTGATACCCCTGGCCACGCAGATTTTGGAGGTGAGGTTGAGCGTGTTCTCAACATGGCAGATGGTGCTTTATTGCTTGTTGATGCCTTTGAAGGGCCCATGCCACAAACGCGCTTTGTGCTGCAAAAAGCCATCAATTTGAAACTTAAGCCTATCGTTGTTATCAATAAAGTCGATAAAGAAAACTGTACGCCAGAGGAAGTTTACGAGGCTGTTTTCGATCTGATGTTTGATTTGGGCGCGGAGGAATGGCAGCTTGATTTTCCAGTGCTGTATGGCTCTGCAAAGCACAATTGGATGTCTGATGATTATCAAGTCAAAACAGATTCGGTTGAGCCATTGCTCGACGCTGTTATCACTCACATTCCCTCTCACAAAATTGAAGAAGGAACGACGCAAATGCTTATAACATCTTTTGATTATTCATCATTTACAGGAAGAATCGCCATTGGACGTTTGCATCGTGGCGTGCTAAAAGCATCTAATACAGTCTCATTGGTAAAAAGAGATGGGTCTGTTATAAAGTCGAAAATCAAGGAGTTGCTAGTCTTTGATGGTTTGGGTAGGAAAAAGGTTGAGGAGGTAACTGCTGGAGACTTATGCGCTATTTTTGGTCTAGACAATTTTGAAATAGGCGATACGATTGCAGATGCCGAAAATCCAGAGGGTTTGCCTACGATATCTGTAGATGAGCCTACAATGAGTATGCTATTCACCATCAACGACTCACCATTTTTTGGGAAAGAAGGCAAGTTTGTTACCTCTCGCCACATCAAAGACAGATTGGAGAAAGAGCTAGAGCGAAACCTTGCCATGAGATTAGAAGAAACAGATACTTCTGATAAGTTTATTGTATACGGGCGAGGAGTTTTGCATTTATCTGTTTTGATTGAAACCATGCGAAGAGAGGGATATGAACTTCAAATCGGACAACCACAAGTGATTATTAAAGAGATTGATGGGAAAAAGTGTGAACCAATTGAAGAACTCACGATCGATTTACCTGAAGATGTTTCAGGAAAAGCTGTAGAAATGGTTACAACTCGAAAAGGTGAGATCGTAGCGATGGAGCCAAAAGGGGGAAGAATGATTTGCTCTTTCAAAATACCCTCAAGAGGGATCATTGGCTTGCGAAATCAGTTGCTGACTGCAACAGCAGGAGAAGCAATTATGAATCATCGTTTTATCTCATTTGAACCTTATAAAGGAGATATTCAAGGTCGTATCAATGGCTCTTTAATTTCCATGGAAAAAGGAATTGCTATTCCTTATTCTTTAGATAAACTACAGGACCGAGGTAAGTTTTTTATTCGTCCTGGAGAGGAGATTTACACTGGTCAAGTGATTGGTGAGAATTCACGTGTTGATGACTTGGTCGTAAATGTAACCAAAACCAAAAAACTCTCAAATGTTCGTGCAGCTGGTTCGGATGATAAAGTCAAGTTAGCGCCACCTATTCGTTTTAGCCTGGAAGAAGCACTAGAGTATATTCAAAAAGATGAATACGTAGAAGTTACACCAAATTCCCAACGACTTCGAAAAATCCATCTAGACGAAAACGAACGCAAACGACAAGAAAAAAAACTCGGGTAATTTATTGCGTAAATTTACGTTTTCAATTATAGTATGAAAGAATTTAAGATTGAGCGATATGATGATTCCCTGAGCCAAGTGTGGGATGATTTTGTTGGCACATCCAAGAACGGAACTTTCATGCTTACTCGTAAGTTCATTGGCTACCATCACGATCGTTTCGAAGATTCCTCTCTGCTCGTTTTTAAGAAGACAAAACTCATCGCTGTTTTTCCCGCCAACAGTAAAGAAAACACTATTTGTTCTCATCAAGGATTGAGTTATGGGGGATTGATATTACCCAAACAAATTAAGCTTAAAGATGTTTTGACTGTATTTGGTGAAATATTAAAATATTACAATCAAAAAGGGTTTTCGAATCTACTCATCAAGCAAACACCAATCCTTTATCACCTATACCCCTCTAACGAAATCGAATATGCTTTATTTGTTTGTAAGGCTGAGCTTTATCGAAGAGATGCTGCAATTTGTTTACGACCATCATCATTTGCACCCAATGAAAATCGAAAGCGAAAAATCAAGTCTGCCAACACACATAACTTCCAAATTCGTGAGACTGACAATATGAAACCCTTTTGGAATGAGGTATTAATTCCCAATCTGCAGATTAGCCATGGGGGTGCTCCTGTGCATTCATTGCAAGAAATTCAATTTTTAAAGGATTCCTTTCCAGAGAATATCAAGCAATATGATATCTATGAAGGAGATAAAATTATAGGCGGAACAACTCTGTTTAATGCTAATAAAACCTCCTTGGCACAATACATTTCTGCAACGCCTTATGGAAAATCGACGGATGCTTTATCTTCTTTATTTTCAACGATTATAACGAAAGAAAGTATTGGCTTCGAATACTTTAGTTTTGGGCACTCCAACGAAAACAATGGTAGTGTGCTGAACCACACACTTAGTTACTGGAAAGAAAGTTTTGGTGGCAGCACAATGACACACGATTTTTATGATGTTCAAACATCAAATTATGTCCTTATCGAACAACTAGTCGAGTGATGATTTCAAAAGGATCATTATACACAGTTCTCAATGGTGTTGCGCAGCTTGTCAAAGCGATTTCTACACTCGTTTTCAATAAGGTTGTTGTGATCTTGTTAGGTCCATCTTCCTTACTTTTTGTTGGAAACCTAAAAAGTGTACTGTCGATTCTTCAGCAAATCAGTGGAGCAGGTATTTATGAGGGTGCTGTAAAGTACATCACAGGAGAGTATAAAGATCGTCCGACATTCATCCTGCAAACATCTTTATCGTTGATGCTTATTGGGTTTCTCATTTCTATCGCTCTTTATTTCGTCTTTTCTGACCAGCTATATGCACTATTACAATTGAATGAAAATGAGAGTAATCTTCATCCTTGGTTGGCCTGTGGACTCCTCTTAAGTTTGCTCTGTTTTGTATTACATAACTTGATGCTATCTTTTTTTCATGGATTAAAATCGTATAAAATCATCGTTCGGTCAACTTTGATATCTTCTCTCTTGACCCTAGGCCTTTCGATTTCATTGATATACTATTTTAACACTCTGGGACTTATGGTAAGTGTATTTATTCCAAGTGTAAGTTTGTTGCTGACCTACCTTTTTCATTTTCGCAGCACATTGTCTTTTGGTCAGATGCTATTTGGCACACCTTTTCGAATCCATATTTTTAAGCCCATCTTGTCCTTTACATTGATGTCAGCTGTAGCGGCCATGGTTTTTCCATCAGTATTGATTGTCATTCGAATATTGCTTGTAGAGCATGTAGGAGTTCAGCTGGCTTCCTATTGGGAGGGATATAGCAGACTATCATTATTTATTAGTAGTTTGGCGATTTCATCAATATCCTTGCATTATTTACCCAAACTTGTTGAGGCCCATACTGGAAAATCCTTGTTTAAGGTTGTGCTTTGGGGGGTCAAATTTCTTGCTATTGTTGCATTGCCAGCTTTTATCATTATCTTATTATTGGGTAGTTATATTATTCCTTTGCTGTACTCCTCAAGCTTTTTAGAAACGATTTTCCTTTTAAAGTGGGAGTTGTTAGGCACCTTTTTAAAGTTACTTTCCTTCTCTGTTTCGTTCATTATGATTGCCAAAAAATTGACAACAGTTTTTGTAATGTCAGAATTGATTTCAGGGCTTTTATTTCTGGGATTGAGTATGTTATTTATCGATAAATGTGGGGTTGTTGGTGCATCAATTGCTTTTGCGGGAACCTACTTTATCTATTTGTTGTGGTCGATCATTTACTTTGGAAACCGATTCAAATTTTTCGAAAAAGATTAAAGAACTTTCGTGCCAAATGGTTCTGGCTTGATAAGAAATACACAAAATTACGCAGTACTGGTTGGCGAAATGGCTTGTAGTGCTTGCGGCCTGCTTTTTTGTCACTCGTCAAGCTGGCATTGTGAAGCATTTGTTTGTCATGAACTTGATATATTTTTTCAATTTCGTATTTGGAATAATTATATTTATTTGCAAAATATAGTTTAACTCTCAAATGCGAATCTGCTTTGTGTGAGTGAGAATCTCTATTTTTTCGATATACACTTAATGTTTTGGGAATAAGCCCAAACTCGCTATTCATAATCAAATCAGTTAATATAGGATAATCTTCAAAATCCATCTTTTGACTTCGGTATTCATCAAAGTTCACAAATTTCTCGATGAAAGATTTTTTATAACAACACCCCATAAAACTTGTACCATAAACTTTGTGCCTTGCTATGTAATCTTTTTTTGATGATGTCACGATGTTTTTATTAATAAATGATTTGATCTTACCAGTGCGCTGGTAATAACAATCAAAACCACTATCGACAAAACTATAGCTTGGATTTTGGTCAAGTTCATCAACCAAAGTTTGCAGCGCGTATGGGTCTGATAACCAATCATCACCAGCAATGTCAAACACATATTCTGCGTTACACCTCTGTAGCGTATCAATGAAATTATTGAGCACGCCTAAATTGCTATTTTGAACCTTTAATTTTATATTATCATGTATGTTTGTAAATGTATTGATAATGTCAACTGTTTTATCTGTAGATGCATCATCACCTATTACAATATCAAACAAGAAAGAGGTTTTTTGTTCAAATATAGAGTCCAAGCATTTTGAAATAAACTTCTCTGAATTATATGTTAGTATATGAACCGATAACTTTAACATAACCCCAAAATTAGTTAATGTGTGTATTATGTTTATAATTAATCAGAGTTTAATTAATTTAATATAGTTGATTGAAAAAAAACATATTTTACTAGTAGGACCATCCTTAGGCAGGGGTGGTGCAGAAAGAGTAATGGCGGACATGTCAATTTTCCTATCCAATTTAGGATATGAGGTTACTTTGATAACCGCTTATGATGATATTGATTATAGCTACAAAGGGAACATCATTTCATTGGGTCTTAAAAAGAAATCCTTACTTCTTTTTTTTACAAGCATAAATGCTTTTTTTATTTGGGGGAAATTGGTAAGTCAATTATCTCCAGACGTAATAATTGATGCTCGAGCTCGCAGAAATCCGTTTCGTGAACTAATGATTCATTTGTTTATTTATCGAAATAAATGTCGCAAAATTTTTATTTGTCACAGGTCAGATTTGGAAATTTATTTTCCTAAACCGAGAATTATATTTCGCTCTATTTACAATAAAATGAGTAAAATAGTTAGTGTTTCCAGGGATATTGAAAACAAACTAAATTCTTTAGGACTTGTGAACACACAAACGATTCATAATGGGTTTGACTTCAACAAAATCAATATGATAAAAAATAAAAATCATTCATTTGAAGAAAAATACGTTCTTTGTGTTGGTCGCATGGATGATAATGTAAAGCAATTTAAGCATGCAATTGAGTGTTACAATAACTCTACACTTCATTCTAAAAACATTCACCTTGTTATATTAGGTCAAGGTGAACAGAAACATAGCCTTGGGGCTTACGCTAGATTATCTAGTCACTCAAAAAAAATTCATTTTATGGGTTTTGTCTCCAACCCTTACGCTTATTTCAACAAAGCAGAATTTTTGATTATGACAAGTGAATTTGAAGGCTTTCCCATGGTATTGATAGAGTCTTTGGCATGTGGCACACCAGTTGTTTCTTACGATTGCCCCACAGGTCCAAGAGAGATTATTCAACATGAGAAAAACGGCTTACTCGTAAAGGCAAATGATAAGCAAATGATGACTGATGCAATGAATCGGATGGTTCAAGATAATGGCCTTTACAATAAGCTTCGTGCAAATGCAAAAAACTCAGTTGCACATTTAACTATGGACAAAATTGCTGCTGAATGGCAATCTTTAATTGAAGGTATTTAATTTTTCTTTTTGACTTCAACCACCTTTTTATCTTCACACATCAAGGTTCTTTTGGGGAATTTGGAAATCAAATCAAAGTCATGCGTTGCCATCATGATACTTGTCCCTTTTCCATTAATTTCATGCAGGAGTTCCATCACTTCTTCACTCGTGATGGGATCCAAATTCCCAGTTGGTTCATCGGCTAAGATGAGTTTTGGTTCGTTGAGCAAGGAACGTGCGATGGCAATACGTTGTTGCTCGCCACCCGACAACTGATGAGGAAGAAATTTCAGTTTGTCAGTCAAGCCTACAGCTTCAAGAACCTCAACAATGCGATTCGATCGCTTGTTTGCTGATCTCCAACCAGTGGCTCGTAAAACAAAGTCTAGATTTCTCTCTACACTCCGATCAGATAGAAGCTGAAAGTCTTGAAAAACAATCCCAAGCTGACGACGCAAATCAGGAATATGACGATCTCTCAACTTCCTTAAGTCATAATCCACAACTGTTCCAGCGCCTTCTTTGAGCTTGATGTCGCCATAGAGCGTTTTGAGAAGACTGCTTTTACCAGTTCCTGTTCTCCCAATAAGGTACACAAACGCACCTTGATCTAGTGTAAATGAGACGTCCTGAAGTACAATTTTTTTTCCCTGTGAAATTGTGACATTCTCAAATGAAATAATGTGTTTACTCATGATTTAGCCTCCTAAATTAAAAACTATAAAACAAACAATCTCAAACTTTTGAACTTATTTTTTATTTGTAAAATGTAAATTTTATACAAAAAATAGTGTTATAGTAAAAAACTAAAGTCAAAATGCAATAAATGCTTTAAATTACATACACAAAACATATCTTTGTCAAAAAATTTGATATGTGTGGTATAGTTTGTGCTTACAACGATAAAATTGAAATTGAGGAGCTGCGTCCCCAACTATTATCCATGTCTAAGCAGATTCGCCATCGTGGACCTGATTGGAGTGGTATACATGTAACCAAAAATGCAATATTAGCTCACGAACGCTTAGCCATCGTTGACCCTGCCTCCGGAAAACAGCCATTATATAGCAAGAATAAGCAGCTTGTTTTAGCAGCCAATGGTGAAATCTACAATCACAGAGAGTTGCGGAAGCAGACACCAAATTTCTCCTATCAAACAGGTTCTGATTGTGAAGTTATCCTTGCTCTTTTTCAAGAGAAAGGAGTCAATTTTATTGATGAACTCAATGGCATTTTTGCTTTTGTTCTTTTTGATGCAGAGCAGAATACTTTTTTTGCGGCGCGCGACCACATGGGTATTATTCCTCTTTATATGGGGTGGGATGCCAATGGCACACTTTACTTTGCTTCAGAGCTTAAATCTTTAGAGGGTTGTTGCACAAAAATTGAAGTCTTTCCTCCAGGTCATTATTATGATAGCACAAAAGGCGAACTAACAAAGTGGTATGATCGCGACTGGCGTGACTATAAAGTAGTGGAAAACAACAAAACGGATATTGATGAATTGCAAAAAGCACTCGAGGACGCAGTTCATAGACAACTGATGAGCGACGTTCCTTATGGCGTTCTTCTTTCGGGTGGTTTAGACTCATCAATTACTTCTGCTCTTGCAAAAAAGTTTGCAAAAAAACGAGTGGAGTCGGATGATAAAAAAGATGCTTGGTGGCCTCAATTGCACTCATTTTCTGTTGGGCTAGAGGGTTCGCCTGATCTAGCAGCTGCTCAGAAGGTAGCCATACACATTGGTACAATTCATCATGAAGTTACATTTACAGTCCAAGAAGGTCTTGATGCAATTCGCGATGTAATTTATCACCTCGAGACCTATGATATCACAACAGTTCGTGCATCAACTCCAATGTACTTGTTGGCTCGTGTGATCAAGTCTATGGGTATTAAAATGGTTCTTTCGGGTGAGGGTGCCGATGAAGTCTTTGGTGGCTATTTATATTTCCACAAGGCTCCTGATGCAAAAGAATTCCATGACGAAACAGTTCGTAAACTTGATAAGTTGTATCAATACGACTGTTTGCGCGCCAATAAATCACTGGCAGCTTGGGGAATTGAAGGTCGTGTTCCATTCCTTGACAAAGAATTTATGGATGTAGCGATGCGAATCAATCCAAAGGATAAGATGATCACCCCTGATCGTATGGAAAAGTGGGTGCTTCGAAAAGCATTTGAGAAATATCTACCAGATAGCGTTGCTTGGCGTCAAAAAGAACAGTTTAGTGATGGAGTAGGTTACAACTGGATTGATAGCCTAAAAGAGGTCGTTGAAAAGGCAGTTAGCGATACTGATATGGAAGTTGTTCAGCATCGATTTCCAACCCAACCGCCAAGAACAAAAGAGGAGTATTACTATCGTTCAATTTTTGAAGAGCATTTTCCTTCAGAGACTGCAGCACTAACAGTGCCATCTGTGCCATCTGTGGCTTGCAGTACGCCAACAGCCCTTGCGTGGGATGCTTCATTTCAAAATATGAATGAACCCTCTGGACGTGCAATTGGAGCAGTGCATAATGATGCCTATTAGCATCCTTTTTTTCACACATTATTGTTAATAACTTGATGATTTTATGGCTTCCCCAATAGGTTAATTTCAATCAACAAAAAGTATCTTTGATAGGATGTGATTTAGTTAAATAAATTGCCAAGGAACTATGATTAAAAACAACCAAAAAAACCAGTATTCAGCAGATAGTATACAGGCCCTGGAGGGCATGGAGCACGTTCGAAAACGACCTTCGATGTACATTGGAGACGTTGGTGTTCGTGGATTGCACCATTTGGTCTATGAAGTCGTCGATAACTCTATCGATGAGGCACTCGCTGGGCACTGTGACGAAATTACTTTAACAATTAATGCCGATCAGTCTTTAACAGTAGAGGATAATGGTCGAGGTATCCCAGTTGGCATCCATAAAAAAGAGGGCGTTTCTGCTCTTGAAGTCGTCATGACTAAAATTGGTGCCGGGGGTAAGTTTGATAAAGATTCATATAAAGTCTCTGGGGGTCTTCATGGAGTTGGTGTTTCATGTGTCAATGCACTTTCGGAACACTTGCGCGCAACTGTTCATCGCGATGGAGAGGTCTGGGAGCAAGAGTATGAGAGAGGTAAAGCGCTCTATGAGGTCAAAAACACTGGCAAAACAGACAAAACAGGCACGATTGTCACGTTTAGGCCCGACACGACCATCTTTACCCAAATAACGGAGTTTAATTACGATACCCTTGCTGGAAGACTTCGCGAACTGGCTTTTTTGAATAAAGGCATTTCTGTACGTCTAATTGATTTGCGAGGTAAAGATCCAAACACGGAAGGTGAGCTATTTCACTCCAAAGAGGGTTTACGAGAGTTTATACGTTTTTTAGACGCAAATCGTGAGCCATTGATTGAGGATGTGATTGCGATGGAAGGATCCAAAAACGATATCCCTGTTGAGGTTGCAATGATTTACAATACCTCCTTTAATGAAAATCTGCACTCATACGTCAACAATATCAACACCCATGAGGGTGGTACACATTTATCCGGCTTTAGAAGGGGTCTCACATCAACACTAAAGAAGTATGCAGATGCATCTGGTATGCTTGATAAGTTGAAGTTTGAAATTTCAGGAGATGATTTTAGAGAAGGTTTGACAGCTATTGTTTCTGTCAAGGTTGCAGAGCCACAATTTGAGGGACAGACAAAAACCAAATTAGGAAACAGAGAAGTTACATCTGCTGTTTCTCAGGCTGTTTCTGAAATGCTTGAAAATTATTTAGAGGAACACCCCAGCGATGCCAAAATTATCGTTGAAAAGGTTATTCTAGCTGCTCAGGCACGTCATGCTGCTCGTAAAGCACGTGAGATGGTGCAAAGAAAAACAGTCATGAGTGGGGGAGGACTTCCTGGAAAATTGTCAGATTGTGCCTCACAAGATCCTGCAGAGTGTGAGGTGTTTTTGGTTGAGGGTGACTCGGCAGGAG
>CACNGE010000019.1 GCA_902619855.1 uncultured Bacteroidota bacterium
GATACAATTTGCATATATCGCGCAAGGACGATAAAAGAGACATGGTGTTGTTTTAGCAGTTCCAGTTGTTGCTGTTCGGCTTGTGCTTTGGTGTCTTTGGTCACTGGTATGTGATAGTAGGGGATACCAAATGACATTGCAATTGGTTGTAGATCAGAGTGATTACTTAAAATAAATGGGATGTCCACTTCGAGTTCACCAGATTTAAATCGACCCAAAAGGTCGTAAAGGCAATGGTCGTATTTAGATACAAACAATGCCATACGTGGTTTTTTCTCTTGAGGGTAGATAGACCATGCCATGTCATACTTGGTAACAGGGCCATCGGCAAAGGCCTTTTGAAATTTTTCAATGGCTTTTAAATCCCCATTAAACTCACTTTCAAGACGCATAAAAAATGCCTTATTCTCTCTGTCGACGTATTGATCTATATAAATTATATTCCCTTTATAACTATATATAAACTGTGTAACTTCAGCAATGATTCCCTTTTGATCCGGACATTGTATAATAAGGGTAATTGAAATCATATTTTTACAAATTTAAATAATAGTGTGGGTATAAAAAAATCCCGCAACTAAGCGGGATTTCATACAAAGAACTAAACTATAACCTAATTAAAGTTGGTTTAGATATTAATCAGCGTAAGCAGCCATGCCATGCTCAACTCCATCTAGACCAGCAATTTCGTCCTCTTTGGTGACACGCATACCTCCAAAAATAGCTGATGTTATAAAACCTATTGCTGTACATGAAACAACACAGAACACGCCAGCAATTCCTACACATGCTAATTGGACCATAAATTGGTCAAAACCGGCCAAATCACCAAAAACACCAACAGCAAGTGTACCCCAGATACCTGCAAATAAGTGAACAGCTATGGCACCAACTGGGTCATCAAGTTTTTGCTTGTCCATAAAGGCGATTGCTCCTACTACTACTGCTCCACCAATGCCACCTACAAATATCGAATCCCAAATGGACATTTGGTCAGCACCGGCTGTGATAGCGACAAGACCTCCCAATATACCATTCATAAACATTGTTACGTCATAATTTTTGTATGCAGATGCAGCTACAATGAACGCAACAATTCCACCAGTAGCTGCAGCTATTGAAGTTGTAACTAAAACATAAGAAGTAAGGGCAGGATCTGCTGATAATACAGAACCACCATTAAATCCGAACCATCCAAGCCAAAGTATAAGAACACCTGCAGCAGATAATGGTAAGTTGTGACCTGGTATGGCGTTAGGCTTTCCATCCGAACCAAATCTTCCAACTCTAGCTCCTAGAAAAATTATTGCTACTAGAGCTGCCCATCCACCAACTGAGTGAACTAATGTAGAACCTGCAAAGTCATAAAAACCTACATCTTCAGTGAAAGTGCTAAATTTTCCACCGCCCCATTGCCATGAGCCAACAATCGGATAAACAAAAACCAAAAGTAAAAATGCATATAGCATGAAAGCGCCCAATTTGATTCTTTCAGCTACAGCTCCTGAGACTATTGTAGCGGCGGTTGCAGCAAACATACCTTGAAATAAGAAATCTGTCCAATAAGTGTATCCACCATCTGCGTAAGTTAGTTGATCATAATCTACACCAGGGTCTAAGCCTGCCCCAGCAAATCCTAACCAACCATCAATTATTCCGAAATCTCCAGGGTACATCAGGTTAAAACCACCTGCGGCGTATACTAAAAGCCCCATTGTTATTACAAAGAAATTTTTGAATAAGATGTTAACAGTGTTCTTTTTTTGAGTCATACCACTTTCCAGGAAAGTGAAGCCTAGGTGCATGAAAAAAACCAGGCCAGTACAGATCATCATCCATACATTATTAGCTGTTAATAATTCCATAGTTATATTAATTAAGGTTAATTAAAAGCTCATACCAACAACCATGAATGCTGCTTCAGCATCAGGATTGTATATGAAGGAACCAAATAATGGGAGCGAATAATCGTCAGTAATTTTGATATCTTTAGATCCACCAAGTGAAACATTAACTAAGCCAGATTCTCCACCTGCATAAAATGCACTGTCTCCATCTGATCCGTAACCAATAGCTAGATTCATACCGGCAAGAGTTGTTCCAGCCTCCACATACAATGCTTCTAAATCAGTAAAATATCCTACGGTAAGTCCGATTGCGCCAAGAGATGTAGATGCAGAAACTTCCATATCGCCGTCGAAAAGTTCATAATTTGCAGTATCATAGGCACCAGTTGCAGTTGGGAAAGTGTAGTTTGTGACTGTCAATGCGAATGGGCCAAAATCATACGATGCATATAAATCTAACTCATATGTTTGAGAAGTTCCAGCGTCAGATGTAGGGAAACTTCCCCAAACACCTAGTTCTAAGCCACTTGTGAGTTCTGGAAGTGTAAACCAAGGCTGTACAGCTGGACCAGTACCAAACTGTGTACCTCTCCATACATAGGAACTAACAACGTCAGCACCAAAATCTTGAGCTTTGAGATCTGTTGAAGCAAAGGATAACATTACAACAAAAATCAGTATGATTGAATTTTTAATTAGTTTCATAATATTAATAAATTTTAAATTAGTATGCCTCAAAAGTAGAGTTTAACAATGCCAACTAGCATAAAAACAACTGTTAAAATTGAATTTTTATCAAATTATAAATATTAGCTCATCTTTTTTTTGAGTTTAAAAAAAACATGACCAGAAAATTATCAAGCACATACAAATCAACAATATCATGTTAATAAATGCTTTAGTATTCCTTTGAAAGTTACAGGAGTTCTCAGTAGAAAATTATCGACTTAAGATAGAAACTCTTTCGAAAAGTACATTCCTACAAAAACTGAATAGAGGCAAATTGAGTAACTTAACGAAGCATAAATAATCATCTTTAGCAGACCATAATCTTTAAATAATGAAATATTTTCAAAAACAAATGAAGAAAAAGTCGTCAACCCACCACAAAATCCAAAAATCCAAAACAATGTATATGTGCTATGTATAGGGTTGTTTCGCATTAATTGATTGACTAAAAGTCCGATCAACAATGAGCCAAAAGCATTTGCCAGCAAGGTCGACCAGGGATAAACCGAATTAGTTTCCTTTAATAGAACGGTAATTGCATATCTGCAGATACTCCCCAGACCACCACCTATAAACACCCACAATAACTCTTTCATAAAGACACCCCTTTTTTTAGGAATAGCAATAAACCAATAAACACAAGAAATCCTACAAGCACCCAAATACTCCCTTTAAAGTATGTGGGATTCTTGGCGCGATCTTTTCGATAACTCCAGACAGTTAATATTGTAAATCCAATAATGAAGAATAGTGCAAAAAGAAGTTGTCCTGTGCTAAACATTGTTTTATTTTAGGCAAAACAAAAATATGAAGAATAAACTTTCCGCAGTCACTACATTTCACAAAGCATTTGGATTAGGGGTAAATAACACACCCACAACAGAAATAGATGAGTCAACCATGGATTTGCGTTTTTCGTTAATGGATGAGGAAAACAAAGAATACCTTGCCGCTGTAAAAAACAAGGATCTAATCGAGGTGGCAGACGCTTTGGGAGATATGCTATACATTCTTTGTGGAACCATTATAACCCATGGCATGCAAGGTGTAATTGAAGAGGTGTTTGAAGAAATTCAGCATAGTAATATGAGTAAACTCGGTAACGATGGTAAACCAATCTATAGAAAAGATGGAAAAGTTTTGAAAGGCCCAAATTACTTTAAGCCAGATATTGCAAAAATTCTAAAACAATAGATTAAACCTTCACGCGCCACCCATAAGGATCGTCATTGAGATTATACTGTATTGAAGTCAAATCAGTTTTCAAGGCCAATGCCAATGCTTCGGTAGGTGTTCCAATGTCATAGTCTTTTCCTTTATAACCAAAGCCATGGATCGGCAAAACAACAACTGCTGTTCCACTTCCAAAAATTTCTTGTAAGGTCTTGTTTTCAGCAGCTTCGATTAATTCGGCTACAGTCAATCGGCGCGTTTCAACATCTATACCTCGATCTTTTGCCAATTCAATCACACTTTTTCGTGTAACCCCATCCAAAATACTATCCGAAGTAGGTGCAGTAATCAGCTTATCTCCGATATAAAAAAACAGGTTCATCGTTCCAGCTTCCTCTATATATTGATGTGTCGCTGCGTCAGTCCATATGATTTGTTGATACCCCTCATCCATAGCTAGCTTGGTTGGATAAAACTGACCAGCATAATTTCCAGCTGCTTTGGCATAACCAGTACCCCCCTGTGCCGCACGACTAAACTGATCAGCAATTTTAACACGCACTTTACTGTGATTGTAATAGCTTGATACAGGAGTGCAAATAATCAACAATCGATACTGTTTGGCAGGGGATGCCTGTACGCATGGCTCACTGGCAAATACAAAAGGTCTGACATATAGTGAATTGCCTGTACCCGGCTTAACCCAATCTCTTTCCAAGTCGATGAGTTTGTGTAAACCCTCCAAAAATAATTTTTCTGGAAACTGTGGAATCGCCAAACGTTCAGCAGATTTGTTTAGACGTTTGATGTTTTGATCAGGGCGAAACAAGAAAACATCGCCATTGTCATCTTTGTAGGCTTTCATACCCTCAAAAATTGCTTGTCCATAGTGCAATGCACTCGCAGAGGGGTCTAGCTGCAGTGGCGCATAGGGAACAATTTCTGGTTCTCCCCAACTGCCATTTGCATAATCGCAAACGAACATGTAATCAGAAAAGATGGAACCAAAGTCCAAGTTCTCGAAATCAACAGTGCAAAGTTTTGATTTTTCGATAGGACGTATGTTCATTGTTTTAAGATTTGATAACAAAATTACGAAAAGTTGTACATTGAAAATCATTGCATCTTAATTTTGTAAAAAAAAAATATGAGGATTCTTGTCACTGGTGCTTCAGGGTTAATTGGTACCCAGCTGTGCAACCACTTATTGTCCAAAGGTTACTCCCTTCACATTTTAACGACAAGATCCTCATGGCAAGTCGAGAACGAACAAACACAAATTTTCAGATGGGCTCCACAAAATAATGAAATCGATTGTAGGGCTTTGAAGGGGGTTAACGCTGTTATTAACCTTGCAGGTGCTAAAATCAATCAACTTTGGACAACCAAAAGTAAGGCAGCAATATTGAAGAGTCGTACAGAATCTACAAGACTGTTGTTTGATGCCATTCGAAAAACCCAACAAAAAGTGCATGTCATCAATGCCTCAGCTATTGGGATATACAGAAGTGACTTCAATAAACAATACACTGAATCAGATAAAGACTTTTCTGATACTTTTGATGGGGTTGTCGTTCGTCAATGGGAGGAGGAGGCCAAACAGTTTGAAAAACTGTCCTGTCACACAACCATCTTGCGTATTGGGTTGGTGCTTTCCAACGCAGGAGGTGCATTTATTCCATTGTCAACTCCCACTCGATGGGGTTTGGGCGCATGGTTTGGAAATGGTCAACAATGGCAATCATGGATTCATATTGATGATTTGATTGGCGTGATTGATCACTGTTTACAGCATAAATTGGTGGGTTGTGTGAATGCCACTGCTCCCAATCCTGTTCGACAACGAGATTTGATTCAAACAATAGCTAAGATTGCAGGTGCGTCACAGTTTTTACCTGGATTGCCTAAAGTTGTGATGTCCTTTCTTCTAGGAGAAATGCACAAATTGGTGTTTGATAGTATTTATGCAAAACCACAGCAGCTATTGTATAGTCATTACCAGTATAAATTTTCTGACATCACCTCTTGTGTTACAGATTTGATGCAAAAGAAAAAATGAATTGATGTCAAATTGGCAGAAGTCTTCTTTTGGCGTTACTTTTGCCAATTCTGATACAAAATGAAATAATGGCGAAAAGCAATTCTGATAAAAGTAAAAAAAGCACTGCCAAGAAGAAAACAAAGCAGGATGATCTTCAAGTCAAAATCGATGAATTAACATCGAGTGTTGAGAAGGAGAAAGATCAGTTTTTGCGATTGTTTGCTGAGTTTGAAAATTATAAAAAGCGCACCTCCAAAGAGCGTTTGGAGCTTTTCAAGACAGCTTCACAAGAGGTTGTCACTGCACTATTACCTGTTCTCGACGACTTTGAAAGAGCCTTAGCTGAAATAAAAAAGTCGGATGGGAATGATCAATTGCAAGGGATCAAATTGATCTATAATAAACTTTCTGACACCTTACAAAACCAAGGCTTGACCAAAATGGAAGTCAACAAGGGAGATGGTTTTGATGCAGAATTGCATGAGGCAATTACCCAAATACCAGCACCCGAAGAAAAGCTAAAAGGGAAGGTTATCGATGTGGTTGGAACAGGATATAAACTTGGAGAAAAAATTATTCGCTACCCCAAAGTAGTTGTAGGAAATTAATGTCAATGACAATCTGATGAAAGAAGATTATTATGAAATACTAGGGGTTTCTAAGTCGGCTTCGGCAAGCGAAATCAAAAAAGCATATCGCAAAAAAGCTCTTCAATACCACCCAGACAAAAACCCTGGGGATGCCAACGCTGAACAACAATTTAAGAAGGCAGCAGAGGCTTATGAAATTCTCAGTGATCAACAAAAACGACAGCAATATGATCAATTTGGTCATGCTGCATTTGAGGGTGGTCAAGGCTTTGGTGGTGGAGGTATGAACATGGAAGATATTTTCAGTCAATTTGGAGATATTTTTGGCAGTGCTTTTGGTGGCGGCTTTGGTGGTGGCTTTGGTGGTGGCGGCAGACGAGCAACCAAAGGAAAAAATCTTCGTGTACGTGTAAAGTTAACACTTGAAGAACTGGTCTTGGGTGTCGAAAAGAAAATCAAAGTCAAGCGAAAAGTACAAGCTCCTGAAGCCCGGTTTTCTACTTGTGGAACTTGTGGGGGTTCTGGCCAAGTGATGCGAGTCACAAATACTGTTTTGGGTCGAATGCAAACTGCATCCACCTGTTCTGCTTGTGGGGGTTCTGGTCAGTCGCTAGTCAATCGACCACCAGGTTCAGACGCAAATGGACTCATTGCCAAAGAAGAGTTGGTGTCAGTCAATATCCCCGCAGGTGTGGAGGATGGCATGCAACTCAAAATGTCAGGTAAAGGGAATGATGCGCCAGGCAATGGTATCTCTGGTGATTTGATTATATTGATACAAGTAGAATCACATAAATCACTCAGTCGAGAAGGGGATAATCTCCATATGGATTTATATGTTAGTTTGCCAGAAGCCATATTGGGAGCTTCCAAAGAAATTGATACTGTTCAAGGGCCAGTTCGCATTCGATTGGAAGCTGGGATACAGTCTGGAAAAATTTTACGCCTAAAAGGAAAAGGAATTCCGAGTCTTAATGGCTATGGAAAAGGAGACCTTCTCGTTCATGTCAATGTTTGGACACCACAACACTTATCGAAGGAACAAAAGCAATTTTTTGAATCTGCACGTAATGATGAACACTTTGTTCCCGAACCAAAAAAAGGAGATAAATCCTTCTTTGACAGGGTAAAAGATATGTTTTCTTAAAAAAAAAATCGTTCGAAATAAAATTTGTAGTATATTTGAACCAACGATAGATTATTCTATAGTTAATTTTCTTTTTCATAGCAATTTTTTCCCATCCTTAATTTCTATTAAGGGTGGGTTTTATTTTATAATCATTTTGTACTTTAGATGAATGGAAAAATTTGTTGATTTCTTTACCAAAAACCTTTCGTTTGGTGGCTTGAGCTTCAACATCAGACTTTTCCTTATTTTCCTTATCGTTTTTTTTTCTGCACGATTTATTCTTCGCCTATTTCGAAGAATTGTTTCTCGCAATTTCACAGACGAGCGAAAGGGCAAGTTTAAACCCATTTTTGGTTTTCTCAATTACAGTATCTACACCATTATTATTCTTTTAGCTCTGCAAAATATGGGTGTTGAACTCACAGCAATATTTGCAGCCTCTGCTGCACTATTGGTGGGGATTGGGTTTGCGCTTCAAACCTTTTTTCAAGACATCATTTCAGGGATATTTATTTTGATCGATCAATCTGTCCATGTTGGCGATATCATCGAAGTTGATGGAAAGGTGGGTAAAGTTGAAAACATCACACTCCGAACAACCAGAGCAGTAACAATAGACAACAAAGTACTTGTGATCCCAAATCATTTATATTTGACCAACACCTTATACAATTGGACTGAAAACGGCAAAATCACTCGAGAGCGTGTTGCTGTTGGGGTAGCTTATGGGTCAGATGTGAAGTTGGTTACCAAAATCTTATTGGATATTGCTGATCAGCATAAAGCCATCCTAAAGTCACCAGCCCCGACAGTTTTATTTCAAAACTTTGGTGATAGTAGTCTTGATTTTGAAATTGCCTTTTCGTTGAAAAACAGTTTCAAGGCTGTTCCGATTCAAAGTGATATACGTTTCTCAATCTATGATGCTTTCGAAAAGCACAACATCGAAATTCCATTCCCTCAACGCGTTGTTTATTCCAAATAGTATGTCCAAGATTTTACTAATTGAGGATGAGGATAGCATCCGACGCGTATTGAAAAAAGTCTTGTTCGAAGACAATGATTCCTATCAATTTGCTGAAGCTAAAGATGGGAAAGAGGGTGTTTCGCTTATTAAAAATCAATCGTTTGACCTCATCCTTTGTGATATTAAAATGCCAAAGAAAGATGGGATTGAAGTACTGGATTTCTCTCTTACACATACCCCCTCAACCCCTGTTGTTATGATATCAGGACATGGGAATCTTGAAACAGCTGTCAAGGCCATGCGAATGGGAGCCTTTGATTACATATCAAAACCCCCAGACCTCAATCATTTGTTGTCAACGGTTAGAAGTGCATTGCAATCCAAAACGCAACCAACTGTTGCCAAAAAGGTGGTTAAAAAGAAGAATCTATCAGCACAAATGGTTGGTGAATCAAAAGCCATGTTGAAGATTCACAACTTGATTGCTAAGGTTGCTCCAACACAAGCGCGGGTTTTGGTGCAAGGTCCAAATGGGAGTGGTAAGGAGTTGGTTGCCGATGCAATTCACAAACAAAGTCTTCGTCACAAAGGGCCATTTATAGAAGTGAATTGTGCTGCAATACCATCCGAACTGATCGAAAGCGAATTGTTTGGTCATATGAAAGGTGCATTTACATCGGCACACAAAGACCGAAAAGGAAAATTTGAAACAGCTCATGGGGGTACACTTTTTTTAGATGAAATTGGAGACATGAGTCTTCCTGCTCAAGCCAAAGTGTTGCGTGCACTACAAGAGCATAAAATACAACGTGTAGGAAGTGATAAAGATATATCTGTTGATGTTAGAGTTGTTGCTGCGACCAACAAAAATTTGGCTGAAGAAATCAAAGCAAATCGTTTTCGAGAAGATTTGTTTCATCGTATTGCTGTCATCGAAATTCAAGTGCCACCACTGAACGAAAGACGTTCCGATATTCCATTATTAATTGATCATTTTAATGCATCTTTGACGCCATATAAGTCGATTGAAGATGAAGCAGTCCGCCTATTGACAGAGATAAATTGGACTGGAAATGTCAGGCAACTTCGCAATGTAGTTGAGCGTCTTCATATTTTATCGGATAGTCAGATTACAGCATCAGATGTCAAACAATATGTCAATCACTAAATCAAATATCCCCATGAAAAAGTATGCCCTCTTCACCCTTCTATTCATGATGTTTTGTTCTGAAGCCCAGCAGCACAAAGACTCATTGATGCTACAATCGATTTACAGAACAGCACTCCTTGACGGAAAAGCTTACGATTGGTTAGACTATCTAACCAACCAAATCGGTGGTCGCCTTTCAGGGTCACTCAATGCAGAACGTGCTGTAGAATGGTCAAAGGAAGAGTTGGAAAAGTTGAACCTTGACAAAGTGTGGCTGCAACCAGTACTGGTACCAAAGTGGGTGCGAGGCCCAAAAGAATTTGCATTAATTGAAACAGAGCCAGGCGTGACATTCAATGTTCCGATCACAGCACTTGGTGGCTCAGTCGCAACACCATCGGTTGGTTTAAAAGCAGAAGTCGTAGAGGTACAGAATTTTGAAGAGTTGGCAGCTTTGGGAAGAGAAAAAATCGATGGTAAAATTGTGTTTTTCAATCGCCCTATGCAAGCAGATTTGATCAGCACATTCTCTGCTTATGGGGGTTGTGTCAACCAACGTTATGATGGTGCTCGAGAGGCCAGTCAATATGGCGCTATTGGGGTGATTGTGCGTTCGATGAGCCTTCGCATGGATGATTATCCACACACAGGTGCAATGAGTTATGGCGATCAACCAATCAGCAAGCGCATACCAGCTGCGGCAATAAGTACCAACGCTGCAGAGAAGTTGAGCAACCTTCTTAAAATCGCACCAAAACTCAAATTTTTATTTCGCCAACAGTGCAAGCAGTATGATGATGTATTGTCGTATAATGTCATTGGAGAAATCACTGGATCAGAGTATCCTGATGAGATAATTTTGGTTGGGGGTCATCTCGACTCTTGGGATGTTGGTGATGGTGCGCATGATGATGGTGCAGGTTGTGTGCAATCGATGGAGGTCTTACGATTGTTTCAGCAATTGGACTATAAACCCAAACGTACATTGCGTGTGGTATTGTTTATGAACGAAGAAAATGGTCTAAGAGGAGGTCGAAAGTATGCCGAAATGGCTGCTTTGAAAGGAGAGACGCACATTTTTGCTCTCGAGTCAGATGCAGGTGGATTTACTCCCCGAGGATTTAATTTTGACCTTCCTGACCATGAGTTTGCGCAAATCAGATCTTGGGAACCTCTTTTTAAACCTTATTTGATTCATTATTTTGAAAAAGGAGGCAGTGGGGCAGATATTGGACCACTAAAAACCAAAACCAATGTATTAGCTGGTTTAAGCCCTGACTCTCAACGCTATTTCGATCATCATCACGCAGCGACAGATACCTTCGATGCTGTCAACAAAAGAGAACTTGAACTGGGTGCTGCTACCTTAACTTCACTTATCTATTTATATGACATCTATGGTCTGGTTGGAGGATTGCCAATAGAAACCAAATAATAAGATTTTGAATCTATCCGCCTACACCAAAGAGTTTTCATACAACCTAAAGTTGTCTTATCCAGTCATAATTGGCATGTTGGGACACACTTTTGTTCAGTTTATTGACAATGTTATGGTTGGACAACTCGGAACAGCTGAACTAGCAGCGATCTCGCTTGGCAACAGTTTTATATTTATTGCCATGTCAGTTGGTATTGGATTCTCAACAGCCATAACACCTCTAGTTGCTGAGGGTGATTCGGCCAAAGGATCAACAGAAGTCAAATCCATTTTCTATCATGGGTTGTTGTGGTGCTTGGTCTTGGGATTGGCATTGTTTTTATTAGTTTACCTCTCTCGTAACCTCATGTTCACTATGGGACAACCCGAGGAGGTTGTCAAACTAGCATTCCCTTACTTAAAATGGGTAGCTGCTTCTCTATTTCCATTGATTGTTTTTCAGGCATTTAAACAATTTACAGATGGGATGTCGCTAACTCGATATTCCATGTACGCAACTGTACTTGCCAATGTCGTCAATGTACTTGTCAATTATGTATTGATTTTTGGAAAATGGGGTTTCCCTGAATGGGGCGTAACTGGTGCTGCGATTGGAACACTGATTTCACGAATAGTGATGCTTTTTGCATTGATTCTTTTGATTTGGTTTCATAAAAAACTATCATACTATATCAATGGAATTTGGCAACAAACCTATTCCAAAGTGCAAATGATCAAGCTCTTTAGCTTGGGGTTTCCCTCAGCACTTCAAATGCTGTTTGAAGTTGCATTCTTTACTTCTGCAATCTGGGTATGTGGACTATTGGGCAAAAATGAACAAGCAGCAAATCAAATTGCACTGAACATATCATCTATGACTTTTATGGTCGCAATGGGGTTGAGCGTAGCAGCCATGGTAAGGGTTGGTAATCAAAAGGGATTGGGTGCATTTATCGACCTTCGTCGTATTGCCCAGTCAGTGTTTTTACTCACCCTAACCATTGATATCATCTTTGCAGTGGTCTTTATTTTTGCTAAAGATGCCTTTCCGTGGTTGTATCTCGAATCCTCAACAGCAGTTGATGTGATTGAGGTGGCAACAATCGCTTCCTCTTTATTTTTAGTCGCCGCCTTTTTTCAAATCTTTGATGGCGCACAAGTGGTTGCACTTGGTGCCCTGCGAGGATTACAAGATGTCATTATTCCTACCTGGATATGCTTTGCATCATATGGGTTGGTCGGATTTACCACCATGGTATGCCTTGGTCTCTACACCCCTCTAGGAGCATTTGGCGTGTGGATCGGGCTTTTGGCTGGTTTGGTCGCATCTTCATTGTTGTTGTATCTTCGTTTTTTGTATCAAACCAACAAACTTATTCGCAACAATGGAACAATTACCTGAATTTCTTTTAGCTGATTCATCAGATAGCCCAGCGTCAATTTTTGTTATTCACACAACTTTCCCTCGCTTTGTCATCAACCTTCAAAACGATGAAATTGAATGGTGGGAATCATTTAACAATGAGGACAAGGACATTGCAGTTCAGGAGGTTTCACACTGGGTGAAAGAGGCTACTCAATTTTATGATCGTGAAATTTCAACCTACGAATGATACAGCTTGACGAACACCTTTTTTTGTTTTTAAATTCTCTGGGTTCGTCAACTTGGGATGGCTTTTGGTTGTTTATGACCAATAAGTACAATATGATTCCCCTCTATCTATTTTTGTTGATATTTACATTTAAACACATTGGCTGGAAGAAGGGCCTATGGTTTGTCCTCACAATTGTTTTGCTCATCAGCTTTACAGATCAAGCTACCAACTTGTTTAAGGATGGCTTTGAACGACTGCGACCTTGTCATGACCCAGAAATTGCACCTTTGATGCGTTTAGTCAAAGACAGTTGTGGTGGTTTGTACGGATTTTTTTCAGGTCACGCCTCAAACTCCTTTGCTTTAGCAGTTTTCTTTATCACATTTTTTAAGACGATATCTCCCAATATGCGCTGGCTGCTATTGTGGGCTGCTATCGTTGCTTACAGCAGAGTGTATGTTGGGGTTCATTACCCAATAGATATTCTGAGTGGTGCTTTTTTTGGGTCGCTTATTGGCTTCTTTTTTGCGCGTATTGCACGACGGTTTTTACTACCTTAATCCTTCTAAACAAACACCTAGTGATCCTTCACTTATTGTCATTTACTCTTTTTTAAAACCCCGGGATTTTTTTGCTTAAACTTGTTTAGGCGTGGAATTGAAATCTGACGAACATAAGAATGTGAGGGATTGAGTTTTTCAAAATCTTGGTGATATTCTTCAGCTTTGTAAAACACAGTATGGGGTTTGATTTCAGTTACAATAGGATTCCTAAACACTTGCTTGTTCGTCAACTCTTGGATGTAGTCTTCGATGATTTTCTTTTCCTGTTCATTGCTATAGAAAGCAATCGAACGATATTGTGTGCCTCTATCTGGCCCTTGACGATTTTTTGTTGTTGGGTCATGTGAATCGAAAAAAACAGCCAATAATGTTTTAAAATCAACCTTTTCAGGATCGTAGTACACCTCTACTGTTTCGGCATGACCTGTGCGCCCAGTGCCTATTTGCTGATAATTTGGATTGACAGTTGTTCCACCAGCATAACCTGAAATCACTTCCGCAACGCCATAAACACTTTCATAAATGGCTTCGACACACCAAAAGCAACCAGATGCAAAATAAGCAGTTTCATATTGCTGAAGGGTAGGGGCGTTTGGCAAACCAACAGCTACTGCATTGTTCGTGATCTTTGGAGGTGCGATTTGACAAGAGGATAAAAAAAGATAGATAATCACAGATAAAAAGGAGTAGGCGATTGAAGTTTTCATAAAAAAGATTTTTAGATGTTATTACAAAGATTGTGCAAAAGTGATTATTTTCTTGGCAAAACTTTTCCAACTTCTTTGCTTTAGGTAAGGCGCAAATTCATTTTTTGAAGGTTGTTCTGATTTCAAAACATTTGCAAGACCATCGGCAATATTGCTAGCAAAAGGGGTAACAATTTTTGCAACAGGCATATTGAGTCCCTCAGACAACCCGCCAACATCCGTCACAACCATTGGCTTGTGATAATGCAGTGCCATTGGTGTTATTCCACTTTGACTTGCTGCCTGATAGGGTTGTACAACACAATCACAAGCAGAAAACCAAACCCCAACATCTTTGTCCTCTACATAGGTTGTGTGAAAACTTATCAGCTCATCCAAGCCAAGCTCTTTTGTTTTTTTCAAATAAGGCTTTATCGATACATAGGGTTCGCCAACGATCAACACTCGAAGATTTGGAAATTGGTTTTTGAGCTGTGCCACAGCCTCAATCAGGAGATCAACCCCTTTGTATTTTCGAATCAGTCCAAAATACAATACTACAGGTGCATTGTTTTCAAGCCCTAAAATTGATCTTGCTTTTTCTTGTTCAATCATTGGTGCAAGTCCACTGTTGATTGGATGTGGGTAAGTGATGAGAGGTTTCTTTTTAACAAAGCCCAACTGATTTGAGGTGTGATTTGATAGTGAAATCAAGCCATCTTGTGCTCCCAACATAAATCGCAGAGAAAAGGACTCTCCAAATTTCGGCTCATGGCCTTTGGCATTGTCAACAATTGTGATGCATTTGGATCGAATCAAACGAGCGATTGTTCCCAAACATGGCCCTAAAAAAGGTGTCCAGTAGCGAAAAATTACAACTGAAGGGGTCATTTTGTTGATTGTTTTTGCAGTTCTGAACCATGACATTGGTCGAACAGAGTCGATGCTCTTTTCAATATCAATTCTCTCAGGTTTTGGTTTGCTGCTAAATTGTGTTTTCCCTGGGAAAAATCGATTTGGATATAGGCGTGAAAAAGTAAACAGCTTAACATCGTATCCTAAATCAATAAGTGCTTGTGCTAAAGATTCATTTGTGTCAGCAATTCCACCTCGATATGGATGCGCAGGGCCAATGATTACAATCATATCATGATTTTTCAATCAAAACCCATTCTCCTTTGGTCAGCAGTGGTTCGGCTTGTTTAAACTTCACAGTTTTTACTTCTCCAGAGCCAATGTGTTGGATATTAACCTTTTCATTTCTACCAATTTTTGGTTTATCACGAACAATGGTTTCCACAACTTCTCTCTGTCTCTGTCCTGCTGATGCACCAACCTGTTGATTTCGCATTGCCATTTCATCAGAGTTCAACACTTCTTCTTTTGAAGCTTTTGTGTTTTGTTTACGCCGAACGTTTCTCGCTTCACGTATGGGCTGGTTTTCACGTGCTGGCAATTCGCCCTTAAATAAAAATGAGATAATGTCTTTATTGATTTTATCCATCAAGGCCTTAAAAAGCTCAAAGGATTCAAATTTGTAGATCAGCAAAGGATCTTTTTGTTCATGGACTGCCAACTGAACAGATTGCTTCAACTCATCCATTTTTCGTAGGTGTTCTTTCCAAGAGTCATCGATGATTGCTAAGCTGATGTTTTTCTCAAAATCTTCAATCAACTGTTTTCCCCCTGATTCGTATGCATTCTTTAGGTTTGTAACAACATTCAGTGTTTTTTTACCATCTGTAAATGGAACAACAATGCGTTCAAACTTATTAGAGGGGTTTTCATAAACCTCCTTGATCACAGGAAAAATCTGTTCAGCGCTTTGCTTGGTCTTGTTTTGAAAACGCTCATATGCTGCTTCATAAACCTGGTCGATTAAAGTCGTCTGATCTATGGTTTCAAATTCTTGCGCGTCGACAGGAGAGCTCATGGAGAAGAAACGTATCAACTCAAAATCAAAGTTTTTATAGTCTTTTGCATCGAGGTTGTTTGCAACAATACTCTCAGCAGTTTCATAAATCATATTTGAAATATCCACCTTTAAACGCTCACCTTTCAGTGCATGTTTACGACTCTTGTAAACAACTTCTCGCTGAGCATTCATCACATCATCATACTCGAGAAGACGCTTGCGAATTCCAAAATTGTTTTCCTCTACTTTTTTCTGGGCACGTTCAATCGATTTGGTCATCAATGAATGCTGAATCACTTCTCCCTCCTTAACGCCCATACGATCCATCATTTTGGCAACGCGTTCAGAGCCAAACAAGCGCATCAAATTATCCTCCAAAGAGACATAAAACTGCGAACTCCCAGGGTCTCCCTGTCGTCCCGAACGACCTCGAAGCTGCCGATCTACTCGTCTTGAGTCATGGCGTTCTGTACCAATAATAGCCAATCCACCATCAGTTTTGACAGCATCATTGATTTTGATATCTGTACCACGTCCAGCCATGTTTGTTGCAATCGTCACTATGCCTGCATGTCCAGCTTCAGCTACGATGACGGCCTCTTTTTTATGAAGCTTTGCGTTGAGTACGTTATGTTTGATATTTTGACGCTGGAGCATTCGACTAAGGAGTTCTGAAATCTCGACTGAAGTCGTACCAATCAACACTGGGCGACCAGCTTTTGAAAGTTGTGCAACTTGTTCTATTACAGCGTTGTATTTTTCTCTTTTGGTTTTATAAATCAGATCATTTTCATCATTCCTAGCAATTGGTCGGTTGGTTGGAATTTCAACAACATCAAGCTCATAAATTTCCCAAAACTCACCCGATTCTGTTATCGCAGTACCAGTCATGCCTGCTAATTTGCGATACATTCTGAAGTAGTTTTGCAGGGTTATCGTAGCAAAAGTCTGTGTAGCAGATTCGATTTTAACATTCTCCTTTGCCTCAATCGCCTGATGCAAACCATCGGAATAACGACGACCTTCCATAATACGACCTGTTTGTTCATCGACAATCTTTACCTGATTGTCCATCACAACATAGGCGACGTCCTTTTCAAAGAGAGTGTAGGCCTTTAACAGCTGATTTAAGGTGTGTATGCGTTCACTCTTTACACTAAAATCACTGAATAACTTTTCCTTTTCATCAGCTTCGATTTTGGCTTCAAGTCCTTTGCCTTCAATTTTAGCAATTTCAGATCCTAAATCTGGTAAAATAAAAAAGTCGGCAGTGTTTTTGTCATCGGACAAATGCTCAATCCCCTTGTCTGTGAGTTCGATTTGATTGTTTTTTTCATCGATCACAAAAAACAATTCAGCATCAATTTTGGGCATCTCTCGGTTGTTGTCCTGCATATATTGCCCTTCTGTCTTTTGCAGAAGTTGTCGAACACCCTCTTGACTCAAAAACTTGATCAACGCTTTGTTTTTTGGCAGTCCTCGAAAGGCGCGAAGAAGCATAAATCCACCATCTACAGCATTGCCTTCGGCGATGTGTTTTTTTGCTTCGGCCAAAACAGTGTTGATATATTGTCTTTGATTTTGAACCAGTTGGGCAACCTTAGGCTTTAGCTCAGTAAACTCATGCCGATCGCCCTCTGGGACTGGTCCTGATATAATCAATGGTGTTCTCGCATCATCAATCAAGACAGAATCAACCTCATCTACAATGGCATAATTGTGCACACGTTGCACCATGTCTTCGATCGAATGTGCCATGTTATCACGCAAATAGTCAAAACCAAAAGCATTGTTTGTTCCATAGGTGATATCAGCCATATAGGCTTTGCGACGTTCAGCAGAGTTTGGTTTGTGATAATCGATACAGTCAACACTAAGACCATGGAACTCAAAGATCGGTGCCATCCAAGCGCTGTCTCTTTTGGCAAGATAATCATTCACAGTAACCAAATGAACACCATTGCCACTCAATGCGTTGAGGTAAACAGGAAGCGTAGCAACAAGTGTTTTTCCCTCACCTGTCTGCATTTCACCAATTTTACCTTGATGAAGGATGATTCCCCCAATCAGCTGGACATCGTAGTGAATCATATCCCACGTGACTTGTTTGCCTGCTGCGTCCCAAGAATTGAACCACGATGCCTGATCTCCTTTGAGCTTTACATAAGCTTTTGACCCTGAAATTTCTCTGTCAAATGCATTTGCTGTAACTTCAATCTCTGTATTGTTGGTAAATCGTTTGGCAGTTTCTTTCACAACTGCAAATGCCGATGGTAGGATCTGATCGAGAAAAGATGAAACTTCATTATTGGATTCTTCATTGAGTGCATCAATTTCAGAGTACAATGTTTCTTTCTCGTCAATATCATCGCTATGATCAATTTGTGCTAATAGGGTATTTATTTTTTCTTGAAAGGGGCTTCGAATGTCTTGAATTTGATCCTTAAATTCTTTGGTTTTGCTTCTCAATTCATCGTTTGATATGTCATAGAGTTTTTTCTCTTCTGCAAGAATTTGAGAAACGATGGGTTGTATAGATTTTAAATCTTTTCTGGATTTATCTCCAACAAAAACATTTAGGACACGATTTAAAATACTCATGGTTTGCTATCAAAGACATCAAAAATAAGGAAAAAAAGGGCTTTAGTCGAATAAATGATGAAGCTCAAAATTTTTAATACTCATCCTCATTCCAAAGATAATCATCGTCGGTTGGGTAATCAGGCCAAATCTCGTCGATTGACTCATATATTTCTCCTTCATCCTCAATGGCTTGAAGGTTTTCGACAACTTCAAGTGGAGCACCCGTTCGAATAGCAAAGTCAATCAGTTCGTCTTTGTTTGCTGGCCAAGGCGCATCACTGAGGTAGGATGCAAGCTCTAAAGTCCAATACATAGTCTACTGAATTAAAATGCAAAAATATAGGTTTAACCGAATTATGCAAGCAAAAATCCTAGATTCTTGGAATCCACTTAACTTCCTCATTACCAGCGTTTTTGCACATCAATCGCGCAAGGCAAAACAAATAATCTGAAAGTCGATTGAGATAAATTACGCCAATTTCATCTACATATGCACTTTTGCTTAGCGTAACAGTTAACCTTTCAGCACGTCTGCAAACACATCTGGCGAGATGAGCGTGCGATGCTGTTTCACTTCCACCAGGAAGGATAAAATGTGTCATCGGAGGAAGGTCGGACACAATTTTATCGATACATTTTTCAATCCACTCGACATCAACATCAGTGATTTTTTGAATACGCAAGTCGGTATGTTCGCCATCTACAGCAAGCATAGCACCTAAAACAAACAAATCGTTTTGGATTTTAATCAAGTCACGATGGTAATACTGTGATTCTGAGTTGGATGCAATCATTCCCATCCAAGCATTGAGCTCGTCAACAGTTCCATAGGTTTCAATACGCAAATGGCTTTTCGATACTCGCTCACCTCCATATAATGAGGTCATACCTTGATCTCCTGTTTTCGTGTAGATTTTCATAGACGTAACCTACCAATGTGATAGGCGCAATTTTTTTTGCTAAGTTAAGTCAATTTTTTTTATAACTAACTAAAAATCAGTTTTTTTCGTGTAATCGAGATCAATAATAAAAGCACTGAAACAAACAATGACAAGCGTGCGATATAATCGCCATATTTAACGTAGAAAGTGATTTGATTTTGTGGAACGATGGTCACAGACATGGCGTCTCTTTTTAGATAAGGGATTTGTTTTATGACCTCTCCATGTGAGTTGATTATTGCTGATATGCCTGAGTTGGCAGACCTGACAATGGGCAAGCGTGTTTCTATCGCTCGGAGCTTTGTATAACTCAACAATTGGCGATGACCTGGAGTTGTTCCCCACCACGCATCATTGGTCATGACAGCCAAGAACTCTGCACCATTGCGTACATAACCTCCAACAAAACTCCCATATACAGATTCATAACAGATAATGGGTCCCACTTTACTGCCATTTTTGAGCTGAAATACTTTCCGATTAGTATCCACTGCGCGACTGCGAACAGTACCACCCAAATCAATCATAATGTTCCCAAAAAGGGGTTCAATAATTTGTTTGTAGGGGAGGGTTTCGATCCCAACGACCAGCTTGGACTTGTGATAAACTTGCAAGGGATTGGTTCCACTTAAAAATGCACTGTTGTAAAAATCCACCCACTGGTTGCCCATCTTATTTGAAGTTGGTGTTTTGTCAGCTTCTGAATACACCTGAAACAGTTGAATACCTGTCAACAGTTGTATGGGTTCGATTTGCGACAGCTCTTCGCTGATACTTTGGTAGAGAAAGCTCGATGATAAGCTTGGTAAGGAATAGCCAAACCCCTCTGTAAAATAGGTTTCAGGTGCAAGAATTAAGTCAGTCGTTGGGGTGAGCTCTGGTTTGATTAGCGCAAAGAGTGCTTTGGCTTGCTCTAAATCACTTGCGACAAACTTTTTTTCATAAGGATCGATATTTGGTTGTGTGATAACAACCTCGACAGCTTTGTTGTTTTGAGGTTGATGATTGGCATAAATCGCTAGTGATATACAGACAGGAATTGCTATGGTAAGAACTGAAATAGTCATTTTTCGCAATCGAAATGTATTTGCTCGCATTGCTTTAAAGAACAAAATATTTACAAGCATCACCCACAAACTCCCACCAAATACTCCTGTATATTCATACCATTGTATCCATGAGGTTGTTTCAGAAAACACATTTCCAAGTTGAAGCCAAGGCCACGAAAAATCCCAATGAAGGTGTAGGAGTTCGAAACTCATCCAAAAAGTTGTCAGAAATAACAATCCAGCTTGTGTCGATAGCTTTCTTATGACCATTCGTGAAAGCATAAAAACAACTGTCATCAGAGAACTATTCACAAGTACAGCAAAAAACATTCCGAAGGCTGATGCATTCCATATCCACCACGATATACCCAAATTCCAAAGAAAAAAACTCAGAAAAAATTGAGCAGTTATTCTTTTGGATTTTTTTTCAGGCTGATGATATAAGATTTGAAGTAAAGGGACAAATGCGATAAAAATAAGTAAAGAAAGACCATTCATTGGCCATGCTAGCGTCAATAATAAAGCACTGAGAATGCTTTTGGATAGGTTGCTATTCATCTGTTCAAAGATATAAAAAAGGGTGGCGAGTTGGTGTTGTTTACTTTGTTATCTTCGCATTATGAAACTCCTCCCAAATTTATTTACGTTGGCCAACGCTGCAGTTGGTTGCTGGACACTTTATTTCATTTCAGTTATCGATTTTGAAACTGCAACCCATTGTGTTCTGATTTGTTGTGTTTTCGATTTTTTCGATGGTTTTATGGCGCGTGCGCTAGGTGCAACCAGTGAATTTGGAAAACAACTTGATTCCTTAGCTGATGTTATTAGTTTTGGTGTTGTTCCAGGGGCAGTTGCCGCTGTGATGCTTGGTGTTTTGGATGCAGATTTCCCCTGGTTTTTTATTGGATTTATTATCACACTTGCATCTGTATATCGTTTGGCCAACTACAATACTAGTGACCAAAACAAAGCCCACTTTTCTGGTTTGCCAACTCCTGCAAATGCTTTGTTTTGGATCGGCCTCACGCATATTGAAACTGAAATCAGTTTCAACTTTATTGTTGGTGCTGTTATTGTCACGTCCTTTTTGTTAAACAGTTCTCTTGTGTTTTATCGCATACAGCTAAAATATTCTCTACGTTCTGTTGCGAAAGTATTGTTGATGATTGTTTTGATGATCGCTTTGTGGGTGCAATTTAGTCATCTTGCTTTCAGTATTGCTATCACTGTATATTTCTTATTCTCTTTGATATACAGCCTTGTGGCGAAATCTAAAGAGTGACTTTCTTTTTTCGCAATTCAAAGTTTTTACCCAGATACACTTTGCGTACCATTTCGTCATTCACCAGATCCTCGGGTTTGCCAGCCTTTAGAATTTTACCCTCAAACATCAAATAGGTTCTGTCAGTAATTGCCAGTGTTTCCTGTACATTGTGATCAGTAATGAGAATACCGATGTTTCTATTCTTCAAGTGAGCTACAATTTTTTGGATGTCCTCAACTGCCACTGGATCAACACCAGCAAAGGGTTCATCGAGAAGTAAAAATTTAGGATCTGTTGCCAATGCACGAGCAATCTCTGTGCGACGTCGCTCTCCCCCTGAAAGCAAATCACCTCTGTTTTTTCGAATGGCAGTTAAGTTAAATTCCTTAAGTAATGACTCTGTTTTTTCATTTTGTTCAGCTTTGCTCAACTTTGTGAGTTCCAACACACAACGTATGTTGTCTTCGACACTCAGTTTGCGGAAAACAGATGCCTCTTGTGCCAAATATCCAATTCCATTCTGCGCTCTTTGATACATGGGGTATGATGTAATGTCATTATCATCGAGGAAAACCTCACCTGCGCTGGGCTTGATCAGACCAACGATGGTGTAAAAAGAAGTTGTTTTGCCAGCACCATTTGGCCCAAGTAGGCCAACAATTTCTCCTTGACTAACATGAATACTGACATCGTCAACGACTTTTCGTTTGCCATAGATTTTAGAAATGTGATTGGCAGCGAGCTTCAACTTCATTTGTGTGCTTTTTTATTCATGTTTCGAATCACTCTTTTGGATATAAAAATACTCAACTCATATAAAATAAGAACAGGAATTGCGACGATGATTTGACTAGCTACATCGGGTGGTGTGATCACTGCCGATAAAAACATGACCAATACCAGAGCTATTTTTCTGTATTTACGCATAAATTCAGGGTTTATCAGCCCAATTTTTGTGAGAAAATAAACTAAAATTGGAAGTTCAAAAATGATACCAGACGCCAGAACTGATGCGCGAACCAAAGCTGTGTAGCTACTCAAATCAAAGTCATTAAAAATCTCTGCACTGACAGTGTACGTGCCCAAAAAGCGAATGGAGAGGGGGGTTACAACATAATAACCAAACAAAACCCCAATGAAGAACAATAACGAGGATATCGAAATAAATCCACTTGCTGTTTTTCTTTCATGGGAGTAAAGACCTGGGCTAATAAATTTCCAAAACTGATAAATAACATAAGGAAATGAGATGACAAACCCCAGGGCTATCGAGGTCCAAATGTGTGCTGAAAACTGCCCAGCCATGGTACGACTTTGGATTCGAAAAGGCAATTCACTGATACAAAATCCATCGTCAAAACCCAATATATTGGACGCTTCACACAGTAGCCTATAGGTTAGGAAATCTGTTTTTTTTGGTCCAAAAAGCAACACATCAAAGACAAAATCTTTTGCCAAAAAAGCAGCTAGAGCAGCAATCAGAATGGCAGTGATTGAGCGTAGAAGATGCCATCGTAAATCTTCGAGATGCTCTAGAAATGACATTTCTTTGTCAGCCATTAGCTAATTCCTTCGTTTAAGATATTGTGCAGGTGTACAATGCCAATAAATTCATCATTTTTATTAATGACCAGCAATTGGCTGATATTGTTCTTTTGCATGATGTTTAATGCCTCAGAAGCGAGGATATCAGCTTTAATCATTTTGGGGGTAGGGTTCATAATATCTTTCGCTCGAATCGAACTCAGATCAGATGTTTTTTCTAGAACCCTTCGAATGTCTCCATCTGTAATGATTCCACACACTTTTTCATTTTCCATTACAGCTGTTGCGCCAACAAGCTTTTCTCCAATTTCGATGATGACATCGCTCAAAGAAGAATTTGGTTGAACTGCAGGAATGTTTTTGCGATCAACTAGTGCATTTACCTTTAGGTATAATGCTTTGCCAAGTGAGCCTCCAGGGTGAAATTGGGCAAAATTATTTTTGTCAAACCCATGCATTTCAAGCAAACAAATCGCAATGGCATCTCCCATAACAAGTTGGGCAGTGGTGCTGGTCGTTGGTGCCAGGTTGTTTGGACAAGCCTCTTTCTGGATGGCAACCGACAACACATAATTTGATTCTTGTGCTAGAAAAGAAGAAGGATTTCCCGTCATTCCAATAATGTTGTTTCCCATGACTTTGACTAGGGGGACCAAAGCCTTTATTTCGGGTGTATTCCCACTTTTTGAGATAAAAACAACAATATCCTCCTTTGCAACCATACCCAAATCGCCATGAATAGCATCGGCAGCATGCATAAAAATCGAACGTGTGCCAGTAGAATTTAATGTAGCTGTGATTTTCATACCAATTAACGCACTTTTACCAATCCCAGTGATTACAAGGCGTGAGTTGGATTTGAAAATCAAGTCAATCACTTTCACAAAATCTTCATTGAGCTGATCTTGAAGTGCAGCGATTGCATTGCTTTGGTTGGTGAAACAGTCTTTAGCAGTGTTTAGAATGTCGATTTTTTTATCCAATAGTATAAGATTCAGCTTGGTTTGAAAATTATGACGTATATTTAGTAGGCAAATGTACAAAATCGACTTTATAGGTAAATATGATTTCCAGAAGTTATAAGCTTGCGTCTTCATTAAAGCGCTTTTTTGGATTCTCCAGTTTCCGTGGACTTCAAGAAGATGTAATCGAAACCCTACTTTCAGGCAAAGACACTTTTGTTATAATGCCAACGGGTGGAGGTAAATCATTGTGCTATCAATTACCAGCACTTTTACTTGATGGAACAGCCATTGTAGTATCTCCACTGATTGCTTTGATGAAAAATCAAGTTGATACCATACGTGGTATCTCCAAACAAGATGGTGTTGCACACGTATTGAATTCTTCGTTGACCAAAGGTCAGGTTCAAATTGTGAAAGATGATATTACAAATGGCGTCACAAAATTGTTATATGTCGCGCCAGAGTCATTGACAAAGCAGGACTATGTTGACTTTTTACGATCTGTTCCCATTAGCTTTATGGCAGTCGATGAAGCGCATTGTATTTCAGAATGGGGTCATGACTTTAGGCCGGAGTACCGAAATTTGAGAGGGATTTTAGATCGTATTGATGAAAAGATTCCTGTGATTGGATTGACTGCCACTGCCACCCCAAAGGTTCAAGAAGATATATTAAAAAACCTTGGCATTACAGATGCTGTTACTTTCAAAGCATCTTTTAATCGACCAAACCTATTTTATGAGGTGCTTCCCAAAACAGATCAGGTTGATCGTGACATCACATCATTTATTAAAAAGAATGAAGGCAAGTCAGGGATTGTTTATTGTTTATCTCGAAAACGAGTAGAAGAGTTAGCACAGATTTTGGTGGTCAATGGGATAAAAGCAGTTCCTTATCATGCTGGTTTAGATAACAAACAACGCGTGAAGAATCAAGACATGTTTCTCATGGAAGATGTAGATGTTGTTGTTGCCACAATTGCTTTTGGTATGGGAATCGATAAGCCAGACGTACGTTTTGTCATCCACCACGATATCCCAAAAAGCATTGAAAGTTACTATCAAGAGACAGGTCGTGCTGGTCGAGATGGTGGTGAGGGCCATTGCTTGGCTTTTTATGCCTATAAAGACATTGAGAAGTTAGAAAAGTTTATGTCGGGAAAACCAATTGCAGAGCAGGAAATTGGCTTCGCTCTATTGCATGAAATGGTTGCTTACGCCGAAACCTCGATGTCTCGACGCAAGTTTATCCTACACTATTTTGGGGAAGAATTTGACGATGTGAATGGCCCAGGTGCTGACATGGACGATAATGCAAGAAACCCAAAGCCTAAAAAAGAAGCCCAAAATCAAGTCGAATTGCTACTGAAAGTCATCTTAGACACAGCACAACAATATCGTTTTAATGAGATTGTCAACATCCTTGTTGGGGTCAAAAATGCTCTTTTGGTGACTCGCCAGGTGGTTGATAAAGAATTTTTTGGAATTGGTTCACACGAAACCTTATCCTATTGGCGAGCACTCATCCGACAACTTCTTGTTGCTGGACTGCTAAAGAAGGAAATTGAAACTTATGGTGTGATCAAATTGACAGCCAAAGGGGAAGCTTTTCTTGCGTTGCCACACTCGTTTTTTATGACTGAAAATCATGAATACGATCAAACACAATCGACCCCTTCATCTAGTGTGGGTGGAACTGCAGTTTTTGACAAAAAACTGCATGAATTACTGATGAAAGAGAGAAAAAGAGTTGCAGAGAAATCAGGTGTTCCGCCCTATGCTGTTTTTCAAGAAACATCGATAGAAGATATGCTTTTGAAGTATCCTATCACTTTGGAGGAACTCAAAAACATTCATGGCGTTGGTGAGGGAAAAGCAATGAAATTTGGGCATTCTTTTGTCAAACTCATTGAAAATTATTGCAACGATAATGATGTTGTTCGACCCCAAGACATCATCATCAAAAGTACAGGCGCAAACTCTGCCCTAAAATTATACATCATTCAAAGTGTTGATCGAAAATTGCCACTCGAAGATATTGCCAATGCTAAGGGAAAGGACAGAACAGCCTTTATAAAAGAACTCGAAACCATTGTATTTTCTGGGACAAAACTCGATATAAGTTATGAAATAGATTCACTTTTTGATGAAGATCAACAAGAGGAGTTGCAAGAGTATTTTATGGAAGCTGAAAACGATGATATTCAAGAAGCTTTTGAAGAGTTTGATGGCGATTTTGAAGAAGATGACCTTCGTTTATATCGAATAAAATTTATTAGCGAAGTCGCCAATTAACCTCTTTTCTTTTGCCTATATTTGCCGCCTAATAAATTGACATGAAAGACGGAATATACTCAGCAATTCACACCCAAAAAGGCATCATTACCATTCAACTTCATTACAAAGAAACACCTGCTACTGTAGGCAATTTTGTAGGGCTAGCAGAAGGTATTCTTCCCAATGAAGTGAAGGCAAAAGGCACACCCTATTACGATGGATTAAATTTTCATCGAGTGATTCCTGATTTTATGATTCAAGGGGGATGTCCACAGGGAAATGGAGTTGGAGGACCTGGGTATCAGTTTGATGATGAAATCAATCCCAATTTACAACATGACAAGCCAGGCATATTGTCGATGGCAAACGCTGGTCCCGGAACGAATGGAAGTCAATTTTTTATAACACATGTGCCCACCCCATGGCTTGACGGAAAACATACTGTTTTTGGTGCTGTAATAGAGGGGCAATCGATTGTTAATGCTGTCGCTCAAGAAGATTCGATTGACAAAATAGAGATCATACGCGTTGGGAAAGATGCAGAGAATTGGGATGCTGTTGCAGCCTTTCAACAGTTGAATAAATTGGCGCAAAAACGCATAGAGGAAGAAAAGGAAAAACAAGCGAAAGAGCTTGAAAAAATCAGTAAGGGTTTTTCACAAACAAAAAGTGGTTTGCGTTATAAATTTATACAAGAGGGGGCAGGAGAACAAGCTTCTGCAGGCAAAAAAGTTTCTGTTCATTATAAAGGCGAACTTCTCGATGGAACTGTATTCGATTCATCTTACAAGAGACATCAACCGATCGATTTTGTCTTGGGTCAAGGACAGGTCATTCCTGGTTGGGACGAGGGTGTTTCCTTACTAAAAGTTGGTGATAGGGCTCGTTTTCTAATCCCATCAGACTTGGCGTACGGATCTAGAGGTGCTGGTGGTGTGATTCCCCCAGACGCAGCATTATTCTTTGATGTTGAACTGATAGCAGTAAATTAGCCCTTCCACTTTATGTTACAGCCAATGCTTGGCTTTTGCAGTGAAGAAATCTCTTTTTGATTGGTCATTGCGTCTAGTGCTGATCGCATGTCTTTTCCAGTGACTGGGATTCCATTTTCAGGGCGAGAATCATCCAATTGCCCACGATAAACCAATACTTTATTGCTGTTAAAGATGTAAAAATCAGGTGTACAAGCAGCATCATATGCTCGTGCAACCTCTTGACTTTCATCATAGAGATAAGGAAAAGGAAAATTCTGTTCGGCAGCAACCTTTGTCATTAAGTCAGGTGCATCGTCAGGATAATTTTCAACATCATTGCTCGAAATCGCAACAAAAGCAACGCCTTTGTCTTGATAATCGTTTGCAAGATCGACGATGCCTGTAAAGACATGTTTTACAAATGGACAGTGATTACAGATAAACATCACTACTGTGCCTTCTTTTCCATGAATTTGATCAAGAGTGAGAGTTTGCCCACTTACTGTATCTAGCAGTTCGAAAGAAGGCGACTTTGTGCCCAAAGGCAACATATTTGAAGGTGTGCGTGCCATGTTTTTTTACAAAAATACAAATATCATTCGTCCTTGTCTATTCTTTCAGAATTTATCGAGGGCTTGGTTTCACTCCTTTCTACTTCATATGAATAGAGTCTTTTATGTGTATTAAAAACTCTTGAAGCGCTTCTTCACTGATATGAATTGTTTTACGAAAAAAATTTGGTTGTTCTAGGGTAGAATTTTTATCTCGAATACTTTGCGTAAGCTTGAGTTAGTGATCTCCATAAACATTTTCAAATACATCAAAAAAATAAGTTTTATGTCGGCACTTAAATCGGCGAGACATCAACGTGAAACAATGTTTTTTTAATAGACATCTTAGTAATCTTTGGGATTGTAAGTAATAAATTTAGAAAATTTATAAGCAAAACAAGCTATTTGAGTTGCTTTTTACATAACTCAGCATAATATCCTGGCTTGTTGACCAGTGACTCATGCGTACCAAATTGGGTTACACGACCATCATCCATGACCAGAATGAAATCTGCATTTTTGGCTGAAGATACTCGATGACAAACCACGATAGTTGTCGATTGGAATGACATTGATTTGAGGTGTTGTAAAATGGTCTCTTCGGTTTGGGTATCCACTGCTGAAAAAGAGTCATCAAAAAGTAAAATTTGAGGTTGCTTGACCAAAGCCCTCGCAATTGACATACGCTGCTTTTGCCCACCAGAAAGCGATACACCTCTCTCTCCAATAACAGTTTGATAGCCATCAGCAAAATTCAAAATACTGTTGTGAACAGCAGCTTGTTTGGCTGCGTTTTCGATCTCATCTTTTGTTGCTTCAGCTTTTCCAAATCGAATGTTGTTTTCAAGGCTATCTGAAAAAAGAAATGCCTCTTGTGGTACCGACCCAATATGATTTCTCAAATTGTTGAGATTGAGTTTACGAACATCAATACCACCAATTTTGACAACACCAGAGCTTACGTCATACATTCTTGAGATCAGCTGTAAAAGTGTTGATTTCCCACAACCTGTACGACCCAAAATTGCTAGTGTTTTTCCTGATTCTAATGAGAAGCTAACTTCTTTCAAAGCTTCCTCTCGACCATCATCATAAGAAAAAGATACATTTTCAAAGGCAATGCTGTTGGACTGAAGTTTTTGACTATCTTTCGGACTGACAATCTCTGGTTCTTGTCCTAAAAACTCATTGATTCGCTTTTGAGAAGCCTCTGCTTGCTGAACAATCGATGTAACCCAACCTACAGTGGCAACAGGCCATGTGAGCATATTGATATAAATGATAAACTCAGCTAATGTTCCCAATTCAATCTGCCCATTGATAAATTGACTACCTCCAATAAATATGACCAAAACATTAGATAAGCCAATCAACAATATCATTAAGGGGAAAAACCAAGCCTGCACTTGAACCAAGTGCATGTTTTTGGACATACTACCCAATGCCAAAGCCCCCATTTTATTGTTTGCAGTTGGCTCAATCGCATTGGCTTTGATGATTCCAATACCACTGAACATCTCCTGCGTGAAAGCAGAAAGCTTGGAGAGGAATTCTTGCACTATAGTACTGCGCTTGTGAATCGATCGACTCAACTGATAGATGGCAATTGACAGCAAAGGCAGTGGTGCCAACGCATACATCGTTAGGGTAGGCGCAACACTGACCATGTATGAGATGACAATAACAAACAACGCAACTGTGTTGATGCTGTACATCAGCGCTGGGCCAAAATACATGCGCACCTTCGACACATCTTCGCTAATTCGATTCATCAAATCACCAGTGCGATTGTTTTTGTAGAAGTTGATACTCAAGCGTTGATAGTGTTGATAAATTTCATTTTTAAGATCAAACTCTATAAATCGTGATACATTGATAATGGTTTGACGCATGGTGAAGGTAAATAAGCCTGACAGCAGCGCAGCACCCACGATAAGAGCTATGTTTTGAATCAAGATACTTTTGGTTTGTTCAAAATCACCTGAGGGGTCGCTTAGGTATCGATTGACTTCAGTGATCGAGTCGCCAACCAAACTCGGCGCAACAACTGCAAATACCTTGGCAGCGATTGTAAAAAACAATCCGAGCACAAGACGAACCCTGTACTTATAGAGATATTTGTTGAGATATTGTAGTGCGCGCAATTTTTTGAAATTCTTTCTTCAAAGATAGTGTGCAAGATTTAATTATCATGCCTAAGATCAAATCATTAATTAGTGTATTTTTGTTTCTAATTATGAAATCTTTGACATGCTGACCAGACGACATTTGCGAGTGAAAGTAATGCAACAGCTTTACGCAAATACCATGAGCGAACCTTTTGACCTTAAGGTAGCGCAACAACAATTGCAGAGAAGTAATGAAGGTTTCTTTGAATTGTATCTGTTATTGCTCAATATGTTTATCGAGGTGCAATCTTGTGGTCGTTCGCTGCATAAACTTGTCAAAAAGCAATACTTAGAGGCAAATTCCAATCAGCTCAATCCAAAATTCTTTTCCAATCTCGCCATAGCAAAATTGGCCAGTAGCGAGATCTTAAAAAAATATACTTCTCAACTGAGGGTAACCCATTGGCAAAAGCATGATGAGTATGTTCGCCTGATTTGGGATCACATTTCTGCCAGTGATGCTTATGCGGCATATCTGGCTGAAAACCAATCAGGTTTTACATCTGACAAGAATGCACTCATTACACTGTTTACAGATGTCATTGCACCTTATGAACGATTACATGAATTGATCGAAGAAATCAAATCATCTTGGGTTGATGACTTTCCACTGGTCAATACTATCGTGCGAAATACGCTGATTCATATGCATGAAGACAGTGATCCGAAACAACTGATATTGACCTCTATTTATAAAGATGATAATGATCGAAAATTTGCAGTGGAATTACTCGATTCGGTGGTTGTACATAATGAAGAGCTTGCTGCTCAACTTGAAGGGCGAACGCCCAATTGGGAACAAGATCGAATTGCTGTATTAGACATGATTCTGCTCAAGCTCGCGATCGCAGAGTTTTTGTATTTTCCAACGATCCCATCAAAAGTAACCATCAATGAATATCTGGAGATTGCCAAAGAATATGCAACACCAAAAAGCAGTACGTTTATCAATGGGATTTTGGATGTGATTTCTAAAAAGATAGATCACAAAAGCACGTCTGCTTAATTGTATTCAGAATCAATTGAAATGTGTAACTTTGTAGAAAATTAAACCTATGAGATTAATACATATACTTTTCGCCCTAGCAATCGTAACATCTTGTTCGACTGATCCATCTAAAAAAGTAAAGGAAAGCAAAGTTGAAACTACTGAAGCAGCTACGCTAACTGATGATGGTCCAGTGGTTACATTTGATAAACTATCGCATGATTTTGGCACAATCAATGAAGGCGATGTTGTCGAAACTGTATTCACACTTACAAATACTGGTACTTCAGATTTGATTATTCTCAACGCTCGTGGAAGCTGTGGATGTACAGTACCTGATTACCCAAAAGATCAACCCATTGCACCAGGAGATAGTGCTGAAGTGACTGTTAAG
>CACNGE010000020.1 GCA_902619855.1 uncultured Bacteroidota bacterium
TGCACTTAAAGAGCAACAAAGCGAGATAGATGAACTAAAGACGATGTTAAAAACGCTAATTGAAAAAACTTAAATTAGTACCACTAAAAACAATACTGTAATGTACCCCTATAACCTACTTAAGAGGATTAGAAATAGCAGAGCTTGAAGAAAGTGATATGCCGATGATTTTGTAATTTTAAGCAAAACATCACATTATGAAAACTTTTATTTCTCTATTTGCTCTTTTCTTATCACTAACACTTACTGCACAAAATCCTGCTACTTGGTATTTAAATGATACAAGTGGAAACGGTATTCAATCACCACCAAGCACAGCAAGTGGAAATTATTCTACAGCAATGGGGCTTGGTACAACAGCAAGTGGAAACTTTTCTACAGCAATGGGAAGTTTGTCAACAGCAAGTGGATCTTATTCTACAGCTATGGGGTATAACTCGGAAGCAAGTGGATCTTTTTCTACAGCTATGGGTTATTTAACAACAGCAAGTGGAGACAGGTCTTCAGCAATGGGAATGATTACAGAATCAAGTGGAACTCATTCAACAGCAATGGGATATAGGGTAACAGCAAGTGATAGATCATCATTAGTAATTGGTGAATATAACTTATTAGGCTCAACAGTTACTAATAGCGCTACAGATTTTAGTTTAGAAAACACAGCCTTTGTTATTGGTAATGGAACAGGTTCAAATAACAGAAGCGATGCTCTTGTAGTTAAGTTTAGTGGTGATGCAACTCTTGCAGGAAGTATGACAGCTACTTCATTTATAGGAGACGGTTCACAGCTTACTAATCTGCCCTCAAGTGGTGGAGACTCTCCTTTTAGTTATAACAGTAATGAAGCAGGGGGTATTGAGGTTGCTAACTATACTACAGCAAGCGGATCAAGAGCATTTGCTGTTGGTAATGATAATTTAGCAAGTGGAAGCAGTTCTACAGCTATGGGAAGAGGAACGATAGCAAGTGGGGATGATTCAACAGCATTGGGAGCTAACTCAGAAGCAAGTGGTGATTATTCCACCGCTATGGGTTACCAAACTGATGCAATTGGAAACGTTTCAACAGCTATGGGCGCCAACACGGCAGCAAGTGGAACTATTTCTACAGCAATGGGAGATACTACAATAGCAAATGGAACTGTTTCTACAGCAATGGGTGGTTTAACAACAGCAAGTGGAAATTTTTCTACATCTATGGGCGCCAACACGGCAGCAAGTGGACATTATTCTACAGCTATGGGACATGAAACACAAGCAATTGGGGATGCTTCAACATCAATGGGAACAAGCACAATAGCAAGTGGATATAGTTCAACATCAATGGGAACAAGCACAATAGCAAGTGGGGATGACTCAACAGCAATGGGGAACAACACTTTAGCAAGTGATTATGCCTCTGTAGCAATCGGACAATACAACAATTCGCTTTCTTCAGTTACCACTAACGGTAGTGCAACAGCTTATGATACTGACAACACCGCGCTTGTAATTGGTAATGGAGTAGATGGAGATAATAGAAGTGATGCTCTTGTAGTTAAGTTTAATGGTGATGCCACTCTTGCAGGAAATCTTAACATAAATTCTGATGCGCGCCTTAAAGCAAACATCATATCTCTTGGCTCTACTTTATCTAAAGTTCTGCAAATAGACGGCAAGAGCTACACTATAAAAAAGGACGAAAGTGAGAAACAAAAGATCGGTTTACTTGCACAAGACATAGAGAAAGTATTTCCTGAACTTGTTTCAGAAAGTCACGGAATAAAGTCTGTAAACTATCAAGGGCTTGTTCCTGTTCTTATTAATGCGCTTAAAGAGCAACAAAGCGAGATAGATGAACTAAAGACAATGTTAAAAACGCTAATTGAAAAAACTTAAATTAGTACCACTAAAAACAATACGATGAAGAAACTATTACTCTTATTATTGATTGCGCCTATGATTGGGTTTGGGCAAGATAATTATAGCAATAACATTTCCAAAGTAATCATTTTAGGTGCATTCGAACTAACTGACAATATGTGGAATGTTCCTGATGATTATCCCGGATTAGTGCCTGAAGGTAAAATTTGGAAAGTCAAATCAATAAATGAAAACCCATACCATACTTTTACACAACCTTATTTTTATTGGTTTATGAATAAATTTGGGGATTACTTTTTTGGATTAAGTACCAATACTATTTTACCGGCAGGCGCAAAAATAATTACTTATCCTGCGAACAATTCATATAATGGTTATGTAATGGTTGAAGAGTACTCTTTGAATAATCAAAACTTGGCGTACAATAAAAGTAACCCAACAACACCAACACTCTACCCCAACCCTACATCATCTCTATTAGCATTAAACAGCGATAAAGAGTACGACATAGAGGTATATGATATGGCAGGAAACAAGGTTATGGCGCTTACAGGAAATACTATTGATATGTCGCACCTTTCGTCTGCTACTTACATAGTAAAAGCACTTGATAAAGTAGAAAACGAAGAAGTGAGTTATAAGGTTGTAAAGAATTAGGGTTTACTGTTAAATAGCGGAGTTGCTTCCTCTACCATTTTATCCTTTTCTTCCTCACACATTTGATTGTACGCTTTGTACTCCTTGCTATCTCCAAACACAATTACCGCAGGTGGCTTTATTTCTTGCTCTTCCTCGTTGACTACCTCTCCGTTGATACTTAATTCTTTAGGCAATAAATAGGGTAGGACTGCCTTTAGCATATTTATGCGTTGATTACTCGTTAGCGTATCTATATCGATACTATCTATCAATCCGTTTGCTAACTGCTTTATTCTTTCTCTCATTTCTTTATCTAACGCTTTACCACGTTTAGACATCTTACCATATTGGTTACCTACTTGAAACATACTACTGTTAATTTATGTTATTTAACTTTACCTATATATATAACGATTAACTACATATCATTTATAAATAAGTAACCATATATATCATATGTGTTCCCAAAAGAAAAAATATATTTAAAAAGTTATTGACAAATGGAACTATACTCGCTTAATGGGTTAAAAGAAATACTCAATGAGTCAGTACATAAAGCAGAACTATATGATAAATGTAATTGGTTTATTACCTGTCTTTTAAAGAGAACAACATTAAATGATAAACAGAAGGACAAGCCTGATAATTACTTTGCCAATATATCGAGTGAAGAGTTAAAGAAATTCCTTGGAACACGTGATTACAAACCTATAATTGAAATGCTGATAAGCAAAGGAATTATTACAAGGAATGACAAATACTCAAAAGGTAAGTTTTCAAAGTCTTTTGCATTTACAGAAAAAGCAATAAAGATGGATAAGGTGCAGGTAGAGGTTCAAAGTAAATCATTTGCCAAAAGGTTATCAGAAATTAACGACAAAGAATACCAAGAAACGATAAGAAACCCTTTGTTTAAACGCATTTTAGAGAACACTATAAAGCTTATTATAGTTGAGGAGGAGGACTACTACAAAAGCGAATTGTCAAGCCTTACAGAAGAGGAAATGAATAATGAAATAGACCCTGATGAAAAGCTCAAAGAAAGATGGCACCAATACAATCGATACACTTCCTTTTATGATGAGTTTACAGCACTTAATAAAGTTGAAGAAATAAGGCAGTTGATTGATAGTAAAGTCTATCAAAAACCAATAGTGGCTAAATCAGGAAGGATATATCATACAGTGTCATCTATTCCAAGACTTATAAGGAGGTCTATGAGAGCTTTTGGTGGGCAATATCTATGGGAAGTGGATATGAGTGCAGCTCAACCCACACTAATAATGTTGGAGTGGCTTAAAGTAGCCAATGAAAGTAAGGAAGCATCACTAATAAGAAGTCTAATACTTAACGGAAAAATATACAGCCATATACAACAAAATACTACCTACTTCAAACCAATGGAATATGGAAAATTAAAGAAAGAGGTGCTGCAAGGCTTATATGAAGAGTTTATAAGCTCAAATCGTAATAAAGCACTTAAAACACTCTTCCCAAACTTTATAGATTGGGTTAATAAAACAAAAAAAGGCAATTATAAAACAGTAAGTCATATAGGTCAAAAGCTTGAAGCAGATATATTCGTTGAAGTCTATAAAAAACTTCCAAAAGAGATGTTTTCTCTTATTATACACGATAGTATTTTGTGTTTGGAGCAAGATACAAATGCAATAAAAGAGCTTCTTATAAAAAGAACGAAAGAGGTGTTCCCAATACTAATCAGTGAAAATTTAGACAAGCTGTTTAAAGTCAGTATAGTGTCTATAAAAGATGAAGACCTTTTACAGGTAAAGAACGAAAGGTTGATGATAGAGTTTATACAAAGGGAAAAACTTGAATAATCAATCTATTTCAAATCCGTAAACGCAATGTCTGTCAAATGTCTGTCAGTTTTGATTACTTTTGAGTAGTTCTTTGAGTGATTTTAGTGTCAAGTGCCTGTAAAGAAAAAACCCACCTATTATAGTGGGCTTTAAGAATGTGTAGTGTAGCGGTTACGCTTGCTCCTCCTCTTGGGCTCGAACCAAGGACCCTCTGATTAACAGTCAGATGCTCTAACCAACTGAGCTAAGGAGGAATGTGCTGGCAAATATAATTCGTTTTTTCTTCTTGTTCAAACCCTTTTTGTCAAATGAATTTATGTCAAGAATCGAACAACATCATTGGCGTTGGCATAAACAAATAAACCGAGCAATAATAAAATACCGACCATCTGTGCAATTTCCATCACACGATCATGAGGCTTGCGACCTGTGATCATCTCATAGGCCAAAAACATCACATGACCACCATCCAGTGCTGGGATGGGCAATACGTTCATAAAGGCCAATATAATCGATATCAAAGCAGTGGTGTGCCAAAAGGCCTGCCAGTCCCAAGTCCCTGGAAACAAGCTGCCAATGGTGCCAAACCCTCCGAGTTGTGATGCCCCTTCTTTGGTAAAAACAAACTTGAACTGCGCTACATAATCATACAAGGTCCAGTATCCATAGCGAATCCCCTCTACGATGCTTTGGTCTAAATCATAAGTGATATCAGTTGTCTGAATTTCTGGCAAAACAACACGAATGCCTATGGTATTATCCTCACGAACTGCTACCTGAACATCAGTTGTAAACCCATCTCGCTCTACACCCAGCATTGCCTCTGTATCTTTATAAGAAGTAAAAAAACCTCTGACTTCACTCCACGAATCCATCGCAGTGCCATTGATAGAACGGATGATGTCGCCTGACATCAGTCCTGCTTCTTCTGCAGGTGAGTCAGATTCAACAGTTTCAATCTCAGCCAAAACAAAGACAGAAAAGGGTCGCTCGCCTGATTTAAAAAGCTGTTGCCCAAAGTCCTCTGGAATTGCAATGCTTTCCTCTGTTCCATCTGCATGGAGAACACGTGCAGTTTCTGGCGATCGAACCAATAAAATTCTTGATGCATCATTGAGATTTTCTAAAGGAACGCCATCAAATGAGAGGATGATGTCTCCATCCCTAAACCCCAGCGCCTCGACCACTGGACTTGCCTCCAAGCCATTGGGGACATCTCCTTGGGTCACTACATTTTTCCCCCATACAAACATCATCATAATATAGATCAATAGCCCCAAAATAAGGTTGACAGTCACACCCCCTAACATGATGATGAGTCGCTGCCAAGCTGGCTTGGAACGAAACTCCCAAGGTTGTGGTGGTTGTTGCATTTGTTCCTTGTCCATGCTTTCGTCAATCATCCCCGAAATCTTGACATAACCCCCCAGTGGTAGCCAGCCGATTCCATAGACAGTTTCGCCTATTTTCTTTTTAAATAGGGCAAATTTGATATCGAAAAACAAAAAGAACTTCTCTACACGAGTGCCAAACACTCGAGCAGGTATAAAGTGTCCTAACTCGTGCAGCACAATGAGCAGAGATAGTGACAGAAAGAATTGAATTACTTTGATAAGAACTGGATCCATGTGTTATTTTTTGCGATTCAAATTTAATCTTTTTAATTCATTTCTACTCATCAAATTGGAAGTGTTCTTTTGGTTCAATTCGAGGGGTTTGTGTACCTTTGTCAGCAATTGCTATGTGGACTTTTTTTCGCAGATATAAACGTTTTTTTTGGGTAATGGGCATCTTGTCCACTACCATTGTTTTGCTGTTTTTTCGAGCACTTCAGCCAACCCCTGTTTTGCCCATATATCAGCCCGCAATGGTCGATCCTGTTTTGGTGGATGAATCCATACAGTATGTCAAAAAATATCATCGCATTGCAGCATTTTCACTCACCAACCAAAACAATGAGAACATTACACACAAAGATTATGATGGTTATATATATGTAGCTGACTTTTTCTTCACCACTTGCCCTAGTATTTGTCCAATTATGACCGAAAATATGTTGTATTTGCAATCCTTACTCGCAGCATATCCTGACGTCAAACTCCTATCTTTCAGTGTGACACCCGACATAGATACCCCTGCAATTTTAAAACAATATGCTATAGAAAAAGGGGTGGATGATCGTCGCTGGAATATGCTTACTGGTGATAAAAAGGATATTTATGAATTGGCAAGAAAATCATATTTGGTTGTGCAACATGATGGAAATGGGGATGAACACGACATGATTCATACCGAAAATTTTGTGTTGATTGATACGCAGCAACGCATCAGAGGTTATTATGATGGCACCCAAAGAGAGGATATGAATAAAATCCTTTCGGATATCGACATCCTTAGTCAAGAAAAATAAATTTGTGCGTACTGATAATATGCTTAGTTTTGCTTACTTAAATTTAATCTAAATAAGTGTTGTTATGACTCTAGCCCAACTCAAAAAGGGTGAAAAGGCGGTTGTTGAAGACCTAAATACCGATCTTGTTCCTCTCAAGCTCATCGAGATGGGTTGTCTGCCTGGCAATTCGATTGAACTTCTTCAACTCGCTCCCTTCAAAGACCCCTTGTTCTTAAACATCAATGGTGCTCAAGTCGCGATTCGAAAAGAGACTGCAGAACACATTCAGGTAAAAATCATTGTTGCATGAACAGGCGCATCAAAGTGGCGCTAATAGGCAATCCAAATACAGGAAAATCATCTGTATTTAACTTGCTGACAGGTTTGCAACAAAAAACAGGTAATTATCCTGGCATAACTGTTGAAAAAAAAGAAGGTTATTGTCGTTTGAACAAAGGCGTGAGTGCCACTATTTTTGATTTACCTGGCACCTACAGTCTCAATGCTTCGTCACTAGACGAAAACATTGTTATTGAACTCCTGATGAATCGAAAGCATGTAGACTTTCCAGATGTAGCAGTCATCGTTGCTGATATCGAAAACATCAAAAGAAATCTATTGCTGTTTACCCAAATCAAGGACTTGGGTATTCCGTCGATTTTGGTTGTTAACATGTCAGACAGGATGAGAAGAAAAGGGATCTCGCTTGATGTGGAAAAAATGGAGGAAGAACTCAATACCAAAATTGTATTGACAAGTACCCTCAAAAAAGAAGGGATTCAGACCCTGAAAAACGAAATTGCCAATTACAGTCAATTGGAACATTCTCCCTGTCTCAATTTTCGATCCATAGACCCCGACTATTTTACCTCGCTGCAAAAAACTTTCCCCAAACAATCCATCTACAAGCTGTGGTTGGTAATTACTCAAGATGTCAATTTTGCCAATATCGATCGAAATACCATTCAATCTACCGATGGAGATCACACACGATCGGTTTCGTTTCTCAAACGATTACAACAGCGAGAAACCATCAAACGCTATCAATTTATCAATGAAGTCCTTAAAAAATGCTTGCAAATCAATCGTGAACAAGCAACTGATTTTCAAAGTCGTTTGGATCGTATTTTAACCCATCGTTTTTGGGGGTATATGATCTTTTTTGTTGTGCTGTTCACCATCTTTCAAGCGATTTATGATTGGAGTAGCTACCCCATGGATGCCATTGACAGTGCCTTTGTATCGATGAGCGAATGGGCAAAAACAAACCTACCCTCGTGGTTTGTTCCCAAACTGATCGCAGAAGGTATTATTCCGGGCCTAGGGGGAGTTGCGATTTTTATCCCGCAAATTGCTATTTTGTTTGTATTTATTTCCATACTCGAAGAAACTGGCTATATGAGTCGAGTGGTTTTCCTAATGGATCGTGTGCTACGACGATTTGGACTCAGTGGCAAAAGTGTTGTGCCACTGATCTCTGGTACTGCCTGTGCGATTCCTGCAATTATGGCAACCCGAAATATCGAAAATTGGAAAGAAAGACTCATTACAATTCTAGTCACTCCCTTTACAACCTGTTCTGCACGACTACCTGTTTACCTGATTTTAATTGCTCTGGTAATCCCAGATACTAGATTTTTGGGTGCCAATATGCAAGGCCTTGTGCTAATGGGTCTGTATTTACTGGGGTTTGGAATGGCACTCGCAGCTGCTTACGTGTTGCAATTGGTGTTGAAACTCCCACACAAAACTGCCTTTGTCGTTGAAATGCCCAACTATCGTATTCCTATTCTTCGAAATGTCGGCATCACTGTCTATAATAAAACCAAGTCATTTGTTTTAGAGGCCGGAAAAATTATTCTTGCCATTTCTGTATTGTTATGGGTGTTGGCCTCCAATGGGCCAAACAGTAGTTTTGGTCAAGCGGAAGCAATCGTCGTTGTTGATCAAGAGCTGACCGAAGCTGAATTGGAACAAAAAATCAGTGCTTATAAACTCGAAAAATCCTATCTCGGAGAAATCGGAAAATTTATCGAGCCTGCAATTGCCCCTTTGGGTTATGACTGGAAAATCGGAATTGCCATTGTGAGTTCTTTTGCAGCGCGAGAAGTGTTTGTTGGTACACTTGCAACCATATACAATGTGGGGACTGATGAAGAAGATACCATCAAAAATCGCATGGCCGACGAACTACACCCCGACGGTAAACCAGTATTCACCCTTGCTTCAGGTATGTCATTGATGATTTTTTATGCCTTTGCGATGCAATGCATGAGTACGCTAGCAATCGTGCGAAAAGAAACAAATAGCTGGAAATGGCCAACAATTCAACTGATTGTCATGACTCTTGTTGCCTATTTGGCTGCTTTTGCAACCTTTCAAGTTCTTTAATATCTTTGCCAAGTGAATACCATCCTTACCATTATCGCTGTTGGACTTTCGATAGGTTTTCTTGTCAAACGCTTTTTTTTATCCAAAAAGAAAACGACTTCGTGTGGTGGTCGTGATTGTGGATGCCACTAACCCAATGCAACATCTAAAGTCATCATCACAATAAACCCTCCAATAAACCCAAGTGTTGCAATATCTGTGTATTTGTCTTGTTGGGTTTCAGGAATCACCTCCTCCACAACGACAAAAATCATCGCTCCAGCAGCAAAAGCCAAAGCAAAAGGAAGAATAGGTGTAAAAAAGGTCACTGCCAATGCGCCTATGACCGCTGCGATTGGTTCAACAATTGCTGAAAACTGCCCATACATAAAGCTTTTCCAGCGACTGAGTCCCTGTCGACGCATGGGCATGGATACCGCCACCCCTTCTGGGAAATTCTGAATCCCAATACCCATAGCAAGTACAACAGCCCCTGCAATCGATGCTTCTGGTAACCCAACCGCCACACCCCCAAAGAGAACGCCCACTGCCAACCCCTCAGGGATATTGTGAAGCGTAATGGCAAGAACGAGAAGTGTAGAGCGATGCCAAGGTGTTTTTACCCCTTCTGGCTTTTGGAAGTTGATATGAAGGTGCGGAAGAACCTTATCAAGGCCAAAGATAAACAGTGCACCAAGACCAAAACCAACAGCTGCTGGAATCACTTTGACAAAGCCCTCACCCGGGCTCATTTCAATCCCAGGGGCAAGTAAGCTCCAGAAGCTCGCAGCAACCATGACCCCACCTGTGAAGCCGAGCATCCCATCCAAAAATGCTCGATTCATGGTTTTGAAGAAAAACACAAAAGATGCACCCAGTGCAGTCATCCCCCAAGTAAACAAAGTGGCATATAATGCCCCTAAAACAGGGGGTGTTTGCTCAAAAAAAGATAAAATTTCTTGTAACATAGTTTACGGTTTTACATAAATATTTTCAGCGGTTTTTTTGGTAATCATCAGTGTTGACTTACCTGCTTGTATGTGCAGAGAGTCATCGAAGTCCTCACGATGTAATATCTGCAAAGGCGTTCCGATTCCGATCTGCCTTCTGTCGAGGTAGCGCAAAAAGTCTGAAGAGTTGTCCTTGACCCCTATACAAACACCCTCTTTGTTCACTGGAAGTTCGATGAGTAAAATTTTGTTATATGTTTTCATAAACAAAGCCCTGTTAGGTATCGGATCACCGTGAGGATCGTGCGTAGGATAATCCAAAAACCTTTCGAGTTCGTTTGTCAGTTTCTCGGACTGAATATGCTCGAGCTGCTCTGCAACCTGATGCACTTCGTCCCAATTAAAATTCAAGTGAGAAACCAAAAAAGATTCCCACAAACGATGCTTTCGAATAATTCGCAGTGCTGTTTTGATCCCTTCATTTGTAAGAGAGACACCATTATACTTTTGATACTTCACAAGGTTTTGATCGGAAAGCTTTTTGAACATATCTGTAACAGAAGATGGCTTTGCACCAATCTGTTTCGCAATGCTCGTTGTTGCCACAGCACCAGGTGAGGATTGTGAGACATGATAAATTGCCTTCAGATAGTCTTCTGTTGAAAGTGTTTGCATCAGATGGCAAATATACAACAAATTTAGAGAAGTCTAAATTATTTTTTTAGATTAGACTAAATGTAATGGGTTTTTATATTTTGTATGTTTGTGCTTCAGAGAACTATAGATTGCAACAGCTAGATTTTATCATATTGGGTGGTGGTGCTTCAGGACTGCAATTGGCTCATCGCCTAAGTAAAAGTGATGCCTATAAAGCGTCATCTATACTCCTCCTTGAAAGCGATCAGCACAAAGCAAACGATCGGACGTGGTGTTTCTGGGAAACAGGTGATGGAGAGTGGGACGATTTGCTCCAAAACCAGTGGAGCAAGGTGCAATTTAAAAGTCAAAGCATTGACAAGACCATTGATTTGGGAGACACCTCATACAAGATGCTTCGAAGCAAACCCTATTATGACCTTCTCCATAAAAAAATTGCGCAAAATAACTCTGTTCAAATCAAATATGAACGTTGTACTGGCTTTAGCGATAAAGACAGTCATGTGATTGTCAATACTGAACAGAACACCTATCAATGTTCTACTCTTTTCAATAGTATTTTTGATTGGAACATCCTTCGGCAACAGCAACAATACCCTGTACTTCAGCAGCATTTTTTGGGTTGGTACATCAAAACCCCAACCCCTGTTTTTGATGTGCAAAAAGCAGTTTTTATGGACTTTACAGTTCCACAAAAAAAAGAAACCAGATTCATGTATGTGCTTCCTTTCACAAAAACTGATGCGCTGATTGAATACACTCTTTTCTCAGAAAAACTACTTGATAAATCTGAATATGAGTCTGCTATACGCGACTATCTTAAAGAAAAAAACATAAATGAATACGAGTTGGTTGAAGTCGAACAAGGGAGTATCCCTATGTGTTCCTATCCCTTTTGGAAACACAACACCAAAAATGTACACTTTATTGGCTCAGCAGGTGGATGGACCAAGGCGAGTACTGGTTTTACTTTTAAAAATATCAATCGGAAAACAATTGCTTTGGTGGATCATATCAGTGCAAACAAACCACTGAGTCGTTTTGCGAAGAAAAATCGCTTTTGGTGGTACGACTTATTGTTTTTGGATGTTTTATCCAAGCACAACCACGTGGGTGCGCAATTGTTTTCAGGGATGTTTGGCAAAAATAGACCCAAGCGTATTTTCCAATTTTTAGATGAGCAAAGCCACTTTTTTCAAGAGATTCTCATCATGAGATCATTCCCAACCCTTCTTTTTGTGAAGCAATTCTTTAAGCGTTTATTTGGTACGCACCATTAATTCATCTGCGAAGGCAGTGAAATAAGCAATTTGATCAAAGGAAAGGGTCGATTGCTGCAAGGCATCCATTGCTTTATTGGTGTAGGCAGACACTTGCTCGACTGTTCGGCGGGGAACTTCTGTGGCTTCATAAATGGTTTTGACAGCTGTTATTTTTTTGTTTTCATCAGCTGGTGTCGAAGTCATCAGTTGTTCAAATCTTGCTTTATCGTGGTCATTGGCGTGCGACATTGTCAGATGATAAAGAATAGTTTTTTTATTTTCAACAATATCCCCACCTACTTTTTTTCCAAAGGTTTTTGGGTCCCCAAAAGCATCGAGCAAATCATCCTGAAGCTGAAAGGCAATACCGAGGTTCACCCCAAATTCGTATAGGCAATCTGCAACAACTTTTGTTGCGTTTCCAACCAAGGCACCCATGCGAAGGGCACAACCCAACAAGACTGCTGTTTTGAGCTGAATCATTTTGATATAGGCATCCAAACTGACATCATTTCTGGTTTCAAAGTCAACGTCATATTGTTGTCCTTCACATACAAGTAGTGCTGTTTCACTAAGCAACTTTGTCAACTGTGAAAAGAGGGTATCCTCATACTGGTTGAGCTGTTGATAGGCAATCACAAGAAGCGCATCTCCTGAAAGAATACCAGCGTTGACATCCCATTTTTGGTGCACTGTCTGATGACCTCTACGAAGACTTGCTTCGTCCATAATATCATCGTGCAGCAAGGTAAAATTGTGAAACAACTCTACAGCAGTCGCTGCCCCAAGGGCTGATGAAGGGCTTTTCCCCACAGCTTCGCAAGCAAGAAGCGCCAATACAGGTCGGATTCGCTTGCCCTCGAGTTTCAGGATATAAGAAATTGGGGCATAAAGTCCCAAAGGCTCCTTTGCAAATGCTATCGATTGTAAATGCGTGGAAAATAATTCTTGATACGCTTGGACTGAACGCATGAATTTTAAAATTTTAACAAAAGTACAACTACACAAAAGAAGTCTAAAATCATTTTTATGAAAACATAGGAAACTTTTTTTGTGTTTTGAGTTTCCTTGTATATATTTGTTACGCTATGAAGTCAATTGACATAGAGAAATCTATCGTTATTGCATCTACTGACTTGTTTTTAGAATATGGATTTAAAACAGTCACGATGGATGATATTGCCCTGAATATGAAAATTTCTAAGAAAACCATTTATAATTTTTTCAGTAACAAAGAAGCTTTGGTTCAAAAGGTTGTGTTTTCGATGTACAACTATATTACAACCAAGCTCGAAAAAATTCGTGATCAAGCCAGCAATCCAATTTCTGAACTCTACGAAGTCAAAATGTTCATCATGCATCAATTGAAGGGCGAAAAAACATCCCCTCTACATCAATTGAGAAAATATTATCCGATCATTCATGACGAACTCCAAAAAAAACAATTTGATTTTATGACAACATCTGTACAAAAGAGTTTGAAAAAAGGGGTTAAAATGAATCTTTTTCGTCCTTCGATCAATGTTGACTTTATTTCTCGAATGTATTTTAACGGCATGACTGGCATCAAAAACGCAGAACTGTTTCCCACAGAAAAATATAGCCCTGAACAGCTAATGGAAAGTTATTTAGATTATCATTTACGTGCCATCGTTACAGATAAAGGCATGACATATTTATCCTCATATATCAAACCAAAATCATGAATCGTTTATTGATCCTTATCGTTTCACTCATGTTTATTCCATTTGTATGGAGTCAACAATCGCTCAGCTTGACAGAGGCCATTATGGAAGGTTTACAAAACAATCGCATCATGGTCAACGCTGACTATGACATTCAAATTGCGCGTGAACGCCAATGGGAAACAATTGCCACTGGTTTGCCACAAATCAGTGCTAGTGCATTCTACAACAAAGACCTCGAACAGCGAACCTCCATCGTTCCTGGGGCTTATTTTGGTGGAAATCCTGGCGAGTATTACCCTGTTAAATTTGGTACCGAGCAAAGTATGGATGCCTCCGCACGTCTGGATCAATTGATCTTTGATAGTTCCTATTTGGTTGGTCTTCAAGCATCCAGTGTCTTCCTCAAAATATCTCGACAAAACAAAGTCAAAAGCGAATTGGAAGTCAAGCGGCTCGTGACAGATGCTTATATCAATGTCCTTCTTGCTGAGGAACGCAAACGCATCTTGGAAAAAAACCTTGAAAACCTAGAAGGGACGCTGAAGGACATTCGAAAAGTATATCAACAAGGTTTGGTCGAAGTCGAGCAGGTGGAGCAGTTGGAAATCACAAGTGCTTCGATCCAAAGTTCACTCGATTATGTGCTGCGACTTGTTCCCATAACATATCAAATACTCAACATGACTTTGGGAAGAGATTTGAACGACAAAGTCACCTTGACCGACACCTTGTTGGGACTCTGTGTCAAAAGCGAGAATGAGCTGATTTCATCGGATTGGGACCTCGATAAAAACATCGACTACCAAATTGCGCAAAACAACCTTCGCTCTTCTAAGTTGTTGCTAAAGCTTGAGCGTTTTCGAGCCTTGCCAACCATTTCGGCCTTTGTAACAAGTGGGTATGATGGCTACAATGACGATTTTACTTTTTTCCAAAAATCTCAACAGTGGTATGATCGCTCTGCTATTGGCTTGAGTGTGACTCTTCCCATTTTCACTTCTGGTGCAGGTCAGTCACGAACCGATCAGGCCAAACTCAATGTTGCCAAGGCACAGACACAACTAGAACAAATCGAAGAAGAGCTTCTACTGCAAAAAGCAAACGCACACAGTCAATTTACCTTGGCGTTGGAAGCGTTTCTGAGAAGTCAGGAAAGTTTAGAAATCGCCTATAGAATTGAACGAAAAAACAACCTCAAATACAGCGAGGGCGTAAGTGGTAGTTTCGAGCTTCGACAAGCACAATTGCAGCTTTACGACCTACAAAACCAACATTTGAATACCATGCGAGATATCATCCAATCAAAAACTGAACTCGATATATTATATCATTCATCACCTGAAATTGTAAAAAAATGAAATACCTTATTATTTTTCTAGCATGCTTCTCCCTTATTTCTTGTGGAAACGAAGTCGAACCATCAACCCAAGAACTCATAGATAATGCTGATGTTGATGGCCTCGAACAAAAACGATCTGGAATGGTCAATCAAATCGATGGACTTCGTAATGAACTCCGTTTGGTCACAGCTGCTCTCAACCGATTGGACACCACCAAAAAACGGGCACTTGTCTCTGTAGATACTGTCAAGCCCAGCGAATTAAAACATCGTATTTCTTTGCAGTCAATTGTGAAAACAAATCAAAATATGCTGTTGCATCCCGAATTTATGGGGGCAGTCTCGTCCATTTCAGTTCGAGAAGGTCAACAGGTGAAAAAAGGTCAAGTCCTGATGCGCATCGACGATGGTGGGCTGAAACAAACCATCCGTTTGCAAAAGGTACAAACAGATTTGGCAAAAACAGTTTTTGAACGTCAAGAGCGACTATGGAACGAAGAGATTGGGTCTGAAATTGAGTATCTACAAGCCAAAACCAACTATGAGAGCCAACGCAGTCAGTTGGGACAACTGAACGATCAGCTGGAAAAAGCGATCGTGCGGGCTCCCTTCTCTGGAAAAATTGATCACATCATGGTTGACGTCGGTCAGGTCGTCAGCCCAAGAACAATGCCCCTTATTCGGCTAGTGAGTACCAAACAAATGTATGTGGAGGCAGATGTGCCCGAACGCTACTTGCCAACAGTGTCGAAAGGAACGCCAGTCCTTGTAGAAATTCCTGTTCTCAACAGCTCTTTTGAGGCAAGTATTTCTCACAGAGCAACACATGTCAGTACTGAAAATAGAACCTTTCGTGTGACTGTTGATATTGATCCATCGCTAGAGGTCAATCCAAACTTGATTAGCAGCCTTCACATTTTTGACTACATCAATCCAAAAGCCCTCTTAATCCCTGTGAGTGTTATTTCGGAAAATGCCTCTGGTGATCAGTTTGTTTTTGTAATTGACAAGGACAATCAAGCACAAAAAGTCTTTATTCAAACTGGCTATGCAGAAAATGGTATGGTTGAAGTGGTTGAGGGTCTAGAGGAAGGCGCAACCATTATCAGTGAGGGCGCTCGACTTGTGAAAGAAAATCAACCTGTTCAAATCATAAAATAAAGATGGAAAAGACCTCCAATTCCTCCGAAAAAGAATTTCTCTTTTCCTCATGGGCTATACGCAACAGCAACACCATGTATGTCTTTATGGCGGTGTTGTTATTTTTGGGTATATCTGCTTATCTGACCATGCCGCGTGAGAACTTTCCTGAGATTACAGAAACCAATATCTACATCAGCACCCCTTACCCCGGAAACACAGCAGAAGACATCGAACGCTTTGTGACTGATCCCTTAGAGGAGGCAGTTAAGAGTGTGAGTAATGTAGTAGAAATCACATCCACATCACAAGACGACTATTCGATGGTTGTGCTTGAGTTTGACGAAGACATCAACGTTGATCTCGCCAAGCAAAAGGTCAAAGACGAAGTGGATGCTGTTGTGGCAAGTGAGGACTGGCCCACCTTTAATAATGCCAAACTCGAACCCAATGTATTTGACCTCAATTTTGTAGAGGAATTTCCAATTGTCAATGTCACCCTGCAAGGAGACTACACTCTAAATGCATTAAACGATTACGCTGAACTATTGGAACAGCGTATCGAACGCCTCGATCAAATCAAAGAAGTCGACATCAGAGGTACGCAAGAAAGAGAAGTCGAAGTGGCTGTTGATATCCACAAAATGATGGCTTCGAAAGTGAGTTTTGGAGACGTCATCCAAGCCATTCGAAACGAAAATTCGACTGTCTCTGCAGGAAGCATCATTTCCAATGGCCAACGACGTAACATTCGTGTGATTGGAGAAATCCAAAACCCCTCAGATTTGGGCGAATTTGTTGTTAAAAACGAAAAAGGTGCTATTTATTTAAAAGATATCTCCACTATTCAATTTAAGGATATTGACGCCACCACCCATGCGCGCGACTTTGGGCAATCGGTAGTGATGTTAGATGTCAAAAAACGAGGTGGTAAAAACCTAATCCAAGCTGCGGAAGCCATTCGTGAGATTGTCGATAATGCACGCTCCACCATCATTCCACAAGATATCGACGTCACCATTTCAAACGACACCTCTGCCATTACCATCAACCAAGTCACTGACTTGATCAATAACATCTTGTTTGGTGTTCTTTTGGTTGTGACAGTTCTTACCTTTTTCCTCGGATTTCGCAATGCCTTGTTTGTAGGGTTTGCCATTCCGATGTCTATGTTTATCTCCTTTTTTATCCTCCAATCGTTGGGGTATACAATGAATACCATGGTTCTATTTGCCTTAGTAATGGGCTTGGGAATGCTGGTTGATAATGGGATTGTGGTAGTTGAAAATGTATATCGACTCATTGAAAAAGAAGGGATGCCTCGATTTGAAGCTGCCAAAAAAGGAGTGAGTGAAATTGCCTTTCCCATCATCATTTCAACTGCAACGACTGTCGCAGCTTTTGTGCCTTTGGGCTTTTGGCCAGGAATTATGGGGCAGTTTATGATCTACTTCCCCATTACACTATCTGTCGTATTGGGTTCTTCTCTCATAGTTGCCATCTTCTTCAACTCTGTTCTGGTATCCCAATTTATGGATGTAGAAGAAAAAATTCTATCTCGACAAAAACTCATTCGAATCACGCTCATCCTTGGTGGATTGGGAATCTTAGTTCTCTTTAATGGGGGTGCCATTCGAGGGCTTGGTTCTTTGCTACTTTTTATTGTTCTCCTTTTTTGGATTTATAAATATGTATTAAAAGACCTGGCCAATCGATTTAGAACTCGATTTTTGGTTTGGCTAGAAATTCGCTACGAGCGATTGCTAAGATATGCCATGCGTGGTCGTCGGGCATATGCCTTTGTCTTTGGAACAGTATTGATGCTCATTTTCTCATTTGTTCTTGTTGGAATTTCACAACCAAAAGTGGAGTTTTTCCCCGACAATCAACCCACACAAATCATCATCTATATCGAATATCCACAAGGGACTGACATCGCCAAAACCGATGAAATGACCAAGTCGATTGAGCAGCTGGTCATCAAAACCGTCAACCAACCAAAATATATGGATGATGGGTATAATTTTATGGTCGAATCTTTGGTTTCACAGGTTGGGGCTGGTGCTGGAAATCCACAAACTGAAGGTGGATCAGAAGCCGAAATGCCTCATCGTGGAAAAATCACTGCAACCATGCGTGAATTCAAATTCCGTCGTGGTTTATCGAGTGAAACCCTTCGAAGAGAAATCCAACAAGCATTGGCAGGTACCTTTGCAGGGGTTTCCATTTCAGTTGAAAAAGACCAAGCAGGTCCCCCACTGGGCTATCCAATCAATATCGAAGTAACGGGAGATAATTATGGCGATTTGATAGAGGTCAGTGAGCGAATGCGAAACTTTATCATAAACATGAATATTCCAGGAATTGAGGAACTCAAAGTAGATGTCAATCGGAACAAACCGGGTATGCGCATCGCTGTTGATCGCCAAAAAGCTGGAGAACTTGGCGTCAGCGCAGGGCAAATAGGATTTCAGCTTCGCCAATCCTTGTTTGGAGAAAAAGCAGGAGTGTATAAAAAAGATGGGGAGGACTACAACATCAATGTGCGTTTTCAAGAAAAAGATCGCTACAATCAATCTGCCCTATTTAATCAATACATCACCTTTCGAGACATGGCATCTGGACAAATCAAATCGATTCCAGTTGCTGCAGTCACCGATAGAAAAAACACTTCTGGTTATAGTGCAATTAAGCATCGCAGCCTAGAACGTGTTGTGACTGTTTACTCGGCCATATTACCTGGATATAACGCTGCAGAAATCGTCAATCAAATCAAAACACAAATCGATGCCTTTCAACTGCCTGCCGACATGCGCTTTCGCTTTACTGGTGAGATCGAAGAGCAAGAAGAAAACATGTCCTTTTTGTCTAGTGCTTTACTCTATGCTTTGTTTTTGATATTGATCCTACTCGTTTTACAATTCAACTCGGTGAGTAAACCCTTTATCATCTTATTTTCCATATTTATGAGCTTCACAGGTGTCTTTCTCGGTTTGGTTGTTTTCAATATGACTTTTGTCATCATTATGACCATGATGGGGATCATCTCCTTGGCTGGAATTGTGGTCAACAACAGTGTAGTGCTATTAGACTATACCCAGCTTTTGCTCGACCGAAGACGTGACAAACATGGTCTCGAGTATGATTATCATTTGGATCGATCCGAAATTTTTAATGCAATTGTGAATGGGGGTAAAGCACGTTTACGCCCAGTGTTGCTGACAGCTATTACAACCGTACTTGGGCTTATTCCATTGGCTGTGGGGCTCAACATCAACTTCTTTTCACTTTTCACTACTGGAGATCCTCAGATTTATATCGGTGGAGATAATGTAATTTTCTGGGGTCCTCTTGCATGGACCGTTATATTCGGATTGACTTTTGCAACCTTCTTGACACTAGTGATTGTTCCTGTTGCTTTTTATCTCAGCAAAAGGGCCGCTATAAGATTCAATAAAGTTTAAGGAAAATTAGCGAGAGGCTGTACGCTCTGTCGTGTTCCAATAAATGACGTCTTCTACCTTGTTGTTGACAAACTCAACTTCAATCAATTGCTCATCTGTCCAAAAAAACCATGTGCCGGATTTTACGCCCTTATCATAATTACCGACTGCCATTTTGTTGCCCTCAGGATCAAAAGATTCCCAAACGCCATCGAGTTTGTTACGGTGAATATGCCCGTGTTGAGCAATTTCTCCATTATCGTGAAACTGGGTGAGTTTCATCAGTTGAGGTGAAGTCGTACGATCTACCTTTGTGGTCTGGCTATACGAAAATGTACAACCGAAAACGAATACGAAAATTAAAATCATCTGTGCTTTCATACCTCTTGTCTTTGGGATTGATTCTTCAAATATACTAAAAATTTACATTCACGTAACATTAAATTAACATTAGTCATTTAATAGTCTGATTTTGTGTATGTTGTATTTTTATTTTGAAATATACAAATGCTCTCTCAAAAACCCCTTATTTTTGCACAAATCACTTCCATGCACAGGAGTCACACATGCGGCGCATTGCGCCAATCCGATGTAAACAAGGACGTTCAACTCGCTGGTTGGGTACAGCGTATCCGCGACAAGGGTTTTGTGCTTTGGATTGACCTTCGTGACCGATATGGCGTAACACAACTCGTACTGGATGAAGATCGGTGTGATGCCGCCCTCATTTCAAAAGCCAAGACACTCGGTAGAGAGTTTGTTGTACAAGTAAATGGCTATGTAATTGAAAGGGAGGCCAAAAACTCCGCAATCCCAACTGGCGACGTCGAGGTTTTGGTCAAAGAACTCACAATTCTCAACCCTGCCGAAGTTCCGCCTTTTACTTTGGAAGATGAAACTGATGGTGGCGATGACCTGCGCATGAAATATCGGTATTTAGATATCCGTCGCAACACGATCAAAGACAAGTTGTTGTTTCGTAACAAAGTGGCGCAAGTGATTCGCAACTATTTGTCGTCTCAAGATTTTGCAGAAATCGAAACCCCTTACCTCATCAAATCAACCCCTGAAGGTGCTCGTGATTTTGTCGTGCCGTCCCGCATGAATCCAGGGCAGTTTTATGCCCTACCGCAGTCCCCACAAACATTTAAGCAATTGTTGATGGTTGGTGGTATGGATCGCTATTATCAGATTGTGAAATGTTTTCGTGACGAAGACCTTCGTACCGATCGGCAACCTGAGTTTACACAAATCGATTGTGAAATGTCCTTTGTGGAGCAAGATGATATTCTAGCTGTTTTTGAAGGGCTCTTACAACAATTGCTACAAGACATCCACGGCATCAAACCCACTACTTTCCCACGACTATCCTATGCTGACGCCATCGCAACCTATGGTTCGGACAAGCCAGACATTCGGTTTGGCATGCACCTAGCTGGACTCAATGAAGTCGCACAGGGCAAGGGCTTTCAGGTCTTTGATCGACAAGAGTGGATTGGCGGATTTGGTGTCGAGGGTGGTGCTGCCATGAGTCGAAAAGAAATAGACAGTTGGATCGATTGGGTTAAGCGACCTCAAATTGGTGCTAAAGGCATGGTTTGGGTCAAGTGCAATGAGGATGGTAGTTACAAATCATCTGTCGATAAATTTTACAGTCAAGAGGACTTGGCTGCTTGGGCATCTGCTTGCCACGCCAAAAAGGGAGATATCATTCTCGTTCTTTCTGGAGGAAAAGCACAAACACATACACAACTCGGTGAACTCCGTCTTGCAGTCGCAGAAAAAATGGGTCTTCGCGATCCAAAGGTTTTTGCACCCCTTTGGGTTGTTGACTTTCCACTGTTTGAACAAGTGGAAGGTGAGGATCACTTTCATGCCATGCACCACCCTTTCACAGCTCCAAAACCAGCGCAAATCGCCCAACTCGACAGCTCACCTTCGTTGGTATTTGCCAATGCGTATGACTTGGTCCTCAATGGCAATGAAATCGGTGGTGGATCGATTCGTATTCACAATCGAGAGCTGCAAGAAAAAATGTTTTCACTCCTTGGGTTTAGCAAACAAGAGGCCCAAGCACAGTTTGGTTTTTTGATGGATGCCTTTCGCTATGGTGCACCTCCACATGGGGGGATTGCTTTAGGGTTTGATCGACTGGTTGCTGTGTTGGATGGGCAAGAGTCTATCCGTGATTATATCGCTTTTCCAAAAAACAATAGTGGTAGGGATGTGATGATCGATGCCCCAGCTCCTTTGGATGATGATCAACTCGATGAACTTTCACTTCAATCCAAAGCATGACCAGGCTCTTACAAATCTTATTTGCGTGCATTGTCATAGCAATCATCACTGGCTTTATGCTCAAATCAAACAACCCAATCATTGGAGATCGTGTCATTGGGGTAACGATTCTCTTTACCACCTTTATTTTTATGCCCCTATTTATCTACCACAGGTGGAAAGACAAAAAACTAGCAGACTATACCCTGACGCCAGAAAACTTCAAAAAAATGAGGGAAATGGGGAAAAAATCAAAACAATCCAAATAAATAGCCAAGGGTTGATATATTAATACTATATTCGCCCTTTAAATTAAATAGATGACTGGAACAGTTAAATTTTTCAATGGGTCTAAAGGTTTTGGATTCATTACCAATGATGAAACGGGCGAAGATATTTTCGTTCACGTAACCTCTCTAGAGGGAATCAAACTCAATGAAGGTGACAAAGTATCGTATAACGAGGGTGAAGGAAGAAAGGGCAAAATGGCCACTGATATCGAACTCCTTGACTAATTGTATTTTATTTTGAATTACTGAAAAGCCCTTTTTAGGGCTTTTTTTTATGTTCTTTTTTGTTTAAAAAACGTCTGTAAAATAAAAGAAGTTTCGTCTTCGCATACCCCAAAGGTGACTTTGGTTTTGGGATGTAAAGGGGTATTGTGTACGCGATATCCTCTTTTGTCGTCTGATGCGCCAAAAACCAATCGCCCGAGTTGACTCCAATACATGGCACCTGCACACATACTGCAAGGCTCAAGCGTGACGTAGAGCGTACAGTCTTTGAGATATTTTCCGCCGATATAATTTGCTGCAGCAGTAATCGCTTGCATTTCGGCATGAGCAGTGACATCGGTTAGTGTTTCGGTGAGGTTGTGCCCACGAGCAATGATCTGACCATGTGCAACCACCACCACGCCAACAGGCACCTCTCCTTTATCGAGAGCAAATTGGGCTTCCATCAAAGCCTTTTTCATAAAGTGTTCGTCAGTCAATGGATCGATCATTAGCTTAATTTTTTATGCCACAGCAGGGCTTGTCCATCTGTGAGTCCCGCAACAAAACAGCTTGTTTGCAACAGCTGCTGGTAGCGATCATCAGTTGAAAAACGAATGGTTTCTGGCAAAAGGTTCAAGGCCAATCGGTCTAGGGCAGTAGTCTTGTTATCGGATTGTCGAATGACTGCATGACTCAACACCTCCAAAATATGATGAATGGCTCGATAGCCTTTCACTTCTTTTTCGATTACCTCCTCCGAGCGATAGATTTTTTCTTTACTCAATTTGATAATATCTTCGACTTGAGCAGTGTATTTGCTTTTTTTGAGAAGGGCATATGGAAACTCCCCTGCCAAAATCGCCTCTTCATTTTCCATGAAAATACGTGTTGCATCCTCGATCAATACCCCGATGGAAAGAGCACGTAAATAGGCAAGCCGATCAGTGGTGGTTTGGAGTTGGTTGTACTTATCAATGTCGATATGATCTTTTACCAATTTGATCAGATACTCCAAAGCATAGGACTCTGGAATCCAACCCAAGTTGATGCCATCTTCAAAATCGATAAGGGTATAACAAATATCATCTGCTGTTTCGACCAAAAAGGCAAGGGGGTGGCGATGAAAGGTGTTTGTAGCGTCTTGCAGCCCCAAATCGCTGGCGACATCGGAAAAGAAAGCAGACTGGGCTTGAAAAAATCCAAATTTTTTGTCACTCACTTTTTGGGTAGGTTGGATCGGAATGGATGCTTTTGGGTATTTAGTAAAGGTGCCAAGTGTCGCATAGCTGAGGCGATGACCCCCCGGAACACCCACTCTATCTTCAGTCAGTATCCGAAACCCATTTGCGTTGCCTTCAAAACGAATCAGGTCTTGTTGTTGTGCTTCAGTAAGGGTGCTGATTAGTTCTGCCCCTGCGCCAGAAGTAAAAAAATCGCCGATGGCTTGTTCTCCCGAATGTCCAAAAGGGGGGTTGCCAATGTCATGTGCCAGACAAGCCGCTGCAACGATGGTTCCAAAATCATGTGGCTGATAGCCATGGGTCACTGCCAAAGCGGGGTGTTTTTGGATTACGGCATTCCCCACTGCCCTTCCCAAACTCCGACCGACAACCGATACCTCTAGACTGTGAGTAAGTCGGGTGTGAACAAAACCAGACTGTGAAAAGGGAATGACTTGAGTTTTATCTTGTAAGTGCCGAAAGGCAGAGGAGAAAATAATCCGATCGTAGTCCACCTCAAAGCCACTTCGTAAATGGTTTTGATCTGTGCGAAGTCGTTTTTTGGTATCGCCTTGTCGTTGTAGAGATAATAGGTCTTTCCAATGCATCTGTAAAACTAAAAATTTAATTCCTTATCGTTGACAACAATTCCATAACATTAAAACTTAAATATGATAACAAACCAATAACATTCACGCAATAATCGGCAATTATATTTACCTCAAATAATTTAAAACATGAAATCAACACTTAAAACTATATTCTTTTTATTCATCGCTATCTTTTTGTATTCATGTAGTGATGATGAAACTACAGACCAAACTGATACTACCGATCCTTATATGATTGAAGGAAACATCACTGAAAATAAAACTCTCACAGCTGGAAATATCTGGACACTTAATGGTAGAGTTTCTGTTACAGATGGTGCTACGCTCACAATTGAAGCGGGAACAGTAATTAAAGCAGTGTCAGGTACTGGTTCCGATGCATCTGCACTAATTATTGCAAGAGGTGGTAAAATTGATGCACAAGGTACTGCAAGCAGTCCAATCGTTATGACTTCCGTTTCTGATAACATACTAGCTGACGGATCTTATCCTTCATCAGGACCTGCATTAGGTGTAGGTACACGTGGCCTTTGGGGTGGTCTTCTTGTCTTAGGTAAAGCACCTTGTTCATTTAAAAATGATGTTTCTGAACTTCAAATTGAGGGAATCCCGGCATCTGATATTAATGGATTGTATGGTGGTACAGATGCAGCTGATAACTCTGGTACAATTAATTACCTATCCATTCGTCATGGTGGGGCTGAAATTGGTGAAGGGAACGAAATCAATGGCTTAACCCTTGGTGGTGTAGGTTCTGGTACTACCATCAGTAATGTCGAAGTTATTGCTAATGTTGACGATGGTATTGAGTTTTTTGGTGGTACTGTCAATGCTTCCAACCTACTTGTTTGGGGTCAAGGAGATGATGGAATTGATATTGACCAAGCTTATTCTGGAACAATTACAAATGCAATGGTGATCTTGACTGAAGCTTCCGATCATGCCTTTGAAATTGATGGCCCAGAAGGCTCTGCACCCGGAAAGTATACGATCGATGGTGCTACAATTATTGGAACAAATGATGATTGTGATCCAACAGGTGTTGATGGTGAAATGGCAGACTTTAGAAAAGGTGCCACTGGTGCGAACAACAACGTTTATGTTTTAAACTTTACTGAAGGTAAAGATGTAGAGCTTGATGCGAGTGCTGATGCTGCTACGTATACTGCTGGAGACCTTACTTTCATGAACTGGGATATTCAATATCCACTCGCGGATGATGATACTGTTTGTGCTGGTGAAACAGTAAACAAAATCTTCGATTGTAAATCCGATGAAAGCTCATTTGAAACTGATGCATCAACCTTCGCAGAAATTGTAACTGCAAAAAAGTCAGATGCAGGTGCCGATGAAAGTGCGTTTTCTTGGACTTTTTACAATAGATAGTAACTAAGTTTCATTACTTAGAATTATATTTGCTTGCCTGATAACTAAGTTGTCAGGCAAGCTCTTTTTTACTGACAAAAACATGAAACATCTTTCATTATTTTTTTTCTTATCCCTAAGCTCTCTTTCATTTGCGCAAGTCACATTAACAGGTCAAGTAATTGACGGAGAGTTCAATGAACCACTTCCCTTTGCAAATGTTTTGATTGAGGAAGTTGCTAGTGGTACAACTACCGATTTTGATGGTAATTTTTCAATCGACTTGCCTGCAGGGGTTTATACCGTTTCCTTTTCATTTGTCGGTTATCAAACGCAACAGTTAACCAATGTGGATTGCACAACTCAAAATCTTGTTGAGTTGGAAGTAACACTTCAGGCTGCAGCCCAAGGATTGGAAGAGGTGGTTGTGAGTGTGAGTGCATCCAAAAATACCGAGCAATCTGTTCTATCCTTCCAAAAAAAATCGGCAAGTCTTCTAGACGGAATTTCTGCACAATCGTTTAAAAAATCTGGCGCTAGCAATATTGCATCTGCAATCAGACAAGTACCTGGGGTTTCTGTTCAAGGGGGAAAATATGTTTACGTCCGTGGTTTGGGTGATCGCTACACAAAGTCTGTACTGAATGGCATTGATATCCCTGGTTTAGATCCTGATCGAAACACAGTACAGATGGATTTGTTCCCAACAAGTATTATTTCGAATGTAATTGTCGTCAAATCTGCTACTGCAGACTTGCCAGCAGACTTTACTGGTGCAATCGTTGATATTGAAACGACAGACATTCCCAATGAAAAAAAACAATCGATTTCCATCAGTGCAGAATATAACCCTGACATGCACTTCAACTCGAACTATCTAGGGTACCAGGGGAGTGAAACTGACTTTTTGGGTTTTGACAATGGCCTTAGAGACTTACCCACGAATGCAAGTATACTCGGTTCTACATTTGATCCACGCTTTGGTCTCACAACTGAAAACGCTACGAATATCACCAATTTGACCAAAAAATTTGATCCTACAATGGCAGGAACAAAACAATCGAGTGGTATGGATTTTAGCTTTGGCTATTCATTGGCAAACACTTATGATGTTGGCTCAAACGGAAATCGCATGGGAATCTTAGGCGCTATATCCTACAAAAATAGCACTGATTTTTATACCAACGCACAAAACAATATTTACAATAAAAACCAAGAAAATAGAAGCTTCTTAGAACTTGAACCCAATCGTACACAAGCAGGAAGTATTGGTAGCAACAATGTGATTCTTAGCAGTTTGTTTGGGATTTCTTATAAAACTGAGCTCTCAAAGTATAAGTTCAACTTTCTCCATATCCAAAACGGCGAAAGCAAAGCGGGTAACTTTAGACAAGAAACTCGATTTTCCGACTTTATTGATTTCAACAAAGACAATGTTGAGTACACCGAAAGATCCATTACAAATGTCCTGCTTTCAGGTGTTCATGGCAGTCGTGATGGTCTTTGGAAAACCTCTTGGAAATTGTCTCCATCCATCTCCAAAAGCCATGATAAAGACGTTCGTGTTACTGCTTTTCAAGACGAGGAGGGGGTTTTTAGTTTTAAAGAAAATACAGAACCCAAAAGAATTTGGCGGATTCTTGATGAAGTAGCTGCCGTTGGAAAAATAGACGTGAACAAAAAATATGAGCTATTTAGCAATCCAGCACTGCTCAAGTTTGGTGGCTATGCCGCTTACAAACAAAGAGACTTTTACATTGCTCAAATTTCTGTAAGTTCACTGTTTAGTTCGCCAAGCGACTGGTTAAATTATAATGGTGATCCAAACAAGTTGTTTGATCAAAACAACATCTGGACCATTGGCAATCAAACGGGTACTTACATCAATGCGCAAACAACTATACTGCAAGAGGCAAATAAATTTGATGCCTCTCAAATGAATCTAGCTGCATATGTCACCAATGAGTTTAGAATCAATGACAACCTCCGAAGTATTTTAGGACTACGTCTGGAAAAATTTAACCTTTACTATACAGGTTCCAACAGCCAACAAGGTGTTTTTTATTCAAATCAATTGATCATTGATAAAACCGATATTTTTCCAAACGCCAACTTCATCTACGCTTTGACCGAAAACAACAACCTTCGGTTTGCTTACTATAAAACAACCGCTCGACCCTCATTTAAAGAAGCGTCTATTGCTGAAATTTTTGATCCACTATCCAATATTGTTTTTCTTGGAAATGTCGATGTCAAACCAACGTATATCGACAATATCGATGTTCGGTTTGAATCCTTTGGTGAAAACGCTGAGCTTTTTGCAATCAGTGGGTTTTACAAAAAATTTAAAGACCCAATTGAGCTTGGATTTGTTGCTGCCTCCACCTCCAATTTCACTCCTAAAAATCTTGGAGATGCCAATGTTTATGGTTTTGAATTTGAAATGCGTAAAAACCTTGGATTTATTTTAGGGCTCGACCCTTTAAGTCTTAATTTGAATGCATCGCTTATCGAATCCTACCAAAAGTTTAGTGCCTCTGAAAAACTACTCCGAACAAATGGATTGAGAGAAGGCGAAACTCTAGAAGATGGTAGAGCACTCCAAGGACAATCACCCTATCTCATCAATGCTTCTTTAAACCTTGATTTACCCAGTTCCAATCTACAAGCCAGTATATCATATAATGTACAAGGCAAAACACTTGAAGTTGTTGGAGATGGATTTTATCCTGATGTTTTTACGTTACCTTTTCACTTCGTCAATCTCAATGTTATCAAAGGGGTTGGAAAGAATAAAACGCTAACATTAAAGATTTCTAATCTATTGAATCAGCAAAGAAAAAGTATATTTGAATCATATGGATCTATTGATGAAGTGTTTTCGTTGCGGAATCCAGGTACAAGTTTTTCGGTTGGTTATAAAATAGATTTAAACTAGATTCCTCGTTTTTAACTTATGGAAAACATCTACCTATTCATGCTCATTGCCTTGGCTGTTTTGGCGCTGGCTGACCTGATTGTTGGCGTAAGTAATGATGCGGTAAACTTCCTCAATTCTGCCATTGGTTCTAAGGCTCTTAGCTTTCGGATTATTATGATTGTCGCCAGTGTGGGCGTGGCTGCTGGTGCCATCTTTTCCAGTGGTTTGATGGAGGTTGCACGAAAAGGAATCTTTAACCCTGAAATGTTTTTCTTCTCCGAAATCATGGTGATTTTTATAGCTGTGATGATTACCGATATCCTGCTATTGGACTTTTTCAACACCCTGGGATTACCCACCTCCACAACGGTATCCATTGTGTTTGAACTCCTCGGTGCTGCTGTTGCGATGGCCTTATTGAAAATCTACACTGGAGATGCCAATGAACAACTCATCGCCTTTATCAATGTAACAAAAGCCACACAGATTATCCTCGGTATTTTCTTATCGATTGTGTTTGCCTTTTCGATTGGTGCGATCGTGCAATACATTTCCCGTCTGTTTTTGAGTTTCCATTTTCAAGAAAAACCCAGATGGATGAGTGCTTTGTTTGGTGGAATGGCCCTTACTGCCATCACCTATTTTATCATAATCAAAGGGATCAAAGGGACCCCTTACGCTGGCGAAACACTTCCACTTCTTGGCGGTATGACACTTGGTGAATTTGCTGAAACACAGCTGATCACTGCAGCTTCGTTCGGCGTTGTTTTTTGGACAATCATCAGTATGATCTGGCTTCGTTTTTGGGATATCTACAAAATGATTATTGCTGTAGGAACCTTTTCTCTCGCACTGGCGTTTGCAGGGAATGACCTTGTCAATTTTATTGGGGTTCCCATTGCTGCTTGGCAATCCTATCAGTCGTGGGTGGCTTCGGGTATGGATCCAGCTTTGTTTTCGATGGGTGGATTGGCTGCCAAAGTCGCAACACCAACCCTCTTTTTATTCATCGCTGGTCTGGTGATGGTCGTTACTTTATGGACCTCCACAAAAGCCAAGAAAGTTGTTAAAACAACCATCGACCTTTCGCGGCAAGATGAAACCGAAGAGCGCTTTGAATCCAATGCCTTATCACGTGGAATGGTCAGTACTTTTATCCGAACAACAACTGTCATCAACCGAATGATTCCTACCCCGGTTCAAAACCTTATCACCAAACAATTTACCCAGCCAGTAGTAGAGGAAGCCGTCATCAAAAAAGGAGATATGCCTGCTTTTGACAATGTGCGCGCATCAATCAACCTGACCGTTGCAGCTGTTTTGATTTCGATTGCCACTTCATACAAACTTCCGCTTTCAACCACATATGTTACCTTTATGGTCGCCATGGGAACTTCTCTTGCCGATCGTGCTTGGGGCAGTGACAGTGCGGTCTATCGTGTGGCAGGGGTGATCAATGTCGTCGGTGGTTGGTTTTTTACTGCCTTAATCGCATTTTCGGCTTGTGCCTTGCTCGTCACCTTTATCTATTTTGCCAAGTTGGTTGCGATCATCATTCTTCTTATTTTTTCAATGATTATTTTATATCGCAACTATATCCGGTCAAAAAAAGAATCTCAAAGTCTCAAAGAAGAAGATGAGCTCTACATGATCGAAACAGGGTCGGTGCAAGGACTCATTGCAGAAAGCGCTTATAATGTTTCGCGCATGGTTCATCGCGCCAATGAAATTTATAAAAACAACATACAGGGTCTTGCCACTGGAAACTTTGACACCTTGAAAAAAAATAAACGGCGTGTAAAAAAACTCGAAAATGAAATTAGTTCCCTTCACGATGAACTCTATTACTTTATCAAAGAACTCGACGAAGACAGTGTAAAAGCTAGTAAGTTTTTTATCGCACTAATCGATTGTTTGGAGGACATGTGTCAATCCCTAGAACTGCTCAATAAAAAGTGTCAAAAACACGTTAGTAACAAACACAAAAAAATCAAATACACCCAAATCAAAGCCCTCAAAACCATAGAAAATGAGTTGGAGGATTTGTTTTCTGAAATTCGATTTACATTTGACCTCAATGACTTTGACCAAATCAAAGACATCCTACCCAAAAAGGAAATTTTGTTCAACTCGATTAACAGTCGAATTCAAGACCAAGTCAGTCGGACGAGAACCGAAGAATCAAGCCCCAAAAACACCACGCTTTTCTTTGGTATTTTATCTGAAACCAAAGACCTGATCGCCGCAACTATGAACCTGATCGAGCTCTACTATATCGATTATGACAGCGATATTGACCCCTTTATCAAAAAGAATTCAGAGTCCTAAGTCCAGGCGCATTCTATCGAGTAACGCATATTGTGTACCTTTGCACATCGGTTTTACCTCTTCAGAGGGGGCTAAGGCAATAACTATGCAAAGTTTTCGATCCAAAATCAATCCAAAGAGCGATCGCTTCCTCAGAAATAAGGAAGAGATGCAAGTATTGGTTGACGAGCTTCAGGCGCACCTAACTGTTGCCAAGAAAGAGGGCAGCAAAGCATCGATTGATCGTGCTAGGAAACGAAAAAAGTTTTTAGCTAGAGAACGCATTCAACTTTTACTCGATAAAGACAGTCCTTTTATCGAGCTGATGCCCTTGGCGGGCTTGCTCCACGAGGGTGGTTTTGGCCCTGGCGGAACCACTGTTGCAGGGGTTGGGTATGTCAACAAACGCCTTTGCATTGTCAATGCCAATCTCAGCACACGCAAGGCAGGAACAGTCGATTATGCCACGAGCTTAAAAATTCGTCGATTGGGTGAAATCGCTTTAGAAAACAAGATTCCAACCATCAACTTGGTGGAGAGTGGTGGCGCAAACCTTCCCGAT
>CACNGE010000021.1 GCA_902619855.1 uncultured Bacteroidota bacterium
TTTTGACCCAAAAAATCCATTAATAGTTAAGGTTGTTGAAACCATCAACCGGCGGTATCAAAGATGGGTGAAAAGGCTCTGTGATGCTGATCAAAATTTTGAACAAGAAATCGCAGTCTTAAAACGAAGAGCAGCACAAAAAACCCAACAAAATGATCTGATCGTTTTTTATGGAAGCTCGTCCATTCGTTTGTGGGACCTCCAGCAGGATTTCCCCTCTCTCAACACCCTAAACCTCGGCTTTGGGGGTGCCTTTATTCATTCTCTCTTCAATAATTTTGAAAATTTATTTGAAGGATTACAACCCAAAGCGATTGTGTTGTATTTGGGAGGCAATGACCTCACGCTTGGTTTATCAGCAAGTGAAATCGTTGCACAAATACGAGTGTTTGTCCAAAGGATTCATCAAAAATTTCCTTCCACAACAATTTTCAATGTGTCCTTAAAACCATCCTTTGAACGTCAAGAGCTTCTAGAAGTCATACAACAGATCAATCAAGGAATGCTTGAACTGTCGATGCAGCTTTCCTATCTTCAACAGATCAAATTTTATGAGTTCCTTATCGATCAAAACCAACAAATCCGGACTGAACTATTGCTGCAAGATGGGCTTCATCTCAATTCGCTTGGCTATCAGATTCTAAAAAAACAAGTAGGCAAAGCCCTGTACAACAGTTAAAAACATCCATTTTTTGTTCTACAGATAAACTAGGGGGATAAAATTTTTTAATTTTTTTTTGCCAAAACCCCTATTTTGAAAGCAATTTTTTTTGAAAAAACAACCTTTGTGTAAAAATCTGTAGGCATAACACCCAAAACTTTTAACCCCCCTACAACAAAAGAAAGCCCACATCGTGGGCTTTTCTTATGCAATAAAAAAGTTGTAAAAACTATTCGGCTTCATCAGGCATCACTGCCATCACCAAACCAGTTGCGTCACCAAAATCACCACCTTCGGTAATTTTTCCGTTTTCGTCAAATGACAAATAGTGATACCAATAGCCCTTAAAGCTTTTGCCAGAGGCAGTGTTTGTTCCCGACCAATGGCCATAGGTTCTCACACTTCCGTTGGGGAGATTGGTTTCAGGATCAACACCCGGCAGGTAGTTTTCTGCTTCCCACGTAATGTCTTCCATGGCATCTTGCCAACCTTTAAAGTATTCTCTCAACTCTTCTCTGTTCATCAAAGGACCCCCATAAAAAGCACTTTGATATTCCACTTCATCTGCATAAAATGCCATGGTCGCATCAAGATCTTCTGTTACAAAAACCTCAAACCATTGTTTTGCAGTTGCAACATTCTTTTCAAAATCTGGGTGTTCCACACCAGAACAAGACGTCAACAAAATGACTGTACATAATAATAATAGTTTCTTCATCGTATTGTTTTTAGTCTCAGCAAGATAAGAAATCAATGCACATGATAATCAAGATCGTAGATTTTTTTTTCAATGACCCTAACCAACACCAAAAATGTTTGAATGATAGCACAAGAATAAAGATCAATGACAATGAAGAAAAGGAGTTTATGGTTTATTTTAGCAAAGCTTATTTTTTGTAAATGCAACAACAACAAGCCATCGTTTTGGGTGCCACTGGCGCTACTGGTCGGGTACTTGTCCAGCAATTGCTCGAACACCCAGCATTCGGGTCTGTTACCATATTTGTTCGGAAAGCACCAGCCTTAACACACGAAAAACTCAAAGTACATGTAATCGATTTTTCAAAATTGCAGACGTACAAAAACCTAATTGATGGCGATGTTTTGTTTTCTGCTTTGGGCACCACCCGCAAAGATGCTGGCAGCAAAGCTAAGCAATATGAAGTGGACTATACCTACCAATATGAGTTTGCCAAAATGGCCTTGAACAATGGGGTGGATCACTACGCGTTGGTGTCCTCCTATGGCGCTGATGAAACTTCGATGTTTTTTTATTTAAAAATCAAAGGGGCTTTGGAGGAGGCGATCAAAAAACTGTCGTTTCAATCGATTTGTATTTATCAACCGCCAAGCCTCATACGCCAAACCGATCTCCTCAGACCAGCTGAGAAAAGAGCAATTTGGATGATGAAAAAACTAAGTCGTGTTTGGTTTTTACGATCACATCAACCATTGTCAGTTGCTACTTTGGCAGAGAAAATGATAGCTGAAGCTGTGCAGCACACTAAAGGGGTAAAGTTGTTTTTGCTAAAAGACATCGCTGCACCTTAGGCTTTGGATTGGCATTGCAGTGCTGTACATTCGCAACCCTTTTACGTCACCATATTGAAGGTTTTTTTGAGATAACGCTTAATCATCTCTGTACGAGTGATTTCCCTTACCTTAACCTTTTGGGTATTGTTATCGAAATAAACAATTTTTTTCTTTTCCATTAGTTGTTTAAAATTGTTGATGGAAAGTTAAACAAAAAAGTACACAAATCAAAATTGTTTCGTTATATTTATTAAAATGCAAAAAACTCGTGTAAAAATATGCTGTATCAGTAGTGTTGAAGAAGCTAAGCTAGCGTTGTCTTATGGCGCTTCTGTTTTGGGGCTGGTTGGTCATATGCCAAGTGGGCCAGGGGTTATTTCTGATCAGCAGATTTTAGCATTCACAACATCACTACCTCCCATGGTATCGACCTTTTTGTTGACGAGTGAAACACAACTAAAAGCTAGATGTAAACAAATTGAAGCTGTTTTTCAACCCATTCTATAAATCAAAATCAAAATTAAAACGAATGAAAAAAGTGTTTTTACTATTGGCGTTTGCAGGCGTTGCAGCGCCCTATTATTTTATCTATAAATTTATTGAAGTCAACAACTGGGAATGGTCAACTGCTCTCTTTTTTGAGCAAATCAACGCCAACGCTGGAATGAAAATCCTAAATGCTGATTTGACTGTTGCAGCAACGACCTTTTTGGTGTTTATCATTTATAAACGCAGTGTAAAATCGATATCGATAAAACGATTTCTCACCTATTTTGCTTCTCTTTTTTTGGTAGGGTTTTCATTGGCATTTCCACTTTATTTGTATCACAATTACAAAAACGCATAGTGTTTGCAATAGCCAATACATGAGACTATACACACTTCTTTTACTGTTTTTAATCACCATGTGTAAAAAAGATGATGATATGCCCCCATGCACAACAGAACCGAGCACCATTGATGTGGCATGTATCCAAATATATGATCCAGTCTGTGGGTGTGATGACATCACATACAGCAACACTTGCACTGCCGAGGCCAGTGGGGTGTTGCGCTGGACTCAAGGTGCTTGTGCCGACTGATTCATTGGAAAGAACATCATTTGTCCAATCAAAAAACATCTTTACAATTTGTTAATGTTTTTTAGAATTTAGTTACTAAATTTATAAACTCGATTAAAAACATTAATTATTTAAAAATAAATCTAAAAAAATGAAAAAATATATTTTAATTTTTATTTCAATTTTAACAGTTGGATGCACGTCTACTGGAGTTCAAGTTACATTTGATGATGAAAAATCTAATTTAATAAGATCTCATTTTCAAAATTACTTAGCTAATGACATGGATGGATTAAAGTCATTGTGGTCTAGTGATTTAAAGGTTTATCCTAATAGTACAGAGCCTGTTTCTATGGATGAGCTAGTTGGGATGCTTGAAGCACAACATGCTACTTTTTCACCAATCACTATGACATTTGGTGGTGATGATTCAAATGCAAATGCTTTTGTTGAAACAACAAATTATCCAGATACTCCAGTCAGTGAGGCATCTACTTGGTCTCAAGCTTGGTTTACTTGGAATGCCACGAGTAAGATGACCGGGGAAATGATTTCTTTACCTGGGCACATTAGTTTTAAATGGGGTGATGACGGCAAGATTTCGGAAGAGTATCACTTTTATGATACTACAGCAATGGTTGCTGCAATTCAAGCAGCTGCAAGCGAGTCGGAAGAATAAAAATATATTTTTTTTAAACCCTCCTCGGAGGGTTTTTTTTTGCCGCAATTCTAAGCTGCGCTATAAAATAATTTGTTTTTTACATCTATGTTTATCATCTACAATTTCCTATTTTTACACCTGAAAATAAAGCAAGTAAAATGGCATTCGATATTTCAATGATAAAAGCAACCTACGATCGATTGGCCTCTCGTGTGGAAGCTGCTCGTAAAGTAACAGGAAAAGCATTAACTGCATCGGAAAAAATTCTGTATGCCCATTTGTGGGATGGTGAAGCAAAACAAGCTTTCGAGCGAGGAATAGATTATGTTGACTTTGCTCCAGACCGAATCGCATGTCAAGACGCAACTGCTCAAATGGCATTGTTGCAATTTATGCAAGCAGGAAAACCAAAAGTAGCTGTACCAACAACTGTGCATTGCGATCACTTGATCCAAGCCAAAGAGGGTGCTGCTGCCGATTTGAAATCTGCCAACAACACCTCTGCTGAGGTGTTTGACTTCCTTCAGTCTGTATCTAACAAATATGGGATTGGATTCTGGAAACCAGGTGCTGGAATTATCCATCAAGTGGTGTTGGAAAACTATGCCTTTCCTGGCGGAATGATGATTGGTACCGACTCGCATACAGTCAATGCAGGTGGATTGGGGATGGTTGCTATTGGCGTTGGTGGTGCTGATGCTGTTGATGTTATGGCAGATATGCCATGGGAGTTAAAGTTTCCCAAACTCATTGGGGTGAAGCTCACAGGAAAACTCAATGGCTGGACAGCTCCCAAAGACGTGATTCTCAAAGTGGCTGGGATCTTAACAGTAAAAGGCGGAACAGGAGCAATCATCGAATATTTTGGAGATGGCGCAAAAGCCATGTCATGTACTGGCAAAGGCACCATTTGCAATATGGGCGCAGAGGTTGGCGCAACGACCTCAACCTTTGGCTATGATGAGTCTATGGAACGCTATCTTCGTGCAACAGGAAGAGACGATGTTGCTGATGCTGCCAATGCTGTCAAAGAACACCTCACTGCCGACCCAGAGGTGTATGAATACCCAGAACAATATTTTGATCAGGTCATCGAAATTGATCTTGACACCTTGTCACCTCACATCAATGGGCCTTTTACCCCAGACCTAGCAACTCCTGTGGCAGAAATGGGCAATAAAGCACAAACCAACGATTGGCCGATCAAAGTTGAATGGGGTCTCATAGGGTCGTGTACCAACTCGTCTTATGAAGACCTGTCAAGAGCAGCATCGATTGCCAAACAAGCAGTCGATAAAAAGCTAACAACCAAAGCTACTTTTGGTATCAATCCAGGTTCGGAACAAGTGCGTTACACAGCCGAACGCGATGGGCTGCTGGATATTTTTGAAGACTTGGATGCAACCATATTCACCAATGCATGTGGACCATGTATTGGCCAATGGGCAAGAGACGGAGCAGACAAACAAGAGAAAAATTCAATCATACACTCGTTTAATCGCAATTTTTCTAAACGAGCAGATGGCAATCCAAACACACATGCCTTTGTTGCCTCCCCCGAAATGGTGGCAGCAGTGGCCATTTCTGGGCGTTTGGATTTTAACCCCATCACAGATACACTCATCAATCAAGATGGAGAAGAGGTACACCTCGAAGCGCCAACTGGATTAGAGCTTCCACCTTCTGGTTTTGACGTGGAGGACAATGGCTATCTCGCACCAGAGGAAGATGGTTCTGGCGTTTCAGTTGTTGTGAAAGACGACTCAGAGCGTTTGCAACTACTGACCCCTTTTGCGCCTTGGGATGGTAAGAACCTTATGGGTGCCAAACTGCTGATCAAAGCACATGGAAAGTGTACAACCGACCATATTTCTATGGCAGGGCCATGGTTGCGTTATAGAGGTCACTTGGACAACATTTCAAACAACTGCCTGATCGGAGCTGTAAATGCTTTTAACCAACAGACCAATTTTGTGAAAAATCAATTGACAGGAGAGTATGGGGGAGTGCCAGATGTACAGCGCGCCTACAAAGCAGCTGGCATCGAAACGGTTGTTGTTGGAGATCACAACTATGGCGAAGGATCGTCGAGGGAGCACGCCGCAATGGAGCCACGTCATTTGGGAGTGAAGGTTGTTTTGGTGAAGTCGTTTGCTCGGATTCACGAAACCAATCTCAAAAAACAAGGGATGCTTGGCATTACGTTTGCCAATGAGTCAGACTATGATTTGATTAAAGAAGATGACACATTTAATTTCACTGATTTGTCTAGCTTCGCAGCTGGAAAACCATTGACGATTGAAGTGGTTCATGCTGATGGTTCGACAGATGTGATTCAGGCCAACCACACCTACAATGCAGCACAAATTGAATGGTTTAAAGCTGGATCAGCATTGAACTTGATCAAAGCGCAAAACAGTGCAGCGAAGTAAGGGTTGAGATAGACAAAGACTCAACCTCAATTTTATTACCTCTGAATGAGTTTGGCTTTAAAAGTTTGATCATCAGCAATGATGGTAACCAGATAGGTTTGTGAGGAAAGATCTGGTAGCTCAACAACAATTTCATTGGAATTTGCATAACCCTTTTGATAAATGGTTTGCCCCAATGTGTTTTGAATGATGATAGTAATTGATGAAAATTCCTTTTCAAAACTCGCTGTAAATGACTCCACAAAGGGGTTTGGATAAACCCTAACATCAAAGCTGTCTTTGGGTGATTCAAAAAGATATGAGCCTTCGATTGGCTGAACAAACCCCTGATTGATACTATATCCTTGTGCGAAATAATTCCCAACCACAGAGGCCTGCCCAACAGAAAAAATTATGCCATTACTGGACGATCCACCTCCAGCTCCAAAGGTTTGGTGGTGGAGTTGTGCGAAAGCATTTGTGCTCATTAGCAACAATAAACAAACGATATTTTTTATCATGGCTATGGAGGGGTGGTTAGTGTGAGCTCATTTCCGTAATACACCCCATTACAATCCTCTCCATATGCCCTAAAATAATAGGTAGTATTGGGTTGTAGATTATACAAATAAGAAGTGTAATCACCATTTAAACTTCCATTTTCGGAACAGACATCTTCACATATTGCAGGGACTGTAGGATTTGGGGATGTGCCCCATACCAGTCCTCTGGATTTCATTTTTGTAAATGAGATTATGGTACTATCTACACTTGCTGCATTGGAGGTTATATCATAAGCATCAGTCGATTGAATATCGATTGGAGGTATTAAATTAGGATCTTGGAAACAATAGGTATCATCTAAATTGTTTGATACATTGGTATCCCCAAACGTACAATCAAGTCCATCATTTACTAGCACAAAGAGATTACAAGGGAAGTCATTAAGATCAAGCTGACTGTTTCCGACTATTATCATCTCTGTGTACACTTTATGTAAAGATGAAAAATCAATAGTTGAAAGTAATGGGTTATTCGACAACCTAAAAGAACGATTATTGTAAACTTTATCTCCTGTTGTGACAAGCTTTGGAGCTTGAAGTTGATTTAAACTACTATTATTTTCTACATTCAAATATGAATGTATAATTTGTAGTTCAGGAAAATTCAAAATATTCAATTGGGAGTTACCATTAATATATATTGAGTTATAATTATTTAGGGATGGAAAATCTAAATTTTTAATTGAATGACAATTATTTATTGATATTGATGCATTTAAAGAAGATTCAAGTGAGGAAAAAATTATTTCATCTAAGCTATAGTTTTCTGAAATATTTATAGCCCCTGCATTGTAATGCTTAAAATTAGAAAAAGAAATAGACTCAAGGTTAATATTATTACTGATATTAATTTCTGCAGTAAAATCCTCTGAACTTAAAAATGATATGGTTTGTAAATTTTCGTTATCATATATACCAAAATAAGATGTCCTGCTAGTGTCATTTTTTGTACAACTATGAAATTTTTCAAAAACTAAATTTTTTAAACTTTTATTTTGATAAATTTCAAAAGAATAAAATTTGCGTTCAAGATTGGATAAATCCAAATCAACTAGTTTTTCATTAGCAAATATTAGGCTTGAAGAACTAGTCCACTCGCTGAGCTTTATTAATGAGGGCAATAAAAACTTTTCAATGTTATTGTATGACAAAAGCAATCGGCCATTTATTTCTCTAAGTTTTGGGGCATTAAATTCTCGTAACGAAAACTCATAACTTAATTTAAATTCACCATTTATTCGATCTAAATTGGGAAAATTAACGATGACAATATCGCTGTAATTCGGAGAAGAATAACTCCAATTGATCCTATTTAAAGAAATAATATTTTGAAATGTAATTTCAGAAGTAGTATTTATTGTATAGTTCTCGGGGCTAAAGTCTCCAGACTCAGTCGAAAAATTATAAATATGATTTCGATTTGGGTCTTCATTAGCAATTGCAATTTGATTGCCATAAACTGTATCCCCTCCAATGGTGGTGACAAAAGGGCGAACAAATAATGAGTCTACAGGCACTCCAACCAAATCCAGTTCAAAAATAGGAGGGACTTCTTTCCAAAACCCACCATCATAATAAGCCTCCTCTACTTTTGGATCTGCTGTAGTTGCACCACCTGTTGTATTGTAACAAAGCCCCGCAGAGGCTATATTTTGAATATTATCAGTTACTATTTCTGCACCAAAAGTTACATCATTGGCAAAAACAATAGCCTCAATGTTGTTAATTAAGGTTACATCAATGGAAGAACAATCAGAAATACTTAATACCATCGAATCCTCCAACTCTTCAAGACTACCACATGAGTCATTTTGTGCTTTTACAGTAAGTGTTACAGACCCAGCGTTAAAATCCTCATTGGTTGGGACATATTTAGGATTGGGGGAATTGGGATTATCAAAAGTTCCATTCCCACTTGTTGTCCAAAAAATGTTGGTTGCATTCCCTACATTTCCAGAGATTTGAAAGATATCACCAGAACAAATTGTTGTATCAGCACCTGCTTCAGCAGTTGGATAACATGTACTACAATCGTTAAAACTCAAGGTTCCAGTGATTGAAACAGCAGTACAAGTTCCTGGGTCAGTCTCGATGGTGTAGCTATATGATGAACCATTGATTAGCGTACTATCGGGGGTACCTTGAATGATAATCCGGTTTCCCACAATGGTCGATGTGATTCCACTTGGAAGACCTGTAATCGTTGCACTCGATTGAGAGTTTTCAATAAGGTACTCAACGGGTTCAATGGGTTCGAGAAGGCAAGAGCTTAAGTTTTGTTCACCCAGATCCAGCAGAATTTGTGGTGCTGGTTCGAATGTGATTTTCCCATAGGCTACTCGATTTGGACCATTGGACTGAGGCACTTGAACTTGGTACTCAAAAGTGCTCGTCTGCAAGAGTTGTTGGGTAATTTGTCCAGAGATCACTAACTCATTATTTGCAAGCTCAAAAGTGAGTCCTGTGGGTAGCCCTATCACTGTAACCCCAGTCACTTGCTCTGAAAAAGAATAGGAAATCGGTTCGATGGGAACATTCGCACAAACCGATTGATTATTGGTCCCTGATGAAGAGATCAAAATAATAGTCGTATCGTCGGGGGTAGTGACAGTAATGTCCCAGCTTGTACCATTCCAGATCCACTGCAGATAATCTCCATTGTCAGTTCCATCGGGGAGTTCAAAGGTAAAGTCATCACCATCTTCTCCATCATCCCCTTTGAGGGAGTCGATAAAATCTTGTTCTGTACCTGTATTGCCAAGTGCTAACCAAACATCATAGGCAGATATTCCATCTACTCCTTGTGTACCATCAACTCCTTTGAGGGAGTCAATAAAATCTTGTTCGGTACCTGTATTGCCAAGTGCCAACCAAACTTCGTAGGCTGAATCCCCAACATCTCCAGCATCTCCAGCGTCACCATCATCCCCAATTAATGAATCTATAAAATCTTGTTCTGTACCTGTATTGCCAAGATCTAACCAAATTTCATAGGCTGATTTTCCATCAATTCCTTGAACGCCAGATCCAGGACTATATAATGCAAATGGGACAGCAGTAAGCACTTCATTGCTGATTAGCTCGAAACCTGTGCAAGAACCAGTCTTATCTAACTCAACCATCAATGATTTTGAATCGGCTGTCCATACAATATCATTCCATCCATTAAAACTCACCTGCTGACCTGTGCCGATTATTTCATTTACCATTCCAAACGAGTCAGTTGTTGTGACAACATATTCTCTGTATTCTTCATTTCCAAAAGCATCTAAAATTGTAAAGGCCAAACATATTTGTGTATTCACCAATGGGGATTGAACATTGTTCACCCCAGGCAGTTCTTCAACATCTGAATCAAGTATTAGTGCCTGATAACTAATTCCATTTCTACTTTGTTGTGCAAATAAAAAATTTGCTGAAACAAAAAGGATGAATAAGAGTGAAATTTTATTTTTCATTCTTCATTAATTATTAGTTCAACATCCACTCTGCGGTTTAAATCATATAATGATTGACTAAATAATAAAGTCTCACCCATCGGATTTACCTCAAACAAATCAGGGCTAACTCCCATTTCAATCAAAACATCAATAACACTTTGAACCCTTTGAATTGATAAAGCTTGATTTAATGATGTATTTCCAGTTGCAGAGTCAGCATAGCCACTTACCTTAATTTTAAAGTTTGGATTCTCTTCAACATATGAAGATAATTCCTCAAGTTTTGTGTAAAAACTTCTTGAGACTTTAGATTTATTTTTTTCAAAAAACACTGCCACCAAACCAAAAGGATATTCAATGGATTCATTGTTGATGATTGTGATATTTGAATCCCCTTCATTTGTAATAGTTTCCTCAGTATTTTCATCTTGTTTTTCCTCTTCCTCTTCCTCTTCCTCTTCCTCTTCTTCTTCCTCTTCTTCTTCCTTTTCCTTTTCTTCTTCTTTTTTAGGAGATTTTAAACGTATAATTAACCCAAAATTTTGAGATAAAAAGTTGAGACTTTCAGGACCTTGCTCTCCGAGTTTTATACTTTGTTCAATGGAGTAGCTGGCAAGGATAGTCCACATAGATGCATCTTTGATTTTCAGAGTAGCTTGACCCCCAAAGTTTTGCCATAAGCCATTAAATTCTTTTTCAGACCTCAGTCTGTATTTAGCACCTCCTATTTGTTGTTCTCCAAACATTAAGGCAGATAGTCCTGCTTGAGCCTTGATATTAATCCGGTCATTAATTTTAAGAATATTTGTATTTACAAATAAGCCACCATACAATGCATTCCAATTGTATGCTTGAGCTTGATTACCTCCTGTTGCATTGTGTTGCTGTAATTTTATCCCATAATTGAATGGAGAAGAAAATAATGTATCAAGTTGTATTTTCAAATAGCCAGCTAAATCAGCCTTAACATTTGGATTTGAGGCATTAGAGGAGTTTTCATAATTATAATTAGAATAACTAAGGCCTCCTTCAATTTCAATGGTTTGTGAATGAAGGTAAGTTGTTAGAAAAACAAAAAACAAAATATTTTTGCTCATTCTCAAATATAATTAATAACGGTCATTTTACTTTCATTTTACTGCCAGTTAGCGGGTATTTTGTTTAAATTTGCTGAGTGCATTTTACTGAGATTATAAGTTTTTAAGTCACCATTTTAATCTGTAAGCTGATCAGTTTGAAATAATCGGGGATGTAGCTCAGTTGGCTAGAGCGCTTGACTGGCAGTCAAGAGGTCGAGGGTTCGAATCCCTTCTTCTCCACACCTGTTAAGAGTCGTATTTTTCTAATAACGGCTCTTTTTTTTATCCCTATTTTTATCCCCATTTTTTTGCTCTCATTAGAGGCGTGCTCAAAAAATGCATTGATATAAACACTAAATTTACCAGAGATGACAGAGGGTTTCATATTACAAACGCCTTAACCCTTGTATTATCCTTAAATGAACAGCAAATGAGTGTCTTAACGCAACAGTACGCAACCTTTCTACAACAGTTCAGTTGGAGTTACTTCCTAACAGCTAGAACCCCATATAAAGTGAATCTAAATACTCCAATTAACTGGTCAAACAGGTTATTGTCAAATGATAAAGTAGACAGAGTATTCTATTCAGTTGAAAGAGACAAAGGGGATTGGACAAATAAGCATGTACATATGCTTGTAGGGACAAACAGACCTATGAGTTACAATGAGACAAGGTTATCACTTGGAAACATAGCTGTAGGGGACTATGAGCTAATAGAAAACCCCAAGGCTGTCACAAATTATGTCACAAAGTTTGTAGACCGTGATTGTGAATATGATTTTTTCTCAAAAGTTTATTAATTTTACATCTATGAGATATCTATTCCTACTCATATGTTTTTCAGGATTCTCTCAACTACATCACCAAACCATTGGAGTTGGAGGTGGATCTTCAAATAATGGAGTTGTTTTTTCTGTTGGACAGGCCTCAGTAGTTGGAAATCATTATTCACAAGGCTATAGTATTACACAGGGATTTGTTCAGCCATTAAAAGGCTCATATCTTTTTGAAGCTCCAAAAGACAGCTTTCAAGTAACTGTATACCCTAACCCTTTTGTTGAGTCTTTCAAGGCCAGTTTTGAAAAGGAATTTTCATCAATAAATGTCATCATTCAAAACACACTAGGTCAAACCATATATCAAAAAGATTATTCTAATCAATCTGAGATTGGTGTTGAGCTACAAAATCTTGCCTCACAAACTTATCTAGTCACTATACTTGCTGATAACAAAACATTCAAAGCAAAACTCATTAAGCAATGAAGAAATTAATTGTCATTATGTGCATCTTTTCTGCATCTGTGATGTATGGACAAGATGTATTTATTGAGACAGGTTTAAATCTGACAGAATATAATTACAAGGATCCGCAAGGAAATAATAATGATAATATATCTCCTGGCGCTGGGTATTACCTTAGAGCAGGACTTGGAAACATTATTGATAACAACTTCTTGTACTATGGTTTAAGTATCCAAAAGTATAATGCAACTGGTGGTAATAACACAGATTCATATCAGTGGGATGTAACTCATTTAGGGGCATTTGCAGACTATATGCTTCCTTTAGATGACAGAGGTGAGAGTGTTTTCTTTACAGGAGGCCTTGAGTTATCTATGATGATAAATGGAAATCAAAAAATTGGAGGCCAGAGCTTTAATCTGTCAGAATATGATGAGTTTAAGGGCCTATGGATTAACCCAAAGCTTGGATTTAGCTACAGAGCTTTCCAGGCTGTAGAGGTTGGTTATTTTTTTCAGTTTGGTCTAAATCCTATGAATTCATCTGAGGAAAAACTATCATTTGTTACACATAAAATTGGAATCAAATTAAACTTATAGTGATGAAAAAACTTTTATTTATTCTTTCACTAAGTTTCTCTAGTGTTTTATTTGCTCAAGAGAGAAACGGAATAACATATCAAGCGTTAATTGTAGATCCATCTGGAGAGTTTCTACCAGGGGCTGACAATAACTATTCTCCTTTAAAAAACACATCTGTTTGTTTACAGTTTCATATCATTGATAGCACCAATAGCTATGAGTATTCTGAGCAACACACCGTGACTACAGATAATTTTGGAATGGTCAATCTAGTAATTGGAACAGGCTCAGCAATTGGTGGAGTAGGCTGGGAAAATGTATCATGGTCTGCCTCAGCAAAATCACTTAAAGTTGATGTAGACAAAACAGGATCTTGCTCATCATTTGAAGAGCTAAGCAACCAACCACTAACGTCAGTGCCGTTTGCATTATACTCACCAGGATCTGATACACCAGGCCCACAAGGAGACCCAGGAGAAGAAGGAATGTCAGCATATGAGGTTTGGTTAGATCTAGGCAACACAGGCACAGAACAAGATTTCATTGACTCCCTAAAAGGTCCTGAGGGAGACCCTGGAGATCCAGGTACTGATGGAGATTCTGCATATGATGTTTGGATAGAAGCTGGTAACACAGGCACAGAACAAGAGTTTCTAGATTCACTAAAAGCTACTGATGGAAATGATGGAGATTCAGCATATGATATTTGGTTATCTGCTGGCAATACAGGTACAGAACAAGATTTCTTAGACTCATTGATAGGAAATAATGGAGATTCTGCTTATGATATATGGATAGAAGCTGGCAATACAGGAACAGAACAAGAGTTTTTAGATTCTCTAAAGGGTGCTGATGGAGTTAACGGTAATGATAATACAGATGGTTTATTTAATGCAATTAGAACTACTGAAACACAACTCAACTTATCTCTTTTAGATCAATCTTCTTCTTATGCCAGTATAATTAGAAACAAAAATTATTGGGGGACAAACACAGGTTATGATTCACCTTTTTATACAGATGCCTCAGGGGGTGAGGTTAGTATATACGATAATAACCTTGAGAAAATTGGCCAATCTATAAATATTGATAGCGTAGATTTTATTCCTGGATTTAACAAATTCGACATAGAGAATTTTTCTTCAATTTATGGAATAAGTTCCTCAGGAGATAAACTAGCTCTGTTTTTAAGAACAAAAGATCAAAAAAAGTATTTTGCTTTTGTTAGTTTAGAAAATAATGTATGGGAAGTAACGAACATTATTGAATGGCCAGATGTGACAGGTTTTTTTAAGTTTAATAATGACCTTAGTAGTTTTTTTGCATCAAAATATACTAACACAGAAAAATCTTTTTTTTCATACAGTTTTGATTTTGAAAATGATACTATAAATTTAGTTGATCAAATCAATCTGCCAGTAAGTAATAACTACAGCTTTTATTTCAATGATAAGTTTTCAAAGTTAATTATAACAGGATTTAATGAATCCCCATTAAACCTCCAAGTATTAAAAGTTGAAGATGATTTTTCTTTCACCTTTCTATATGATTTTCAAATTCCTCACAATTTTATTCCATACAGTAATGATAAACCTGGAATATATTCACTTTCTATGTCCGAAGATGCATCAATTTTATGCACAATAATTGGTGTCCGGACAGAAAATTACCCACAAACTGTGAGAGAATACGAGGCTATAGTTTATTCTGTTACATCTCAAACTTTTGTAAAAAGGCTTTCTTCTACTCTAGATAGTTATTGGGGTGGAAACTCAGACAATTGGTATATGTCAAGTCCTTCAATGTATTTAAATGAAAACGGCACCAAAGTCTTTTTTAAAGACAGAAATGTTGGTTATGAAGAAGGTGGATTTTGGAATGTATATGATATAACAAATGATAATTTTTTGAACATTGGGGGCGATGTAGTTGATGGCACTATGGAATATATCCAGAGCCAAATTATTGAGCAGTGGAGAGGAAACTTAATTTTCACAAGAAATTTTAATAATACTCTAAGAATACAGAAGGTATATTAAATCTCTATTATAATTAAATCATTGTTGTCAAAATTACCCCCCCCTGGGTAAAATAGAAAGTACTTTAAATTGGGGGAATGATTGTGAAAAATAGAGGTTACCCAATCTTGCATAGCTTGACAACAATAAATCAACTCATATTATTGGCTATCAATTAATTATGGAATAATTTAGGTTGGGTTTTGTTTTTTAGTTAATATGAGATTGACAGATTTTAGACTAATCTCACCCAAATGAAAATAGTTTCAATGCTTTATCAACCAGAAGCTCAGTTCTAACTTTAATGTCATCAGCCGTCCAGGAATCTTCATCTTTTAATTTCTCATTTAGCCATAGGCCATTTAGGTAACCTATGTTTTTGCCATCTTGTTGCCTTGTTTTCTTTCTTTCAAATGACATATTACTAAGTTTAGAGTTATATGCAGTAAGCGTTAGGTTACCCAATTTATGTACAAGTTCTGTCTTAATTTCTTTAGCAAGATTATCATCGCCATTAGCAATCATTTGAACCCATTCTTTTGGTATATTTTCACCTTGCGGTAGAATATGCTCAATTGTCCACTTAAATTTTTTCTTATCACGTTCGTAAAAATTAGTATAAATCTCATCTGTTTGGGTTTCACTCAGCTCAATGGAGGACAAAATATAACGTACAGCACCCACATTCTCATCATAAACATCACCTCTTAACTTTTCTGAAAAAAGTTTGTCGTCAGCAGGTCGCCCTAGTTTCAGAAAGATTTCCTTTGTTTTTTCAAAAGTGAAAAACTCAATTTTATTTAACTCCTCAATGATTTCTATAAAATAGTTTGTTAGATTTCTGGTGTTTGGATAGTCTGTTACATTACGCCTAATAAAATATTTACAGAGCAAATCAATTACTTGTATTTTTTGGTCAGGATTTATCCCAAACTTTTTATCTAAAAACATTAGCAACATATATGCATCAGCTCCATTTACATTTTCCAAATTCCTAAGAGCGTATATAAGTTTTTTCGAGTTTTCATTGTTGTCATAATCAATGTTATTATGATAAATTTCTGAACATTCCTCAAGCATTTCTAATATACCGTTAGCATCTCTGTCAATTAATTCTTCATATATTTTTATTAGGTTGGATTTTAACGCCTTTGGAGTTCGTTTTACCTCAATGGATGGCTCATTCTTGAAGGCATTATAAAACTGCCTTAAAAATCGCTCCTGTATTTTATATTCGTCTGAAAGGTTATTGACAACGGAATTCCATCTATTAAAGTTAGAGTCTATTTCTATACCATCACTTTGTTTATCTAATTTCCCTAATAGTTTATTTTTAATTAAATCAACTGCAGACAGGGGAACGCCTCTGTTATTTAATGTTTCAAATAGGGTAAATGCATCAGAATGGGTACTTACATCAATTTTTACAATGGTTGCGCTATTTAATTTTTTTAAAAGCTCTTTTGCTTTATCGTATGAAAATACAGGCTTATCGTTTTCATCTTTTTCATGAAGTCTATCACAGAAATAATCATATGCCTTGTTCATGAGGCGAAGGCCAATGTATTTTGGTTTTTTCATCTGTTTTGTCACACCATCTGACCCTATAGCTTCATGAAAAATCCAATTATAATCATCTAAATTTGAGTCTGTTTGAGATGGTGTGAGCCTAGGTAACTTATTTTTCAAAACAATTTTATTCTTGAGACTCAGTAGCTCTAGTCTAGCATCATCATCGTCATTTGGCATATAAGCTTTCAAATAGCTGTATAATGCCAGATAAAGTAAACTAATAGTTGTGGTTCTTTGCTGTCCATCAACCAATTCTAGATTAGGGTCTTCATAGGAATCTTTTTGTGTATTAATACAAATTATAGACCCTAAGAAATGACCTCCTGAGCTTTCATCAATATCATCAAACAATAACTCTAAATTTTCTTTCCCCCATGTATATTTCCTCTGATATTTAGGAATGAAATATCTGACTTGCTTATCAGAAGTAAAGATTTCAGATACAGATTTATTGGATACGTGTTGAATCATATTTATAGCTTTTCAAAGTCTAGTTTTGGCAAATCATTGACAATATCTACAGTTTGTGTGCTTACATTAATAACACTCAGCAATAGGTCTAGAATATACCTTGGATTGCCAACTTCAGCAGACCAATCATTAGGGTCATTTTTTATACCACTTCCCTCTCCTTTTTTATTTAAATCAACAGTTATTCTGTATCGGTCAATTATCCATTCAATAGCAGATTTTTCATTTACTACATAATGATATGCTTTTTCTGGGATGTTGGAAAGAGTTATTTTACTATTATAAATTAAAACATCTTTTTGTTCTTTTTTTGGAAAGTGCATTTTTTCAACTGTGAAATACTTCCTTTCTGTTCCATCAACAATAACATCAGGGTGAGCAGGCATTGACTCATAATTGATATGTAAATCTGCTAGTTTTCGCCCTGCTTTGCTAAATTCCCAAAAATCTTTTGGTTTTTCTACTAGAGGTATTCTGGGTAACATTTTTTTAAGGTCGTTAGAAAATTTATCTCTGTAATCTTTACTGTGTAGGATACCATATACATAGTAGAAAATATCTTCTTTAGTTACTGATGTTCCATATAATTTTTCACATTTATGAAGAATAAAGTCACTAATTCCATCACGCTCAATAGAGTCATCATTTGACTCAGAATCAAAAAGTGTTTTTTGTTTGGATTCATTCCTCAAAGTATAACTCAGAGGAAATATTTGGGCCTTTGCTACAACGTCCATGCATGGCATTGTGTCTGTCATTATACAACTAAAAAAATCGCTTCCAACACCTGAAATACAAATTACCAAATTTTTTGAAATATTATCTGGAAAAATTTCTTGCTGTTGACCTCTTCTATGCAATAGATGTTCCCCATAGTATAAGCGCTGTTTAAAAAAAGGCCTGTAAAGGGATGTATATATTTTTTTGGGCTCAAAATTTATTTTAATGCCTTTTTTTATTTTGGGTAATAGGCTACTTGACCACTTTATTTTTTTTAGGTCATTTGATACAAAATCTTTAAGTTCAATTTTTTTCTTCTCATTGTGTTCTGCAAATTTTTTACTTTCAGAGTTAAAAAATTCAATAGTTGATTTAACATTTATTTTTAATTTTTTGATAGAACTATTGTAAACCCAATGGTCTCTACTTGAACCAATTCCTAGTGAGTTTAGGGTGAAATAACTTTCACTGTTTTCATCAAACTTTTCTTTGGGTTTGCTAGGAATAAATTTATCGAAAACTTCATGCCGTAGATTTATCCAATCTCCTTCTTCATTAGGCTTTAGTGTTTTCCAATTCATTTCAGAATTTGACAAAGAGCCGAATTCTTTAATGATTGTGAGCTTTTCATCTCTTGATAAATAATCTCCAATATCATGATAATGAATTTCTGCTTTTTCTCTCTTATTCTCAGGGTTATTGATTAGCAGAGTTATTGAAATTGGTGTTCGTGAACCTGACCCAAATATTTTACCGCCCTCTATTCTAGAAAGCTCACCACTTGTCCTTTGATTCCCTCTAAGGTTAAAAACGTAGATAGAATCAAACTCGTCCTCTATGGCTTTTCTAAAACCATCTGTACTGTTTCCATCTAGCCAAGCACCATTTGTTACATATGCAATTACACCACCTTCTTTGAGGTCCAATCTATCTGCACTCCACCTAAAAGCTTTAATGTAAGAGTCATACAAAGCATTTTTATTTGTTGCTGTTGATTTTTCAGCATAAGTAATTGCTACTCTGTTTTCTAGTTTTGGATAAGATTGATTTTTAGCATTATCGTTTTCAGACTTTTGTCCAACAGAGTATGGTGGATTCCCCATAATTACTCTAATGGGCCCTTTCTTTTGTTGTTCTAAACGCTCTGAATTTTTTGGAAACATTTCAGAAAACAACACACCTTCCTCTACCTCACCCAGTTGGAAAGTATCCGTTAATACAATACCATCGAACGGAGTATAATTTTCTTTACCTAAACCATCATCTGGGTCTGGAGTAGCGTCATGGTAAGCATTTTCAATATTAATTGCAGCAATGTAATAGGCTAACAAAACTATTTCATTAGCATGTATTTCGTATTTGTATTTTCGCTCAAGGTCTTTTTCTTTTATTAGACCACTTTGTAGCAATCTTGTAATGAATGTTCCCGTCCCAGTAAACGGGTCAAGAATATGTACATTTTCATCTGAAATACTTCTTCCAAATTCCTTTTTTAGAACATCATCAACAGAATGAACAATAAAATCAACAACTTCAACGGGGGTATATACTATTCCCAGTTGCTCAACCATTTTAGGGAATGCGGTTTTAAAGAATTTATCGTACAATTCAATAATAATTTTCTGCTTTCCCTCTGCATTGTCTATTCCAGAAGCCCGTTTTTTTACAGAATTATAAAATTGATTTAATGCTTCTGTTTCTTTTTCAAACGCCTGGTCTTCCAACAAGTCAAGCATAGACTGCATTGCTGTTGAAATGGGGTTGAACTTTGCGAAAGAATAACCATCAAATAATGCTTCAAAAACAGGTTTTGTTATTATGTGCTGGGATAACATATCGATAGCTTCCTCAGATGTTATGGATGTATTAATATTCTTTTGTAGCCCAAGTAGGAAATTATCGAAAGCTTTGATGTGTTTTGTATTGGTGGTAACTAAATGTTGTAATCTAGCCTTTTGATTTTGGGCAATAACAGCTACATCTTTAGCCCAACTTTCCCAATACACTTTATCACCAACTTTTTTAACCATTTTAGCATATACAACTGATTGGAGTTGTTCAAATTGCATGGCTAATTGCTGGTTAAATTGTTCATTGGCCCCCTCTTTCCCCATATTAAGGAAACCATCTCCAGCATGTTGTCCAGGAACTCCAACAACGCTTATTTGATTTGGTTTCTTTTTATTTAGGTCAATCTTATTAATAGTTGCATTGAATCTATCGTCATGAGCTCTTAATGCATTCAATACAGACCAGACTACTTTAAATCGTTCGTTATCTTTTAACGCTTCTGATGGTTCAATATCAGATGGCACTACAACTGGTATAATGATGTAACCATATTTTTTCCCTGGCGCTTTTCGCATCACCCTACCAACTGATTGCACAACATCAACTTGTGAATTTCTAGCAGAAAGAAAAAGGACAGCATCAAGAGAGGGAACATCAACTCCTTCACTCAAACAGCGAACATTATTAAGTATTCTACACTCATTAGAATCCGCAGACGTTGATTTAAGCCAGCTCAACAGCTCATCTCTTTCTGGAGCCGACATACTACCGTCTATATGTTTTGTAGCAACTGAAACTAACTTTTCTCTTTCACTAGGCTCAACAGAATCTAGGTAAACATCAGATGTAGCATTGTAGACATTTGTAATTTTTTTGGAAACCTTAATGTTTTGGCAAAATGCAACCGCTTTTTTCATTGGGTCAGGGTCACTGTCTTTGATTAAACCCTCATCACCTAAGACTTGTTTCGATAATGCATTAAGGCAACCAATTAATTTTGAAGCATCATCAGAGTTAATTTCATTATCTTCATTTGCAATCATTTTTTGCACTGACTGGGGAACATCTTTTTCACTTAGCGTAAGAACAAGAACTTTATAGTCTGTAAGTAATTGACGCTCAACTGCTTCGCCAAAACCAATACGGTACATTTCCTCTCCATAGATTTCAGTATCGTCCATGGAATGGATTGAGGCATCCTTTTGAGATGCTTTAGATTTAGACTCATCGCTGTAAAGTCTAGGTGTAGCAGTCATGTAAAGTCTTTTATTTGCCTGTATAAAATCATTATCATGAACCTTTACAAAAGCAGACTCATCAGTATCAGCTAAAGTTAACCCAGTAGTTCTGTGAGCTTCATCACAAATTATCAAATTAAAAACTCCTTTTCCTGTTTCAGATATAATTTTACTTTGTGCTTCTGCGATAACATCAATTGATTGATATGTTGAGAAAACAACTGTCATACCTTTAGTTGAGCTGTTCTGAGCTTTTTGATATTGCCTTAGGATATTGTCTACATCCGTAGAAGCAGGCATTGCCAAGTCAATAACACTAGTCAGAGTGGTATCATTATTTGCAGTTTTGATTTTAGTAATTCTGGAGTCAGAGCAAATACAAATTGGTTTAATTGGATTTTCAGCATCTGAAGACCACTCTCTTAAGGTTTGCCCAAGAAGTGCTATAGAAGGGACTAAAAACAATACTAGTCCACTTCCATTTGTTTCCTTTTCAGCAATTTTTAAGGACGTATATGTTTTTCCTGTTCCACATGCCATTATAAGCTTACCCCTATCATTGTTTTGGAAATGAATGTGAGTATTATCAAGTGCATTTTTTTGATGTAGCCTCAGAGATTTTTTTGATGTCCTCGCCAGGTCACCAGTGATTCCATCATTTAGCTTTTGCCAATCTACAGGTGCATGTTCTAATTTACTTAAGTTTAGTCTTGAGAAGGGTATATTTTGATTTCTAATTGATTCCTCTGCTTTTCCACCCCATTTATTTGTAGTTGAAATCCATAATCTATGTGAGAAACCTACCGTTTGGAGTTGGTCATTTTTAAATTTCCTGCTTGAAGTAGTTAAAAAAGAATCAACAGATTTTTTATCAATTACTGCATCTTCTGCATAACATTTACATTGAATTGCCCAATAGTCGCTATCGTGCGTCATCGCAACAAGGTCAATGCCAAGGTCACTTCCGCCAAGGTCCTTTCTCCCGGGAAATTCTTCCCATAGCCAGACATATTTAAATTGATTTGCGTATTGAGGGTCAGTTAGTAAATATGCTTGCATTAAACGCTCAAAACGGTCTCCTTTGTCTCTTTCAGAAAAAGCTTTCTTTCTGTACTCGTTAATGATTTTTATAAAACTCATTATGTAATTCTGCTTTTTACCATTACTTTTTTTATCCGAATTATGCGCCCAAGTCTCTTTGTAAATTTAGAGTAAAATAAATTACTGTTTTCACTAATTCCAAAATACTTATAGGCACCTTTGCCAAAAATTTCATCGTGAGTTTTAAGCCAATGATTAAATAGCTCTACGAAACGAAATCCTTGCAATGTCTTGATATGTGCTTCCGTTATTCTTTTAAATAGTTCAGGGCCACCAAAATCATTATAATGCATTGAAATTGTTGGGTCTGTCTGACCCATCATTGCTCTACCAATTGCAGGAGAAATATCGAGATGTGTAGATGTAGTCATAAATGTTGCTCTGGCAGATTTAAAGCTAGGTATTTTAAGATTTGATAAATGGGTATTGTAATTGCGAAATAAATTTTTGTAATTTTTTGAAAAATTTACATCTTCACTAAATAACCGCATAAAATCAATTTTTTCAATCGGTTTTTTAAATATTATTCCTTTGTGACCATACCTAAAATCATCTGACGAAAAAAAGCTGAGTTTTGGGTGTGATGATGAAATCATTTCTTGCAGCAATCCAATAATAGATTGAATAGGGGGCACAAGCAACATTCGCATTGAATTCCCACTTTTACTTCTGTCATGGTTGTAAATATATCTGTTACCGTCTATTGCAACTATTTTGTTTGGAACCCTTTCTTTATGTATTAATATTTCCTTTTCAAAATCATAATCAAGATGTCGAGATGACAACTGACATATATCTTTTGGCAACAGCCCTCGCATTGCAAACATTAGCATCCAGATTCCAATAGCCTCAAAGTCCCTGAGAATAAAACCTGGATTTTTCTTTTGTGTGGCATGTATTTTAATCCTATCGATTGCCTCTTTAATTTGTTTTGATGATACTGCAACAGGTTTAATTTTAACTTTTTTATTTCCCCAATCAGAGTCAAAATCAAAATCTTGGAATGTAATTTTTTTCTTTTTTGCGTAATTACATATCGCCTTTATGTTTTTCAAGTAACTATTTAAAGTTTGTTTAGACCTACCTTTTTCGTCCAAGGAGTTTTTAACACGTATAAAGTTCTCATGAGTAATATCTGTAAATAATGGTTCTTTTATACCTGTATGTAACGAAAAAGCCTTAACAGCATTACGGTAATTAGTAACATTCGTTTCAGACTTAATACCATCACAATATGCGTTTATAAAAGCATGTATGCTGTCTAGTACAGAAGAATTGGAAAGCATACGCTTTGCGATATCGTAGCTTATGGTTCCAATTGCGTATTTTCCACGAATTTCAATTAATTTTTTTTCCCTCTCCGCTATTTTCTCGTTGATTTCATTGGCTATTGGGTGATTAGAAGATACCCTGTTGTGCTGCTTTAGCCAATAATTTTTATGAATAAAGACTCCCGAAACACTAATAATTGAATCTCTGCCTTTGTCTTTGAAACGAATTTGCAAAGGACAAGTACCGTCTTTCTTCTGTCTGCCAAGTTTAAAATTAAGGGTCATAAAAATATTTATCCCCAAATTTATCCCTTTTTTATAAAAAAAGACATTAAATCGCTTGACTTTCAGTTTAAGCTAATAATCAGGTTAAAATAGCTGTAAATTTATCTATTTTGACCTGTAAATATCAATTTAAATATAAAAAAACTATTGACTGGCAGTCAAGAGGTCGAGGGTTCGAATCCCTTCTTCTCCACTACTACCTTCTTCTTTATAAGAGCATTACAACTCCTATAAATATAACATAAAATTGGCAACTATTTGGCAACTGCCTTTTGGCTATACTTTGAAAAAAATTGATTAATCAAAGTTTATAAGACATATTTATCCTTTATTGAGCTTATAACTTTGAGTGAAGCATATATCACATTAAGTAACATTATGAAATATATTTAAGTATATAATGAAGTTGTAAAACTTCAAAAAACATACACATACATAACTTTGTTAACCAAGTAAGCATTTATCCCGCTCACCCACCAAAGTTAGAGCTTTGGTAAATAATATTTAGTTCTTTTTTAGGTGCGTTTTCACAAGGTTATTAACCACAAATAAGTTTTATATACTTGAATATTAGAGCTTCAAAGACATAATAAAGTTTGTGGATTAGTAATTAATCTACTAAATGATACTCGGAATAGTTGTTTGAAAAAACTTCTCTAATCATACTTTCTGAAACTTTTTCAAATTCATAAGTCACTATTTGACTCACCATTGTAAGTTCAATAAAATATCTATCGCTTGATATTTCCTCTTTAACAGAAACATCATTCGAGTTTTGTGATAATAAATCAATAGAGCTTTGGTAACACTGTGAATAATTTCCACTTACAATACATAAATCATTTTTTTTGAACTCGAATCCTGAATCAAAATCTACACCATTAACCTGTGTATGCCATCTTCCCTGAATCCAACTTGGTGGGTCAATAGAAGTGTCATTAGAAGATGAATCATCATCCCCTGAGCAAGAGATAAATAGTAATGCAGAAAACAGAAAAAGAAGTTTCTTCATCGTATTGTTTTTAGTGGTACTAATTTAATTTACGCCAAGAATCTTTTCTAACCTTTCAATACCGAAGTCATTTCCATACAAAAGAGTTGAGAAACGCTGAATTTCTGCTGCAATTTGAATTGCTGCTTTAATTTCATCATCTGTTGCACCTGCCATTTTAGCCGAGTGAACTTGTGCGGTAATACAATACTCACATCTAATTGCTGCTGATACTGCAACTGCAACCAATCTTGCCTCTTTAGAAGCAATTGGGCTATCTTCAGAGAACAATAAATTGAACTCTTCAAAATATTCAGCAGCGTCCTCAGCGATTATTTTCGGATACATTTCATTAAAAGGACTTTTTTTAATTAATTCCTCATAAGCAGATTCTGTTGTTTGTGAAAGCCCAATTATAGGCGCAATCAATAATAAGAGTAATAGTTTCTTCATCGTATTGTTTTTAGTGGCACTAATTTAAAGAATTAAACTATAAGCATATCTTCTTCTTTTAGTTCTGCTACTTTTAAGACTTTAATATATTGCAGTTAGTTTAAGTTTGTAAAATGAAGTATTTGATTTATCTGGTTTTTCTTTTGTCAAATTTGTCTTGTTCTCCATTGATAAAATATTCACAATCAAATAGGCAATTTGAACAAGAGGTTTCACTTTTGGAGAGTCTTGATTTAGAGGAAAAAGCAGGTGAAAAGGATTTATTATTTATTGGAAGCTCAAGTATAAGGTTGTGGGATAATATTCAAGTAGATATGTATCCTTACAGTTCTGTTAAAAGGGGTTATGGAGGAGCACATTTTTATGACTTAATTCATTTTTCGGAGAGATTAGTAAAAAATCACTACCCGAAAGCAATTTTAATTTTTGTTGCAAACGATATAACAGGCTCAAATGACTTCACAAATTTGGTAGGTGATATATCCCCTAACGGCGTTAAAAAGCTTTTTAGGTATAATTTTAAATCGATTAGAAGAATTCATAAACATGTACCTATTTTTTTAATAGAAACTACCCCTACCCCAAAAAGATGGAAAGTTTGGAATAAAATTCTTCAGGCAAACAAAAAGCTTGAACGTTTTTGTAAACAAGAAACCAACCTATATTTCATAAGCACAAGAGATAAATTTATTGGAGAAGACGGATTGCCGATTCAATCCCTTTTCCTAAATGATGAATTACACCTAAATGTTGACGGATACAAATTGTGGTCAAGCGTTATTAAATCTAAACTTGTTGAAGTAGGGATATAATCAAACCATAGGCATATCTTCTTCCTTTATTTCAGCTACTTCAAATCTAACAAGAGCTCATCAAGACACTTTATCCTTTCCTCTTGCTCCTTAAGCGCATTTATAAAAAGCACAATAAGTTTTATATAATAGTTTTAAAACCTCCTTTTAAAGTACTTTTTGCCCGTAGCTATTTCAGAAGGACTCCTATCATTTTGGATTGGCATTTTGAGTATTCATCTTAAAGAAAATAAAGCTTATATTGCCAAAGTTAGTTTGCCTACTAAATAAAACTTAATTATTTATAAATGGGAATTTTGTATAAGAAACTGATCAATCCATTTCTATCTAAAAAACAAATTAGAACATTAACCAATTTTAAGTACAATTTTTATTTTAAAAAATCATACTCCCAATTTGGAGAGGACTTGGTAATTTATAATTTTTTTGAGAAGGAAAAAAAATATAAAAAAAACTATTTAGATATTGGAGCATATCATCCAAAAATGATATCAAACACACATTTACTTCACAAAAATAATTGGTGTGGATATGTAGTTGACACATCCGATTTCAAACTAAAAATATTTAAAAGAAAAAGAGGAAGTAGTATCAAAACAATAAATAGAGCTGTTGTGTCGAATAATGTAAAAAAGGAAAAATTAAGTTTCTATTTTTTTAACCTTCCTTTTTCCGAGATAGATACTCTTTCGGAAGAATTTGCCGAAGAAAAGAAGCGAGAGAGAAATGTAAATTATTTAAAAAAAGAAATAAAGACTTTAAAAATCAATGATTTATTAAAAAAAGAAGATTTTGATTTTGTAAACATTGATATTGAAGGAATGGATGAAAAAATCATTAATTCAATTGATTTCAAATCCATATACAAACCAAAATTAATTTGTTTTGAAGATCATAATTTTTATCAAAAAGATGAAAATTCATATGTCCATTTAATAAATAATGGGTATAGGCATTTATTTACTTCTGGATCTTCGGTAGGATTTTATCTCTATTCAAAGAGATTGAATTAATCCACAAAAAATGATTGAGCTCTTATTCAAAAAAGTATGATGGACGTTTCAATCATTATCCCTGTTTACAATGTCAGTTCATTTATAGAAAAATGTATTAAAAGCGTTGTTGATCAATCTTTCAGGGATTTTGAATGCATTATTGTAAATGATGGAACACAAGATAATTCCATAGAACTGATTGAGGAAATAATAAAAGTAGATAAACGTTTTAAAGTTTATCATCAAAAAAATCAAGGTCAGGGCATGGCCAGGAATTTAGGTCTAAAACATGCAAAGGGAAAATATATTTGTTTTATAGATGCTGATGATTATGTTGAGTCAAACTATCTTGAAGAAATGTATAAAGCAATCGAAAAACAAAAAGGCGAAATTGTATGTTGTGGCTTTAACATCATTACAAAAGATAAAATTAGACCTCATTTAGTTTCATTACAAGCTTCGTCAAAGATTGAATCCATTTTACATCTATTAAATGGTAACGATTGGGGGAGTTTATTCAATAGGATGTTCAAAAGCGATTTAGTTAAAGACCTGAATTTTAATAAAGGGATTGGTCAAGACAAGCCCTTTATTTTTGAACTATTTATCAAAAATCCTATTTCAAAGGTGATTTATATCGAGAAATGCTTATACAATTATATTAGAAGAAATCAAAGTGCAACCAATTCTATGAGCAAAGAAAAGATCGATAACCTAATTGAAAACATGATTGCCAATCCCCATAATTTGGTTCTACAGAGTAATTATTATGGAAATTGCAAAGGAGCATTGGATCAATATATGGTGATGAGTTATTTGTATATAATTTCTAACATATCAAAAAATTCAAAACAATTTGTATTGGAAGCAAAATATTTTAAAAATAAATTTAGCGAAGTTTATGATTTGAAACTGTGTACATCCATCAGATTAGTAGTCCATTCACAATTTTCATTCATAAAAAAAGTCACCTCTGTTTTTCAATTAGTATTAAGCCATTTTAATGGGCTTGGGTTTAGATTTTACAAACTGATATATGTTTATAAAAAGCAAAGTTTAATTTAATATATCTTCTAAAGGCTTTTCTCGGAAACAAAATTTTTGACAAAATAGTTCGATTTCAATCCCTTACTTCAACGACAAGCATTACTTCGTTTCGTTTTTTCTATTTCTAGCTCCTTCGAAACAGCTTTGAGATTCGTTCAAAAAAGGGTTGATTTAAATAGTATCGACCAACAACAATGGCAGAAGTAATGATAATTATATTTTTTATGATGTATTGCCCTTCTAGCGTGGGGAGTAGAACATTAGAGTTTTGAAACGTAACGGATGGCAGTAATATTAAAGGCATAAAAGTTCCGCTCATTTGCAAAAACAACAATAGCATAGCGTAGAAAGTTGTTTTTTTTGCCAGAAAAAATAAACCAATCAACATTTCCCAATAGCCAATGACAATAACCCAGTCCTCAGGACTTAGAAATGGCATCCAATACACGGTGTCGATAATCAACCCTTGCGCAGGAGAAAGTTCAATCACTTTTAAAAGTCCAAACCAAAAAAAAATGATAAATAAAGGAATGCGAATCAGATAATCATTTGTGTTAAATCGATACATATTTAAAAATTGAAATAAATGATTACTTTGTTAGCTTGAGCCAAACACCTGCAATGACCATCGTGGCAAATGTTATTATAAAAACTACAGCAGCAGGCTCTGGAGTGCTTGGTATTGGCAAACCATTTGCAACTGTATAGCCAGTAAAGTCTATAATACTACTAGCCCATGACGATAGCTCTACACCATTCTCTTGCAGTGCAGAAAGTCTGTAAGACTGTGATAACTGCAGATTTCGAAGAAATGAGAAAACAGTATAACCATAAAAGGTAGTGCATAGCCCAAAAATCGTAACTAAAATTTTACCAAATTTGTTGGATTGGTTTTCTCTCTGATAGCGTATCAATCTAAATGTTATAAAAATTAAACCTGTGAAGGTTAACAAATAAACTCCGTTCGAGACTAACGCTAGTTGGGTGCTGTTAAAAATTTCAACTTCATCCATAATGATTGTTTATTGATTACATATTCTACAATATATGAAATTTCAAATAGTTATATACCTTCCTAATTTAATTTAACTATTTAACAAAATCAGATCAAATGACGTAATTTTTCTAGATTTAAGTCGTGCAAGTCGTTAGCCTTAGAGAGTACAGAAACGAAGAGACGTTGAACGTTTTGACCCATTTCTCAGGTCTTATTTTGTCAATGATTGGAATCCCTTTTTTATTCTATTTTGACAATCACAGCACAGCCCTTAGTACGTTCTCAATCCTATTATTCTCTCTTGGTTTACTGTTTTTATATTCATCATCATCTATTTATCATTATGTACAAAACGCTAAGCTCAAAAAGAGATTTCAAGTGCTTGATCACATCAGTATATATTACCTTATTTTGGGTTCATATGCCCCTGTATGCCTCATAACTCTTTATGACTCTTCGGGTATATATATCTTTTTGGCAGTGATTGTGTTAGCATTCGTAGGAACTTTGAAAAAACTGTTTTTCACAGGCAAGTTTGAATTCATGTCTTTATTGCTATACCTGGCCATGGGCTGGTTTATAATTTTTGATATTCACTCATTGTTCGATTTGATTGATTACAACGCAAAATTATTGCTAATTCTTGGCGGACTTTCGTACACCTTTGGCGTTTTATTCTATGTTTTCGGTAAGATAAAATACTTCCATTCCATATGGCATCTATTTGTATTAACTGGTTCGACGCTACATTTCTTTATGATATTGTTTTATATCATTTAAGGCAGATATATTTTATTGTAAAAAGGTATATGACGTCTTTAATTTTGTAATTTGATTGTATCGCATGAAATCAATTTTTTTTTCGACTCATTTCACCTCTTCTACTGTTGGGATTTCCAGCATTGGCGATGTGCTGGACAGATCAAGTCAGCTGATAACGATTCGATTTTTTTGTGATGGGAGCTCTCTTGCTTGTTGTAAGCATAGCCATACGATTGATTCGTCTATATTTACCACAACAGCGAAAACATATCTATATTTTGCTTGTTATCCTAGTGTTATTATTGCTTTGGATAGAGATGGGGGTTGGAGTATTCGGAAGTCCAATAGCTGTTGATTAAGATTTATGACCAAACGATTGATAAACACTTTCCACTTCATCTGCAATCTTGCGATCGAGGTAAGTTACCTCATTGTTGGCTTCAGTTGTAAAATAATGGAATGCAACAGTGTTGTAAAAATTGATGACCTTGGGATGATGGTTTTCCCTGCTAAAAATTTTTGAAACGCGACTGATAAAGGCAATCGTTTCTTCAAAACTTTCAAAGCTGTATTTGCGTATTAGAGGTGCCATAACAACAAAGGTAATACTTAGAACAGTAAAAGTTTCATTTTAAATAAAATGCTTAATTTTAAAAAAAACAAATAACAATGAAGAAACTCAAAACACTTTTTACAATCACACTTGTGATTGACATACTTGCAGTTGCACCACTTTTTTTGATGATGTTTATCCCTTCGATGAAGGAAGAAATGGTATACAGTCAATTTCCAGGAATGATTGAAAATGAACTGGCAAAAGAAATATCTGACATATTTCACTTTGTATTTGCGTTTATTGCTTCTGCCATGGTGATTGCAGTAGCTACTTCAATAAGAGTAACAGTCTTGGAAGCAGCCAAAACAGCAGCAATGCTATTATCGATCATTCATTTGGGTTGGGTTCTTCCCGATTGGGTCAATTTGTTAATGGGTGGTGCTCATCCTCCTGTTCCCATCATGCTCCTCAGTACAGTTCCTGTCATTGTGTTGGTATATGGTTGGAAAAAAGGTGAAATATAATTGACGCATTCAAAAACTGTTTTGTAGATAAAACATATATTCATGCTTGTATTGATTCTTACAGTTTTAGGAACAGGTTTGCTGTATGTTTTAGTTGCCAAGTTTATCAATGAAAACAATGCAAAAACCTGGTTGTCGGGCTATAACACCATGTCAAAAGAATCGCAAGAAAAATTTGACTTAAAGGGTTATTTGATCTTTTTTAAATTATTTTTTTATAACCTTGGCGTCTATGGTACCTTGCTTTATTTTGTATTGTTTTTCCTAACAGATGATCAGTTTGCCATTCAGGTTTGGATTGCAGCTCAGTTGCT
>CACNGE010000022.1 GCA_902619855.1 uncultured Bacteroidota bacterium
AAATGTAATTATTCGGCTGTAAATGGAAGTGAACTAGATTCAACCACCCTAAAATAACCCAATGCAATGCTTTCTTTTTCTGAGCTGACAAAGTTACCTAGTAAGGTTGATGTTGCTGTTGCGAAAGGGCCGCCACCATTTTGTCCACTATGGCTCAATAAAATTTGCATATATGTAAAGAAGTCTTCGTCTATTCCTACCATGCGAATGACGACTTCCTCGTTTTTTGGAAACAAGTCGTCATAGAAAAAAGAGAAGGTAAATTGTTGTCCGTCATAAAAGCGATCTCTAGTTACAAAAAGGTTGTTGTATGAAAAATCGAAAAGGTAGTAGTTGCCAAGACCAGGGCGATCGGTCAATGTGATCAATGCCTCAGTTTCATTGCCACTAAAAAGTTGCCCATCTCCTTGCACTACACGATCAAATGTTCCAGAAAGAGTTAATTCTTCTGTAGCAGTGTAGAGAACTCCATCTACATCGACAACCAATTGATATTCTTTGTAGATAGTGATTTCAGGGACGTCAATTAGATATTCACCACCCTCTTTGTGATTGGCAGACAGGACCTGATTATCGAACAACAAAGACACAGAGGCATTATTTACATTGACGATATCGGCACTGTAATAGTCAGTTGTTTTGGTCACAAGCACACGGAGTTGGGCTGCACCACCGCCCTGTGGGCGGCTGAGCTCTGCATCAATAACGACTAGTTCAGGAGCTTTTGGAAGTTCGACTTTGATCACATCTTCACATGAAACAAACAAAATGCTAAGCAAAAAGACTATTTTTCTCATAACCAATCAATTCGATACATTACTGACGGTACGATTCCAAAAATTGAAAATCGTACAGCTTCATTTTGTTGCGTTTGCCTATTTTGACGAAAGCTGATACTTGCAGCATTTTTGCGATTATAGACATTGTAGATACCAAAAATCCAACTTCCTTGTCGATTCTTTTTTGGGGGCCTTTTTAGTGTTGCTGATATATCCATTCGATGGTAATCTGCAAACCGATTGCTATTTCGCTTGCCATAATTTGGGACTCGAAGTCCTCCAAACTCATACTGACCAACGGGGTAGGTTGTCGGCTGTCCAGTTTGATGTAAGAAATTGGCATTAAAACTCCATTTATTATTCAATTGATAGCTTGCATTCACGCTCAGATCATATCTTTTGTCAAATGCATTTGGGTACCAATTACCATCATTGATGCCTGGACCTCCAAATGCTTGCCCTTCTGTTTTTTGCTCTGATTTTGACCAAGTGTAAGCCAACCAATATTGTAGTTTTCCAATGGGTTTTTTAATTAATATTTCTGCACCATATGCACGAACAATCCCTGGCATCGTCACTTGTTCCACAGCATCATTTGCAACCAAATCAGCACCATCTATATAGTCTAGTCGATTGCTGACATTTTTATAAAATCCTTCAACCTCAATACTTTTTTGAGATTGTGTTTCTCTAACATAACCAATGGCACATTGGTCGAGTTGTTGGGGTTTTAGATGTGGACCACTCGGCGCCCAGATGTCAAGGGGTGTTGGGGAACTGGTGTTGGAAATCAGGTGAAGGTACTGGTTTAGGCGATTGTAAGATGCTTTGAAAGCACTGTTTTCCATGGCATACGACAAAGTGATCCTAGGTTCGATATGACTATAAGTTGCAGATGATTCATTTGCATTGTAGAGGCCTGTAGGAACTCCTTTTTCATAGATTCCCAATGAGCTGTTGAAGCGAGTTGACATACCATTTTCATAAGTAAAAAGGCCATCTTGTTTTAACCTTGTAAAATGATTGAAACGGATGCCAAACTGAAAAGAAAATGAGGATGAAAGATCTTGTGAAATATCTACATAAATGCTATGCTCCGTTGCATATTTCTTTTGCAACTGTTCAGCATTGATACCTGAGTCCAATCGAGCAGGTTCGATATAGCCAGGGTTGAAGGTATAGTAAGTCGATTGCAGCCCAAAGTCAAGACTTGTTTTATCGTTTGCAAAATAAGAGAAATCATATTTTAGGTTGAGATTTTGAATACCAGAATCCCAATCAAAACCAGCAAAATCAAGCAACAAACCATAATAATAGTCACTGTAAATCAGTGATAGATTTGAAAATAAGCGTTGTGAAAACAGATGATTCCACCTCAAATTAAATACAGCATTTCCATAGGTGTTCACAAAGCTTTCGTCGACATTAAACACATCTCTTCCAAAATAGCCTGAGAGGTAGAGTTTATTTCGATCATTGATTGGAAAACTCATTTTTGTATTTAGGTCGTAGAAATATGCACTATTCGGATTGTCAGTTAGTTTTAAAAATAAATGGGCATAAGTTCCCCTTCCACCAACGACAAAGCTTCCTTTACCTAGAGGTCCCTCTGCAAGCAAGCGACTGGTTACGAGTCCAATACCACCATTGAGTTTAAACTCTTCTTTGTTTCCTTCCTTTTGATAGATGCTCAAAACAGACGAAAGTCGCCCACCATATTTGGCTGGGATGCCACCTTTATAGAGCCGCAAATCTTTAATCGCATCAGGGTTAAATACAGAGAAAAATCCAAAGAGGTGTGAAGAGTTGTAAATGGTAGCCTCGTCCAAAAGGATTAGGTTTTGATCAGCAGACCCACCACGTACGTTGAAGCCAGAAGCCCCTTCTCCAGCACTTGTTACACCTGGGAGTAACTGAATGGTTTTGAGTAAATCAGGTTCACCAAAAACAGCGGGTGTTTGCAGTACTGTTTTTGAAAGAAGGCGATTGACACTCATTTCAGGTTTTTTGATGTTGACTCTTTCTGAATTGTCAATCAAAATAACTTCATCGAGTTCCTCTGCTGCAGGAGTTAGCAGTATATTTTGTTTGATGTTTTCGTTCAGTGATATAGGAAACTGAAGTGATTGATAACCTAGATATTGTACAGTGATTGTGTATTGGCCACGTGGAACACTAAGGGAGTAAAAACCATAGCTATTTGTAACCGTCCCTGTATTGAGCTCATTGATGAGTATGGTAACCCCGAGAAGTGTTTCCTTGGATAATGAATCAGAAACATCTCCACTGATTGTGACTCGATCTTGAGCAGACAAAAATTGAAACAAAAACAAGAATAGGGTAACACAACCAATATGGCGCATTTGCACAGCAATTTTGACAAATATACAACTAACTAGGTTTTTCGCTCACTCTTTTTTGCTTCCCAAACGCCACATAAGGATGCCACCTGTGATAAACATCCATATAGAATATGCACCTGCTGGCAGTCCCATTTCTAAGTTGTTGAGGATGGAGGTCGCAATAACAAAAGCCAGTGTTCCATTTTGAATACCACTTTCTATGGTGATTGTTATTTGGCTATTTCCAGCGATACCAAACAGTTTGGCAGTAAGAAACCCAAGCCCCATTGTAAGTAAGTTGAGCAGCAATGTCGCAAGTCCAACTTCTTTCATTGCTTGTACCAAATTATCTTTATTGGCAATAATTATGACCAGGAAAATAATAACAAATAGAACAGTTGAGGCAGTACGCATTGGTTTTTCCATTCTTAAGGCAAAGCCTTCATTTCGTTTTCGAATCATCATCCCGATACAGATTGGGATAATTGTAATCACCAAAATCTGCACCATGGTTTCCAATATGGGAAGTTGTATAATAACTCCAGTGTTTCCAGTAAAATATGCTATAGCTTTCGATAACAGAATTGGAATGGTAAATACAGTAATGAGACTCGCTAAGGCAGTCAGTGTGACTGAAAGCCCAATATTTCCACGCGAAACTTGCGTAATCAAATTACTTGTTGGACCTCCAGGGCATACCGAAATGATCATTACCCCAATTGCCATTGAAGGATTGAGATCAAACAGCACAACAATCGCAAATCCGATGAGTGGAAGAAGTAATAGCTGATTGCATAAGCCAACTAGCACAGCTTTGGGAGAGGAAAATAATCTCACAAAATCCCCTATAACCAATCCAAGTCCCATTCCGAACATTATAATTGCTAAAGAAATTGGCAAAAAGATTTGTCCAATAATAGTTGTGATGTCCATATCATAATTGTTATGATGCTAAATGTAAGGATTGTTTTAACATCATTGCAAGAGTCAACAATGAGATGTTTTTAAAGAAAAAAATTGATTTTTAAAAAATAGAATTTAGATCTAAAATATTTTGAGATTACAACTTTCTAATTACAAGTTTTACATTATGTAGATTTCTCAAGAAAATTCAACTTAAAAAAGTCTCCAAATATTTAGAAAAACATTTACTCAAACAATTGATTTGTCAAGATTAGTTTTAATAGCATCTAAAAATTCTTGGGTGCTTAAATAATGCTCTCTTTTAAGCTTCTTTTCATGGATAAGTAATGCCAAATCTTTGGTCATTTTTCCGCTTTCTACAGTTTCAATGCAAACTCTTTCAAGCACCTCACAAAAATTAGACAAATCATTGTTTTTATCAAGCTTAGCGCGGTGAGCAAGTCCACGTGTCCATGCAAATATAGATGCGATTGGATTGGTGGAAGTTTCCTCACCTCTTTGGTGAAGGCGGTAGTGCCTAGTTACTGTGCCATGAGCTGCTTCAGCTTCCATGATTTCCCCATCTGGTGTAACCAGAGTAGAGGTCATTAATCCCAGTGACCCAAATCCTTGCGCTACTGTATCAGATTGTACGTCACCATCATAGTTTTTACATGCCCAAACAAATCCACCATTCCATTTCATAGCAGCGGCCACCATATCATCAATTAAACGATGCTCATAATAAATACTTGCTTCTTCAAATTTTGATTTGAATTCGTTCTGATAAACCTCTTCAAAAATATCTTTAAATCGACCATCATAAGCCTTCATGATGGTATTTTTTGTACTAAAATATAATGGCCAACCTTTGCTGAGAGCTCGATTCATGCAAGAACGCGCGAATCCATAAATGGATGAGTCGATATTGTACATACTCATTGCAACTCCACCTTCTTGAAAATTATAGACCTCCCAACTTTGGGCTTCACTTCCGTCTTCTGGGCTAAAGGTCATAGTTAATTTTCCTTTTCTCTTTATGATAGTATCAGTCGCTTTGTATTGATCCCCAAAAGCATGACGTCCAATACAAATGGGTTTTGTCCAACCTTGTACATACCTAGGAATATTTTTCATGATAATAGGTTCGCGAAATACGGTTCCTCCGACTATATTACGAATCGTTCCATTAGGGGAACGCCACATTTTCTTTAAGCCGAATTCTTTTACACGATTTTCATCTGGAGTAATTGTAGCACATTTAATGCCAACTTTATGCTTGTTAATTGCATTGGCTGCATCAATCGTAATTTGATCATTTGTTGCATCTCTGCTCTCAAGTCCCAAATCATAGTATAGAAGCTCAACATCTAGATAGGGAAGAATCAATTGTTCTTTTATAAACTTCCATATTATTCTTGTCATTTCATCACCATTGATTTCAACAACAGGATTTGCAACTTTAATTTTTGTCATGAGTTTTTTTTTGGTTGCGCAAATATACAACGTGAAAGACAAAGAGTATCAACGTTTTCAATACTATTCAGATTGTTATAATATTATCAAAAAAAGAGAGTAAAAATTGAGAAAAAAAACCTCCCAGAAAGAAGGTCTTTAAAATCAGAAGTTTTAATTCTTTTTTTCCTTGATTCGCGCTTTTTTACCTCGCAATTCTCTGAAGTAAAAAATACGTGAACGGCGTACTTTACCACGACTGTTCACTTCGATTTTTTGAATGGTTGGCAGATTGAACGGGAAAATACGTTCAACACCAACTGTTCCAGATATTTTTCGAATAGTGAATGTTTTTGTGCTTCCAGTGCCTTTGATTTGGATTACAACTCCTTTGAAGAACTGAGTTCTTACTTTTTCGCCTTCGCGAATTTCATAATAAACTGTGATGGTATCACCCGCTTGAAAAGAGGGAAATGATTTTTTCTCGACGAATTCGTCTTGAACATACTGAACTAAATGTTCCATGATTTTAGATAAAAATAACTAAGAACAACATTCACGACCATCGCCAGCGGTTGAACCTAGGGGTGCAAAATTAGATATTTTTTTTTAGTTTGCAACTGTTCTTTTTTTTAATCTTAACACGACCAAAAATCATCACTTTCGATAAAGTGGGAATTGGTACATAATCGTATAGTTCAAACCTACGCCCCAAGGACTGCCCTCAGATACGCGGTGATAACCCGGAATATATAGATTACTGAAGTTGGTTACCTCCTTGTCATTCATCAAATAGTTCATCCGAACGCTTATGCCCATGTACAAGTTGTTGAGTAGTTCTGTTTTAACACCTGCAATTATTTCAATCCAAGTCGCATTCAAATCATCGAATAAAAGGGGTTGATCGAGTGATTTGTATAAGTCTTCCGCCCAAAGGTGATCGAGCTGCCTGACTGCATAACCATTAAGCTGTTGGCTATGGGTACTTGTACCAAACCTAAAACCTGTCAGCAGCATATTCTCCATTCCTTTCCAGTTCTTGAATAAATTGAAATCAACACCTAGCTTGAGGTATTCTCCACTGGTCTGAAAGTCAAGTGTCTCACTCACAACACGTTTGTCTTCCATTCCTACTTCTGCTGCGAGATAAAGCTTTTTTGTTATCCGATAATCTGCAGTGAGTTCTAGACCTTTGTAGTCGTTTTCAATCATAGAGCGAATGGGTTTACTCATGTCGATACCAAAGCGGATGCTATATCGCTCTTTATATTTTGAAATGCTATCCTGAGCATAGCCAAAACAAACCACGAAAAAGAGCAAATAACTAGTGATATATTTTAACATGAGCAAGGGTGTCTACTAGGATTTCATTTGTTACAATTTCTATTGTGTTTATCCAATTTTGATTGCTGCTGATTTCGATTTCGTTGATGATAAATGTACTTTGAAACCCACAAGCGCGACTTAAATACATATCCTGTGTTTGGTAATAGATTAATAGTTCATCGTTAATCCCTCCTGATATCATAAAATCAAAATCCATTTTATTGGAATTTATTTGAAGAGGAATCGCAATTGAATCCGTATTGATCAATTGTAAAATGGATTCATTTTCATTGTCTTTGACCCTTAAGGTGTCAACTGACTTGAGCTGACTTGGCTGGTTGGCATCATACAAGCGAAAGACAAGTTGTGGTGTTGATGGGTTTTCTACATTGCAGACATCATCTGGTTCACAACTCTGGTGAAGCAACAGTATCAATAATAGGTAGCGAAATTTATACATGGATTCCTTCCAAAAGTACAACATTTTCTACGTGTTGGGTGTGGGGAAACATATCAACAGGCTGCACTTTTTTTATTAAGTAATGATCACTCAACAGACTTAAATCTCGTGCCTGTGTCGCAGAATTACAACTCACATATACAATTCGTTTGGGTAAGATCTTAAGCAATTGCTTGACGACATCTTTGTGCATGCCCTCACGAGGAGGATCTGTTATGACAACATCTGGGGTGCCATACGTTTCGATGAAGTTATCTGTAAAAACTTTTTTCATATCGCCTGCAGCAAAATCTACGTTGGATAGTTTATTTCTCTTTGCATTTTCTTTTGCTGCAACAATTGCTTCAGGAATTGCTTCAATCCCAACAACATGTTTTGCTTCCTTTGCCACAAATTGAGCAATGGTTCCCAAACCAGTATAGAGGTCATAAACGATCTCACTCCCAGTTAGACCAGCAAAATCCCGCGTGATTTTATATAACTCATACGCTTGCATTGAGTTGGTTTGGTAAAAAGACTTGGGTGTGATCCAAAAGCGCAATCCCTCCATTTCTTCTTCAATATGTGGGCTTCCGGCATGTAAATTGACATCTAGATCATAGATGCTATCATTTGCTTTTTGATTGATAATATAATGCAGTGAACTGATTTGTGGGAACTTGTTGATGATCGCTTCTAGCAAATCGTTCCTTTCTTCTATATGAATTTCAAAAAACTGAATGACTAGCATGATCTGTCCAGTAGATGCTGTACGAATCATCATGCTGCGCAACTGCCCTGATTTATTTTGGAGATCATAATAACTCATCCCTTTATCCATCGCATGTTGATGAATAAAATTTCGAATTTGATTCCCTGGCTCTTGTTGTAAAAAACATTCATCAATGTGTACAATCTTGTCCCACATTCGGGGTTTGTGAAACCCCAAAGCATTTCGATTCATTACTTCTCCAGATTCAATTTCAGCTTTGGTGAGCCATCGACTGTTGGAGAAGCTATACTCCATTTTGTTGCGATAATTATATTGTGACTTGCTGGGTACAATATTGTTCAGTGTAGGAAAATCAAAACCACAAATCTTTACAAAATTTTGATAGACCTCTTGTGCCTTGTGTTTCAGCTGTGCTATGTATGAAAGATGTTGCCATTGACAACCACCACAGGTGCCAAAGTGATCGCATTTGGCTGATATTCGGTCAGGGCTTGGAACTAGTAACTTTTCAACTCGACCCTCAAAATAACTTTTCCTTTTTTTGTAAAGAAATACAGTAGCAACATCTCCAGGAACAGCCCCTTTGACAAAAACAACAATACCCTCATTTGTGCGTCCAATCGCCATGCCTTTGGCAGCGATACCGGTAATGCTTAACTCTATTGTTTGTTTGACTTTCATTTCGATTGCAAAAATAGATAGCATAAGTCAGACTTCATCAATTCAAATGCTTTATTTCATACTTAATTTTGTATGTTTATTGGATAAAATCTTATGACATGAAAAATTTATTATTTAGTTTTTTGACAATATACTACACCCTAATTTCATCCTTTTGTTATGCACAGGAAGATGAAAAAGAGAGTGAATTGCAATCTGCTTTAAGTGGGTTTTCTTTTCGTAGTGTAGGTCCTGCATTTATGTCTGGTCGTATTGCAGATATCGCAATTGATCCGACAAATGAAAATGTTTGGTACGTGGCAGTTGGTTCTGGGGGTACCTGGAAAACCACAAATGCCGGAACAACTTGGACTCCACTTACTGATGACGAGTCCTTTTACTCAACTGGTTGCATCACTCTTGACCCAAACAACTCATCAGTTGTGTGGTTGGGTACTGGAGAAAATGTTGGTGGTCGTCATGTTGGAATCGGGCATGGGATTTATCGCAGTGCAGATGGTGGATCTTCGTGGCAAGATATGGGTTTGAAAAAATCAGAACATATCTCAAAAATCATTGTTCATCCAAATGACTCAAACACCATTTGGGTGGCGTCGCAAGGCCCTTTGTGGAGCTCAGGAGGAGAAAGAGGCTTGTACAAATCTACTGATGGAGGTAAAAATTGGGTGAACAAACTCACCATCAACAAGTGGACAGGTGTTACTGATCTAGTCATTGACCCAACCAACCCCGATATTCTTTATCTCGCAAGTTGGCAAAGACATCGAAACGTAGCTGCTCACATGGGTGGAGGCCCTGGAACCTCACTGTTCAAGAGTATTGATGGTGGCGAAACATGGGTTGAAATTGATAATGGCCTTCCATCTTCCAACATGGGTAAAATTGGATTGGCTATTTCCCCTATGAATCCAAAAATACTTTATGCAGCAATCGAGCTCGATCGTCGTAAAGGAGCTATTTATAGATCATCAGACAGTGGTGGTAGCTGGACAAAAATGTCAGACACAGTCTCAGGTGGTACAGGTCCTCACTATTATCAAGAGCTTGTTGCTTCTCCTCATCATTTCGATCGTATTTATTTGATGAATGTTCGTGCGCTTGTTTCTGAAGATGGCGGAAAAACATTTTATACGATGAGTGAGGCCAATAAACATTCTGACAATCATTCATTGACTTTCAAAAAGAATGATCCAAACTACCTCCTTTTTGGTACTGATGGGGGTATTTATGAATCTTTTGACGATTCCAAAACCTGGAAGTTCGTTAACAACCTTCCCCTAACACAGTTTTATAAGCTCGCAGTTGATGATGCATCACCTTTTTATAACATCTATGGAGGTACGCAAGACAACAACACTCAAGGAGGTCCCTCACGAACCTTTCGAACCAATGGTATATCAAATGCAGATTGGTATGTGTTGCTTGGAGGGGATGGGCATCAACCTGCAACTGAGCCTGGTAATCCAGATATCGTTTATGCACAGTGGCAGCAGGGAAACCTTTATCGAATCGACAAAACCACGATGGAGTCCATATATATTAAGCCTCAAAGTGGCTTAGGAGAGCCATACGAACGCTATAACTGGGATGCGCCTATCCTTGTCAGTCATCATGACCCTAAAAGATTGTATTTTGGAACCCAACGTGTTTGGAGATCTGACAATCGTGGGGATAGCTGGACACCAATTTCAACAGACCTTACAAAGGATGAAGAGCGATTGGCTTTACCGATCATGGGTCGTCAGCAAAGTTTTGACAATCCTTGGGATGTGTATGCAATGTCAACCTACAATACGATTACATCACTTAGCGAATCAATATCAAACCCAAATTTTTTATATGCTGGTACAGATGATGGAATTATCCAATACACCAATAATGGAGGGGATAATTGGACAAAAATTACTGTTGATAAGCTACCTGGTTCTCCGTCAACAGCATTTGTCAATGATATAAAGGTAGATCTTCACAATGATCAAGTGGCTTATGTAGCCCTTGATAATCATAAATATGGAGATTATTCGCCTTACCTCTACAAGACCACGAATGGGGGAGAAAAATGGGTGTCAATCACAAAAGGAATCCCTGATGGAACTCTGGTCTGGAGAATCGTACAAGACCACATCAACCCCAACTTATTGTTTCTTGCAACAGAGTATGGCGTTTATGTGAGTATGAATCAAGGTAGTGAGTGGCATAAATTTTCAACTGGTTTACCTACCATTTCAGTTCGTGATCTTGCCATTCAAAAAAGGGAAAACGATCTTGTTTTAGCGACTTTTGGGCGCAGTTTTTATGTGTTGGATGATTATAGCCCATTGCGCGATATCACAGCTGAAAGCCTACAACAATCGGCGATGCTATTTAAACCTCGAAAGGCACTTCAGTATCACCAAATTCGAGGGGGAACCTCTAGTCAAGGTGGATCATTTTATACTGCAGAAAATCCAAAATATGGCGCCATGTTAACCTTTTATCTCAAAGAGGGTCATATGACCCTGAAGTCTTCTCGTCAAAAGGCAGAAAAGGATAAAAAGACAGCAGATATTCCATTCCCAGGTTGGGAGGCACTTGATGCAGAGAAAAATGAATCAAAACCACAGTTGATTTTAGTGATTGAAGACGAAGCTGGTGAAGTCGTTGATCGAATTTATGCTCCTCACAAAAAAGGAGTTCAGCGTGTAAATTGGGACTTGAAGCAGCCCTATATAAGCGTTGCAGATGCCAACGAAAAGCGGAAAAAGCTGAACGCTTTACGCTTGGATGTTGAACCTGGTAACTATACAGTGCGTTTGCATCAACAGATTGATGGTAAAATCGCAGTACTTGCAGGGCCACAAACTTTTGAAGTGGAGCGCATCCGAAAAAATGTTTTAGAGAACCCTATTGCTGACCAGCGTGACGAGTTTATTGAGAAATTGGTTACTCTTGATAAAGCGATTGATATTGCAAATCATTCATTTAAAAAATCATCTAAACACTTAAAAACGCTTTTAAAGGCACTTCCTTATGTCGATAGCAGTCAGGAGGATTTGTCATCAAAGTTGCACAGTTTACGTGAGTTAATGAATGAAATCAATAGGTTGATGGAAGGTAGTTCGTCTAAGGCTGAAGTTGGCGAAAAGGATGACCTCACATTATCCTATCGATTGTATTTTGCAGCAAGTGGGCTGTATGGCAACTCCTATGGACCAACGCCACTTCACATGAAAAGCTTCGAAGTTGCAGAGAACTTGTTTGCAGAAATCAATCCGATGATTACATCATTTGTTTCTGCAGTTGACGCTGTATCATTTGAAATGGAAGCTGCTGGCGCGCCAGTTGTACTGGACTAGTCGTTTTGGAAATGATGTAGCAGCAAACCAACAACCAAGCTATAGCTATTGATACCTGCTGATTGGCTGTTTGCCTTTAGGTAGGTATCATAGCTTTTTTTGAACAAGGGTTCAAAAGGATTTGTGTAATTCTGCCAAAACGCTGACAACTGTTGATATTGTTTTATGACACCTTTATCGATGTCTTGATAGAGTTGTTGGTGATCAATATCTTCTCTCTTTTTATATTCTGAAAGCGCATATCCCAAAGCAAGATGATAGCCAGCATATTGCATATATGCATTGTCGGATTTTATTGCTGCGTCGATTGCAATAAAGTTTGCCTCTTCCTCTGCTGCATAACCCAGCTGATGCGCAATCTCGTGGGCAGCTGTTGTGAGCACTCTCAGTTTGGGTTGACGCGTATTGACTTGTGCCTCAAGGGTAAAGGGATTTAAATAACCCCCATAACCCATATAACTCAAGAGCAATCCAAAAGATGATTTTTTGATATTGGGGGTAGGATATCGATGTTGCTTTTGAATCGCTTGCGTGGCAACATCAAAAATTTGCTTGTTAGAAAAATTGATTTCAACTACAACACTATCATTTTGTGCTAGCTTTTCATGCAATTGGTTTGTTTGCTGAACGAGGTAATGCGTAAACGTCTCTAATTCCTTTGACGTATAACTTGATGGTACATTGTTTAGAATCGATAAAGGCGTCTTGTGATAATTGAAACCCCACTGCAGATGAAACACAAAGAACAGAATTCCAAACCATCCCAGGGTTTTGATAAGCGTTGCACGAAGACGCAAGCGTTTGAAATAAAACAGATGTTTTAGAACAAAGTAAAGCCCAATTGCATAGAATATATCACCAACTGAAAAAGGGATCCAAGCTGTCAGTCGTATGCTCAGTTGAGACAGCCATGAAAAAATTCCTTGTGTATAAAATCGATCAACAAGATCGGGCGAACCTTTAATCCATTGCAGGAACAGCCATTGCGGAATGATTGAAATTGCAAAGAATCGATACCAACGCAATCCTCGACCTCTATTCCAATCCGACCACTTCAACCTCAAAAATTAGATTTGTTTGAGGTGGGATACCACGACCACCATTTGCGCCATATGCTAGTTCATAGGGTAAATAAAGGGTTGCTTTGTCCCCCACAGATAACAGTCGTAAACCTTCTTTAAACCCAGTAATCATTTGTGCATCAGCATCGACACGAGCAGGGATTGGCTGATAGGGTCGGTTGGGATTGTACATGTTATATGTTCTTGCAACATCCGCTAGACTGGTGTCTAACAAGCGTCCGTCCTCAAAATAAACAGCATAATGAGTCAACACAGTTTTATCTGTCGAAACTCCTTCTCCATTTCCTTCAGTGGTAATCACAATGCCAAGACCACTGTCTGTGTATGTTGCAGATTGCTCCAACGCTACCAAGGCATCTCGCTTATCGTTTTTTACTTTTTCTTTTTCTAAAAAATAGTTTTCAAAAGTGGTAGCAGCATCAAACTTTTTAGCATCCCTTCCTTTGCGAATGATGGTAACGCCAAAGATGGTGTCGTTTTGCGCAATCGAATCCACAACCGATTGCCCCTCTGTTACACGACCAAACACTGTGTGTTTCCCGTCGAGCCAAGGGGTTTCTTTGTGGGTGATAAAAAACTGACTCCCGTTTGTGCCAGGACCAGCATTAGCCATCGATAAAACGCCTGGATCATCATGCTTTAGTTCAGGCACAATTTCATCATCAAATCTATATCCAGGCCCACCCTGACCAGTGCCAGTAGGATCTCCACCCTGTATCATAAAATCTTGAATAACCCTGTGAAAAATCAAGCCATCATAGTATGGTTTGCCACTGTAGATAGAATCAACCTGTGTGTTTGTTCCCTCTGCCAATGACACAAAATTTGCCACTGTCACTGGTGTTTGGTCATAAGTCAATTGCAATCGAATTTCTCCTTTATTGGTATTGACTTTGGCATAGATGCCATCCTCAAGCTTGGGAGAGCAACTCAAAATGGTTAAAATAACGATCGCTGTGAATAGATGTATGATTTTCATGATGATTTATTTTGAATTAAAGGTATATAAATACGTGCAAATATGGGTGTATATGGGCCAATAGATGATCCATCACCTGACGAACCATAGGCCAAAAAAGAGGTCAAGACGACTGAAGTTTCAACCCCAATAGGTATGTGTGGAAGTAACAAAACAATGCCTTGTGGTACATCTTGATTGGAGACTGGATTCTGAAATATTTTCCAATCATATATTGGTTCTCCATTGAGGTGTTCGAAAAGGACATAAATTTTTTTAAGATTTTCTGGGGGAAGAATTGGACGATTCTTTGGGTTGCTGTAGCTGTAAAAAATGCCATGTGGCGTTTCTGAAAATACAGACGTTTGAGATGTTAACCACTGTTCAATCACTTCAACCTCACGCGCTAGCCTCAATCGATTTTCTTGAACAGAATTTTCGATGTGCTGACTTTTTGATTGCTGTATGGGTTTGCGTGCTTGCTGTTCAGTGCAATTCAACAGCGTAAACATCGTAAGCACACACACTATGCCTTTGATAAGTCTTCCTCGCATTGTTCTAATTTTTTGATCAGAAGTTTGTGTGTGTCTTCTAGCGAAAGATCCGACTTTCCGCCAGCAGCATTATGATGCCCACCACCCGAAAAACTTTCACGTGCAAAATCATTGACAGAAAAGTTTCCTTTCGATCTGAACGACATTTTCACAAAACCATCTGTCGGATGCTCAATCATCAATACTGCTAGCACACAATTAGAGATGCTCAACCCATAATTGACGATTCCTTCAGAGTCACCTTTTTGAAAATCACATGCTGTGAGTTCTGCATGGCTTAGGGTGATGGTGGCAGTGCGTAAGCGTTCATCAAAACGCAGATTGTTCAGCGCAATCCCTAAGAGTTGAAGCCTTCCCAAATGGGCAGTGTCTTTTACATGACGACTAATCTCAGTTGGATTTGCTCCTTCTTCAATCAAATGAGCTACGACTCTATGCGTCGTTGGTGTTACTGACGGGAAACGAAAAGAGCCTGTATCAGTCAAAATACCCAAATAGAGCGCTGTGGCTATGTTGGCATCGATTTGGTCTCCACCACCAAGGCCTGCAATGATATGATAAACCAATTCGCAAGTCGAGCCCAATGATGGGTAGGAAAATGTGAGGTCTGCAAAGTCATCAGGTTCTTGATGATGATCGATGATTATTTTTTTTGCAGTACTTTTCGACACTTCAATGCCCATCTCACCAATTCTTTTTAGCGTATTAAAATCAAGTGTAAAAATGAGATCTGCTCGTTCAATCAGACCTTTTGCATGGGTTGGATTTTCTTCAAAAATCGATACAGCAGAAGAGCCAGGAACCCATTTCAAAAAATCAGGGTATTGATTGGGACTAATCACCTCAACATGATGACTGTGTTGCTGAAGAAAATGCATCCATCCAAGACTACTTCCTATGGCATCACCATCTGGGTTGGTGTGGGGGATAATGACGATGCTTTTTGGCGTATCCAATAGCGATTGTAGTTCCTTAATATTTTTGATTTTCATAGATTGCGAAGATACATAATGATTAGTTGTCAGTAAACACACTACATTTTGTATTTTTGATTTTGCTTATTCATCATCAAAGTTCACACTGTGCGCATAAATTTTTTTAAACAACGAACCAATAGGCGCTTTAATTATACGCCAAGGTACTACAAAGGTAAAAAGGATGAAAACCCCTATGATTTTGATTCTACCTTTTCAAAATATAGAGACATCACCAATTCAAATGATTTTGGCGCCCATTGGCAAGCAGCAAGACAGCAAAGTCGAAACAGGTCAAACATAGAATTTTCACGCCTATTCTTTATTATCCTCATCTCACTTATCCTTATTGCTTTGTATATACTCGACTTTGATTTGTCTATTTTTAAAAATTAGAAATGCCTGATATCATTTCTTTATTACCAGATCATGTAGCCAATCAGATTGCTGCTGGTGAAGTCGTGCAGCGACCAGCTTCGGTTGTAAAAGAACTTCTAGAAAATGCCATTGATGCAGGAGCTACTTCAATCAAACTCATTATTAAGGATGCTGGCAAAACAATGATTCAAGTCATTGATAATGGAAAAGGGATGACAACAACAGATGCTCGACTTTGTTTCGAGCGTCATGCCACCTCCAAAATCAAGAAAGCAGAAGACCTATTCTCGATTTCGACCAAAGGGTTTCGGGGAGAGGCCTTGGCTAGTATCGCTGCGATTTCGCAAGTACGTATGCGTACTAAAACGAAAAATGATGAGGTTGGAACTGAAATTATTATCGAGGGTAGTGAGATCAAAGATCAGCAAGCTGTAGCTGCCGAAACAGGCTGCTTGATGGCTGTTAAAAATTTGTTTTTCAATATTCCTGCAAGACGAAATTTTTTGAAGTCAAACAACGTGGAGCAGCGCCATATTATCGATGAGTTTCAGCGTGTGGCGTTGGTTTATCACCAAGTGCGGTTTGAGTTTTATAGCAACGATACCATTCTTTTTCACCTCGAACCCACAATATTACGCCAACGTATTGTACAGATATTTGGTAAAAATACCAACGAAAAATTGGTGCCTGTGCAAGAGTCAACTGATATCCTGAACATAAACGGATTTATTTTTAAAGCAGAATTCTCAAAAAAATCAAGGCAACATCAATTCTTTTTTGTCAACGATCGTTTTATTAAAAGCCCCTATCTTCATCATGCGGTAATGGCAGCATTTGAGGGTCTTTTGGCACCTGGGATGCAACCTGGTTATATTCTATATTTGACTGTGCCGAATGACACCATTGATGTCAATATTCATCCTACCAAAACAGAAATCAAATTTGAAGATGATCATTCGTTATATGCCATCATCCGATCTGCTCTGAAACATAGTTTGGGGCAATTTAATGTCAGTCCTGTACTCGATTTTGATCGCAATCAATCCTTTGATGTTCCTTTGGACAATAAGCCTCCGAATCAATCGCCAAGCATTCAGGTCGATCGAAAATTTAACCCTTTTGATCAGAAACAAAAAGAATCGTCTTGGGAACCTTTATTTAAAGGTTTGCAAAACATTGATTTGCCCAATCGAGACAATGAGAAGATTTTTGACATCAATGCAATAGAAAGTGACTTGCCATGCTTTCAACTTCAAAAAAAATACATCGTAGCAAAAAGATCAGAAGGTCTTATTCTTGTGCATCAACAGCGTGCGCATGAGCGCGTTTTATACGATTCTTTTCTTCGCCAATTTGAAGATAGAAGTGTTCCTTCGCAGGTTTTAGCGTTTCCTATCCAGGTGGATATGAACCAACAACAGTTTGCTGAATTTAGTCCTCATCAAAAAACTTTGGAACTTATGGGTTTTTCTTTTGGAAATGCAGATGCCAACGCATTGGAGATCACAGCAATTCACAACAGTTTATCGCTCGATTCAGTTCCTGATCTGCTGTCTAATTTTCTGGAGGATGTCGAAAATGACCCATCGATAAAGGGTGTAAAGCTCAGCCGATTGTTGGCAAAAACAATGGCAAAGCATGGTTCAATTCGCTCAGGTGCAGACTTGCATCAGCACGCTCAATCTCGATTAATAAAAGATTTATTTTTGTGTGATGAGCCCTCCAGATGCCCAAATGGAAAACTTATATTTGTCTCTATGACCGCTAAAGATTTAGAAAATAAATTGAACGTATGAGATCCCTTCCTGATATTGTAAAACAACTGATTATCATCAATGTTTTGTGTTTCTTGGGTTCTACGAGTCTAGGAAATACAGCCTACGATTTACTCGCTTTGCATTATCCACAAAACCCAAAGTTTGCACTTTGGCAAGTTGTAACCCATATGTTTATGCATGGAAGTATAAACCATATCCTTTTCAATATGTTTGGACTCTGGATGTTTGGGGGCACGTTGGCCCAAATGTGGGGTAGGAATAAGTTTCTGTTTTTTTATTTGTCAACTGGTCTTGGGGCAGCTGCACTTCAACTGGGGATCAATTATTTTCAAATTAGCACAGTCATGGGGCAACTCGTGGAAGCAGGTTATTCTGCAACTGCTTTGACAGAGACATTGCAATCTGGACAGTACAATACAGCGTGGTCGAATGTCATTTCGCAAGCCGAACTCAGTCAACTCCTAACGTCATTTAATATGTCAATGGTTGGTGCTTCGGGGGCGCTATATGGAATACTTGTGGCCTTTGCTTTCTTGTTTCCCAACACAGAACTGATGATTATTTTTCTTCCCATTCCGATCAAAGCAAAATATTTTGTTCCCATTCTTCTCGCCAGTGATCTCTTTTTCGGTTTTAGCTCCTATTCACTTGGTCCAATCGCTCATTTTGCTCATCTTGGGGGTGCTTTAACTGGGTACATTATGATGTGGTATTGGAAAAAACAACAGTTCAATAATAATCGTTGGGATATATGAATTTCTTTGATCAAATGAAATATCGATACCAGACCTTTGGCGTGGTTGAGCGACTGATTGTCATCTTGGTGGCATGTTTTGTGTTGCCTTTTCTGCTTCAAACTGTCTTTTATCTTTTTTCTTCACCTTTTGATCAGTATTTCACTTGGTTTCAACTCTCCTCTAGCTTCGATGATTTACTTTTTCGACCCTGGACCTTGATAAGCTATGCCTTTTTCCATGGCGATTTTGGACACATATTATGGAATATGATTCTGCTCCATTTTGCAGGTCGAATTATGGTTAATCTGTTCAAGACTAATCTCTTTATAAACACCTTTTTTTTAGGTGTTTTGATTGGAGGAATAACCTTTGTTGTAAGCTATAATTTTTTCCCTGCTTTTAAAGACCAATCACCTCGATTGATTGGGTCATCGGCAGGGGTGATGGCTGTACTTATTTTCATTTGTAGTTATATGCCATATAAAGATGTCAGGATATTGGTGTTCAATATCAAATTGATTTACATTGGATTGTTTTTTGTTGTGTTAGATTTGATTCAAATTCCTGTCAGTAACGCTGGTGGTCACCTTGCACATTTGGGTGGGGCGATGACTGGCTATATCTATCAAAGAAATATATCACGAGGGAACGACATAGGGCAATGGATTTCAAAAATTGCCTCATATTTTTCATCATTATTTTCTTTCAAAAAGACCAAGGTTCGCAAAGTATATACCTCAACAAAACCCAAACCCAAACAAAATAAATCTGAAGTCGATCAAGCAAAAATTGACGCAATCCTTGATAAAATCAGTCAGTCAGGATATGCAAGCTTGACAAAAGAAGAAAAAGAACTATTGTTTCGAGCAGGTAAATCTTAGTCTGTAAACTGAAAGAAGCTAAACACACAACTCCCATATTTCCTCGATTCTTTGTATGCCTGCTCAGAACTGAAATCAATTTGCTCTGTATGCTCAAAAATAAACCAACCATCTGGGCGTAGGAGTTTTCGTGTTTCAATGATTGCTTTGATCGTTTCAAATTCCTCTATGCCATTGTCATAAGGTGGGTCTGCAAAGATGACGTCAAAATCATTCACACACTTGCTCAGATAATTCTTTGCTGTCATGCGAATGGATCGAATAGGAAGGTCTAAATCCTTAGCTGTATTTTCAACAAACAATGCGCAGGCTTGTTTTGTATCCACTGATGTCACAGATGGACAGCCCCTTGAACAAAACTCAAACCCTATACTCCCTGTTCCACTGTACAGGTCTAAGACGTGAGTTGATTCAAAATCAATTTTGTGATTGAGTATACTAAAGAGTGCCTCCTTTGCACGATCTGTCGTCGGCCGAACAGGAAGATTTTTTGGGATTCTTATTCTTCTACCCTTATGATGGCCAGCTATAATTCGCATGTCGGAAGCTCAGTCAATAACGTGTGGGTATGAGGATGTAAGAGAGTTGAACTCAATTTGTTCGACCTGTTTGATGGGGTAAAGAAGCTGGTTTTATGAATGTATTTGGACAACAATTGATGTGTCTTATCACCACCTTTAATTTGGCCACTCATCAATAGGTTTGTTTGATCGAGCGCAAGTGAGTTGTTTTTTGCAACTGCCATCGTGTAATACAGTACATCTTTTTCATCAGTCCAATTGAAGGCATTGTAAAATTGAAGTTTTCCTTTTACAAGTAAAAAATAATATGCCAAATCATACTGTATATGAACAAACCACAAGGGTTGGGTGTTTTCAGTACTTTCTTTCGATAAAATTTCGAGTAGTAAGCTGCTACAGTGCACATAAGAAAACTTCCCAAATGATTCGAGAAGCATATTGTTTACGTTGACGTAGGGGATGTAAACATTCGCAATTTGTCTCGATGATATGTCATCAAATGACACATAGTCTTGTTTTCTGATATCTGCATGATTTTCGAGGTATGTTGCTTTTTTGTTTTTGTCAAAAAGGGGGAGAGGGACAAAAGAAGATAGGTTGTTGACAAAACACACACGAACATCTGAAAACGATTGCTCAACTATTTTCTTTTCGTTGAGGTATTTGTTTACGAAGTGATGCAACTCTTCTTCGGGGGAATGATCGACGAAATCGTGGGACGAAAGATCAACAATAGTTTTGTTGTCTGCGTCAGATATTAAATAAGAAAGTCCATTCCGATTGATTAGAATGGACAGTCTATTTTGCTTGTTAGAATGTGTGTTATTCTTTTGCTGAGTCATAGGTTGTTGGCCAGTTTCCGCTTGTATTAACTTCGGTTAAGGAACCAAGCGTAATTTCAGGGCCATTCACACCATCAACAGAGATCACTTCCTTTTCAAGAGCGACCAAATATTTGTCTTGATCGTGAAGAATAATTTCTTTACTTACCTTGACTTCAAAAACTGGGAGGCGATAACCATTGTTGTCAAGTATGTCAGTATTTAAAGTAAAGCGTTTGTCTTCTTGCCCATTAACAGGAATAAACATCATATTTTTATAACGTTCCGAATCTCCAAACAAGGAATCTTTCACAGAGGCAAAGCCTAAGGTGTCAATGACAATTACTTCGCGAAGCATGTCAATACGATAGACTCTGTCAAACTCCAAATAGCTAGAGTCTCTTTTTTGGGTAAGTGTGTACTGAGCAGTGTCTACGAAAGCGACAAGGCTATCGAGGTTATCGCTATAATAACCTAATACATCCTTATGGGCGGCTTGCGCGTTTCCAATATCTTTAAGTTTCGAAATGACTTTCGCGTACCTTTCAGTTTTGATGTTATTGAATGCAATGGGGCCATTTATGGAGTCATAAATTTTATAAGCAAAAAAGATACATAAAATCCAGAGTAGTGATTGTATGCCGGTTTTCATGATTATGAATTTGAATGCAAACAAATCTACAATTTTTTTTGAATAGATTAAAGCAGAAAAGACCTTACATTTACAGCTCACACAAGCCTATGAGTATCCAGCATCATATTTTAAACGAATTTCCGTTTAAGCCAACGTCCGACCAAATCGATGCAATTCATCAGTTTTCTGATTTTATAAACGACAACACATCCTCCAAAATATTTTTATTAAAAGGCTATGCAGGAACTGGAAAAACAACGATGATCGCATCTTGGCTAAAGCCCCTACAAAAAACAGGGTATAAGCCAGTCTTGATGGCACCAACTGGCAGGGCTGCAAAGGTGATGTCGACTTATGCAAAAACCAAAGCAGTTACCATTCATAAAAGAATTTATTTTGCGCAGCAAGGCAAGCAAGGAGGGATTCAGTTTAAACTTCAAAAAAACAAGTTTAAAAAAGCTGTATTTATCGTCGATGAAGCCTCAATGATCGGAGATGAAAAACCTTCAGCCAAACTCTTTCAAAATGGATCATTACTGCAAGACCTCATTCAATATATAGATGAAGGGTTTCAATGCAAGCTCGTTTTTGTAGGAGACACTGCTCAGTTACCTCCTGTTAAGCAAGAACTGAGCCCTGCCTTAAATCAAGACTATTTGACTTCATATTTTTCAGTAGATGTTGTTGAAACTCAACTGTCTGAGGTTCTTAGGCAAGATACTATGTCTGCAATTCTGCTCAATGCAACAAGCCTGAGAAAACTGATTAATAACGCTACTATTGATCCATTTCAATTTAGCATTCATAGAAAATCCGATATCACTCATTTGCAAGATGGTTATGACATTCAGGGCGCATTGGAAGATGGATATGAGGATGTTGGGCGAACAGAAACAACAATTATTGTGCGTTCAAACAAGAAAGCTAATCTGTATAATCGTCAAATTCGAACTCAAATTATGCGCTTAGAAAATGACTTGGCAGTTGGCGACCTTTTGTTGGTGGTGAAAAACAATTATTTCTGGCTCTCAACCGATAGCCAAGCAGGGTTTATCGCCAATGGCGATGTGATAGAGGTGCTACAAATTCTCTCTTTTCAGGAGCTTTATGGATTTCGATTTGCGAGAGTTCATGTGCAGTTGGTCGATTATCCAGATCAAGATTCTTTCGACACTGTTTTGATTTTAGATTCTTTGGATGCCGAAGGCCACGCGTTGACCTATGAACAGTCCAATGAGCTATACAATAAGGTGCGACAAGACTATGCGCATTTGCCAAAATACAAGCAATACACAGAAGTAAAGAAAAACCCTTTTTTCAATGCTCTGCAAGTTAAATTTGCTTACGCTTTAACCTGTCACAAAGCACAGGGTGGGCAATGGAAACGTGTTTTTATCGAAAAGCCATATCTACCAGAAGGACCTTCTTTAGACTATTATCGTTGGTTGTACACAGCAATCACAAGGGCTTCTGAACAACTATTTCTCATTAGGTTCAATGAAGAGGACTTTATCAACGATTGATTTATCGTAGTTTTGTGGTATGAAAATTATTGCTGCCATTCCTGCACGATACGATGCTAGACGATTTCCTGGAAAACTCTTGGCCGATTTGTGTGGTAAACCTGTGATTCAGCACACCTATGAAAAGGTGCATCAGTCAGGTTTATTTGATCGTGTCATAATTGTAACAGATAGCGATGATATTACATCTGTTGTCAGGGGCTTTGGGGGTGATGTGATTCGCAGTCAAAAAGAGCATGACTGTGGCAGTGATCGCATTGCTGAGGCAGTTCTTCACCTAGACGCTGACATTGTGATCAATGTGCAAGGAGATGAGCCATTTATCCGTCCTGAGGGGTTATCGTCTTTAATTGAGATTTTTAAGTCGGATCAAAATAAAGATATTGATTTGGCGTCATTGATGATTCCAATCACAGAAGAAATGAACAATCCCAATGTTGTAAAGGTCATCACAGACATGAGCAATCGTGCGTTGTACTTTTCACGATCTGCCATTCCTCACCAGCGCAATCAGGAAAATAATGCGACTGTCTATAAGCATGTTGGGGTTTATGCGTTTCGCAAAAATGCACTCATCGATTTCTATAACCATGACGTAACTCCCCTCGAGGAGGCTGAAAAAATTGAAGCCATTCGCTACTTGGAAATGGGAAAAACAATTCAAATGGTTGAAACTCAATTTGAGGGCGTGGGAATCGATACTGCTGAAGACCTAGAACGTGCCAAAAAACTGATGTCCTAAACCATGGTGTGATATACATTTTGCACATCATCATCACCTTCAATTTTCTTCAGCAATTTTTCCACTTCTTCCGACTGTTCTGGCGACAGGGTTTTGGTTGTTATGGGGATGCGTTCAAATCCTGAGGATAGTATGGGTATATTTCGTTGTTCAAGTTCCTTTTGAATGGCACCAAAATTTTCGAAAGAGGCATAAAGTAAAATTACATCGTCATCGACAAAAACTTCATCAACCCCATAGTCGATAAACTCTAGTTCAAGTTCCTCTACATCTAAACCTTCAGGCGAAATTCGAAAGTTGCAGGTGTGATCAAACATAAACTCAACAGATCCAGAAGTGCCTAAATTTCCATTACATTTATTAAAATAACTGCGAATATTGGCAACAGTTCTGTTATTGTTATCAGTCGCAGTTTCAACTAAAATTGCAATACCATTTGGCCCATACCCTTCAAAAAGTACTTCTTTGTAGTTTTCAGTGCTTTTATCAGATGCACTTTTGATTGCACGCTCAATATTGTCTTTTGGCATATTGGCGGCCTTGGCGTTTTGAATTACTGCTCGAAGGTGAGAGTTGGTTTCTGGATTGGGCCCACCATCTCTGACAGACATCGCAATGTCTTTTCCAATGCGTGTGAAGGTTTTGGCCATTGCCGACCATCGCTTCATTTTTCTTGCTTTGCGAAACTCAAATGCCCTACCCATGACTGCAAAGATAAAAAAAGCCCTGCACGTTTATGCAAGTACAGCAAAATGAGACGTTGTGCTTATTGTTGAGAAATTAATTTGCCATTCAGGAGACTTCAATTACAATCTTATTTTTTCAAACCATGCAAGGTGTTTTGGAGAACGTCATCACATTGAAAGCGAAGATGTTCAGGCAGTTTGTTATGTCTTGGTAGTGCCACTATATAACGATCATTGTTGCTGGCATACACATGCTTGTAGATTGGTTTTGTATTGATATGAAGACCATCGACAAGTTGAAAAATAAACTCATCATGATGAATTAAATCAGTACTCCCCAAATGAAAAATCCCCCATAAATTTCGATTGACAATATAGTGCAGTTGTTGGGTAACAAAATCATCTGTTGTGAGATTCATAACAGTATTCGGAAAAATCTCATAAGGGATTTGTTTTTCAATGGCATTTTTAAGCTCTAAAACTCTTGGTGTATTTGCGCCAAACACCATTGGCAAACGCGCAATTGCCCAACTAAAAGGGGGCATTCGCATCACTTTATTTTCGATTTTGATTTTAAGAAGACCATAGGTACTTTCTGAATAAGTCTTATCGTGTTCATAACTGGGGTAATGCCAAAAACCGTCAAAGACATTGGCAGATGATAAAAAAATGAGTTTTGATTCGTGTTTGGTGCTAAAATCTATAATCAAATCATGCGCGATAAATTGCTCTTCAGCATCGCCTCGAAGGCATGAAATGATAATGTCTGGCTTGACTTTTCTTAAAATTTTAAAAGGAGAATCCTCTCGAAAGTCATAATGATAGTACCTCTTATTACTTTCAAATTTAGTTTGGTTGCAGTAGGTGCCATAAACATCCATATATGGATGCAACTCCTTGAAGAGTTCACGACCTAAAAAACCACTTCCACCAAAAAGCAATACGCGTTTCATGATTCACAGTAAAAAGGTAGTGAGGTAATTGTAGCCAGAATTGATTTATTTCGAATGACGACCTGTATATTGTTTCCGACAACTGCATGCTGTCGATCAACATAGCCCATACCAATTCCCTTTTCAAGAGATGGTGATTGTGTGCCAGACGTTACTGTACCTATATTGTTTCCATCAACATCTGTCAAAGCGTAGCCTTCTCTTGGAATTCCACGTTCGTTTAGTACAAACCCAACTCTTTTAGTATAAGTACCTGCTGCTTTCTGTTGCTCAATGATGTCTTTGCTGACAAAATCCTTGGAAAATGCAGTGCACCAACGCAAGCCAGCAGCGATAGGAGAGGTGCTATCATCTATGTCATTTCCGTACAAACAGTAACCCATTTCAATTCGAAGGGTGTTTCGAGCAGCCAAACCACATGGTTCTGCACCATTGTTGAGTAGAGAATTCCAAATTTTTTCTGCATTCTCATTTGGAATATAAAGCTCATAACCACCAGAGCCTGTGTAGCCTGTCGCAGAAATCAAAACATTGTCAACCCCAGCAACTGTGCTATGTATGAAGCTGTAAAAGGGAATTTTTGCAATAGTAGCCTCTGTGAGTGTAGCCAGTATCGAAGTCGCTTTTGGACCCTGCAGTGCCAACAAACTCCACTGATCAGACTGGTTTTCAAGTGTTGCTCCAAACATCTTGTTATGGGTCACCAACCAATTCCAATCTTTTTCAATATTTGCTGCATTGACAACAAACATATAACGCTGCTGATCGATTCGATAAACTAGTAAATCATCGACAATCCCTCCTTTTGCATTCGGCATATAGCCATATTGCGCTTGTCCAATATCTAAACGTTCAACATCATTACTAAATACATGTTGAATAAGGGGATTAGCTTGAGGTCCACTTATCAAAAACTCCCCCATATGCGAAACATCAAAAAGACCAGCATGCTCACGAACGGCATGATGCTCACGAACAACACCTGTGTATTGCACAGGCATTTCAAACCCAGCGAATGGAACCATCTTGGCTTGAAGTGCCAAATGACATGTATGAAGTGATGTTATTCTCATTTGGATTTTTTCAAAAATAGGGGGATTTTGCTTATTTTGGACAAAATGTTAATAATGTTTAGACTTTCAATTGCATTGATTTTTTTGACGACTTTTATTCTTCACTCGCAGCAAAAGGAACCACCAGCTCTTGACCCCAGTTTTCATAAAGAACGCAGGCAAATGGTACTGGAACAACTACCCCCAAATAGTATTTCGGTGATTTTTTCTGCCCCAATCCGAAACAGAGCCAACGATGTTGATCACCCATATCATCAAAATCCAAATTTTTATTATCTCACAGGATTCCTAGAAGCACATGCAGCACTTGTTTTGCTCGGCACGCCTATGGATGTTGAAGGTTCGCCTGTGCAAGAAATTCTCTTTGTTCGTGACCAAGACCCATACTATGCACTTTGGGAAGGAGATATCAAAGGACCAAAGGCAACGCAAAAAGAGTATGCAATTGATAAGGTGCTGAGCACCACCAAGTTTAAGTCCTTCTTGTCATCTTTACAAGGGATAAATAACATCAACCATTTTCCGTTTTTTGATGATGTTCGTGATCACCCGAGAAATGAAAATGATCTGTTTTCACTTCTTACTGCTTTTAAAGGCTTCATCTCTGCGCAATCGGAACTGTCTAAACCCGAAGACAACTCACTCACAATAGACCAAGAGTATTTGCCAGATGTGGTTGGGTCATTACGTGAAATCAAAACAGCAAAAGAAATTGAAATACTCAAACAGGCTGTTGCAATGTCAGCCATTGGACAAGTTGAGGTGATGAAAGCCATTCATCCAAACATGTCCGAGCGTGAACTTCAGGGAATACATGAATTTATCTTTAAAAAATATGGCGCAAAGCATGTTGGTTACCCCTCAATTGTTGGGGCGGGGGCACATGGATGTGTACTTCACTACACTGCAAACACTGCCGATCAGGTGGGTAACCAACTTGTGTTGATGGATGTAGGAGCCGAGTTTCAGAACTACACTGCAGATGTAACTCGAACCATTCCAGCCAATGGAAAATTCACCAAAGAGCAGGCTGAGATTTACAACCTTGTACTAGCAGCGCAAAATGCAGGTATAGAAGCCTCGGTTGTAGGGGCTTCATTTTCTGACCCCCATCGAGTCGCTCGATCGATTATTCAACAAGGGCTGATTGATCTTGGAATTATCGAGTCTGAAAAAGAAGTTCGCACCTATTTTCCTCATGGAACATCTCATTATATTGGTCTAGATGTGCATGACCCTGGTACGTATGGACCTCTTCGAGCCAACTCTGTCATTACTGTTGAACCTGGGATTTATATCCCTCCAAATAGTCCATGCGATCCAAAATGGTGGGGGATAGCAATTCGCATAGAGGATGACATATTGATTACGAACCAGGGACCTGTAAATCTATCTGCAGCTGCACCAAGAGAAATTGAAAAAATCGAGGCAATCACTGCACAAAGCAGTCCTCTAGATCAGTTTGTATTGCCATCGTTAGACAGCGTTGTCGATTAAATATTCTTTGAGTTCACGATAAGAAGAAATAGCTGTTTTTTCAGGTATAAGATCTAATATTTTTTCGATTTGTGGAGGGATGTTTACCTTCGTTTTGATCGTTTTTTCAACGACATCCAAAAATTTGACAGGATGTGCAGTCTCTAAAAATACGCCATAATAATCTGCATTTTTTTCAAAGTATTTTTGCAAGCCCAAGTAACCTACAGCTCCATGGGGATCTGCCACATAGCTGAAACTTTCATAGATTTCCTGCATTGCATTCTGTGTCTCTTTGTCAGAGAAATAGTAAGACGAGCAAACATTTTTTAGGCGATATAAGTCTTGGTTATAGAGCTTGTTGATTCGATCAAAATTACTTGGGTTTCCAACATCCATTGCATTTGAAATGGTTTGGACAGAGGGTTGTGGATCATATATCCCACTTTCCATGTATCTGGGAAATGTGTTGTTTTGATTTGTGCTAGCGATGAAATGCGAAATGGGAAGCCCTAATTCTTTAGCAATAAACCCAGCACAGATGTTCCCAAAATTTCCACTTGGAACAGAAAACACAATTTGGTTTTTTACCTTTCGTTTCATCAATTCTTGCACTGCGGAGAAGTAGTAAAACGATTGGGGTAGCCATCTTGCAACATTGATTGAATTAGCAGAAGTCAAATTTCGGTGGGGTTTTAATGTCTCGTCGAGAAAGGCAGTTTTAACCATTTCTTGACAATCATCAAAAACACCATCAACTTCTAATGCAGTGATATTCTGGCCTTGCGTTGTGAGCTGAAGCTCTTGTATATGACTGACCTTTCCTTTTGGATATAAAATTACCACCTTAACTCCTGGAACACCCAAAAACCCACTTGCAACTGCGCCTCCTGTATCACCTGAAGTGGCAACGAGAACAGTAACTTTTTCATCAGAATTTCGATTGAAATAGCCTAGGCAACGCGCCATAAAACGACCACCAACATCTTTGAAAGCCATTGTTGGCCCATGAAAGAGTTCAAGCGTGGCAAGGTTTTGACTGAGTTCAACAACTGGGAAGTTAAAACATAAAGTGTCCTCAACAATTTTTTGTAATTCATCTTTGGGAATCTCACTTCCAACAAACTGCTCGATTACATGTAAGGCAATTTCATGATGACTCATTTGCAGGAAATTATCCCAAAACGAGTCACTGAGTCCGTCGATTTGTTGTGGAAAATAAAGACCTCGATCTGGTGCAAGTCCAAATCGTACTGCCTTTTCAAAACCAACTGCCTTAGCATTGTTGTTCAAACTAAAATATTGCATTTTAATTACAGAATTTTTACACCTTTATTATTGATAGAACTGATGTATGTGTTGTAGGGAACCTCAATTTTGTCATAAACTTTCTGCATGGCTAATCCCACATTTTTTGCTGTAGTCATACCTTTTGATAGTGCAAATACAGAAGGCCCAGAACCTGAGATTCCAGTTCCCAGTGCACCTGCTTCATTCGCTGCCTTTTTGAGTTCACCAAACCCAGGAATGAGCATGGAACGTACTGGTTCGACGATATGATCGACAAGTGATCGACGGATCAACTCATAATCTTCTTTGAACAATCCAGTGACCAATGCACCTAGGTTTGCTGTTTGTGCTACTGCTTGTTTAAGATGTAGTTTGTCGAGCAAAACAGCACGCGCATCAGCAGTTTTAATTTCAATTTCAGGATGGATGATCGTTACAACCAATTCCAGTGGAGAATTGAGGGTAACAACGTCTAGTGGATTGGGGCTTCGAACAAGGGTAAAGCCACCCAACAATACGGGTGAAACATTATCAGCATGAGCAGTACCACAGGCAACACGTTCGCCTTCCATTGCAAACGAAATCAGCTCGTTTCTAGTATATGGATTTCCCAATAAATGATTAATTCCAACAACAGCACCTGCTGCACTTGCCGAAGAACTTCCGATGCCACTCCCTGCTTTAATACCTTTTTTGATTTTGATTTCAAAACCTCTATCGCTCTTGTGATCTGCCAAAAGAGCCATACCAGCCACGCTAGCTACATTTTTTTTTGGGTCTAAGGGTAAATCCTGACCAATGATTTCTGTGATCTCAATTCCAGCTTTAGATGTTTCTAGAATATGAAGGGTGTCTCCTATATTGTCTAGGCAAACGCCCAATACATCGAAGCCACATGATATATTGGCTACACTGGCAGGGGCAAATACAGAAACATAATTCATATCTAGCGTTTTGCTATCCTTATAATATCAGCGAATATTCCTGAAGCAGTGACCTCTCCACCAGCACCAGCACCCTTAACAATAAGAGGTTGGTCTTTATAGCGATCTGTGTAGAACAATACAATATTATCACTCCCCGATAAAT
>CACNGE010000023.1 GCA_902619855.1 uncultured Bacteroidota bacterium
TAGACAGCTTTTTTGCATCAGCTAGTTTAGCTTGGGATAATTTAGTTTATTTAGACTTAACAGCTAGAAATGATTGGTCATCTACATTGCCTAAGAAAAACAACAGCTACTTCTACCCCTCCGCCTCTTTAAGCCTTTTGTTTAGTGATGCAATAAATATTTCAGACGCGATCAATTTTGGTAAGCTTAGAGTTAGTCTTGCACAGGCTGGAAATGATGCTAATCCATATCTGTTAGAAAATGTATATGAAGCAACTTCACCAAATTTTGGTTCAAATCCACTTTATAGAGTTCCCCAATCTCAACAAAATCCGGATTTAACAAACGAGTTAACAACCGAATTTGAAGTTGGTGTTGATTTGGTAATGTTCAATAATAGGCTTGCTTTTGATGCTGCGTATTATGACAGAACGACTGAAGATCAAATTTTTAATGTTCCATTACCAAGTCCTACAGGATATACTTCTAGAACTTTAAACGCTGGCGAAATGCGTAACTGGGGATGGGAGTTTCAAGTGAAGGGTACTCCTGTCAAGCAAAACGATCTTAAAGTTGATTTGGGTCTGAACTTATCATTTATCAATAATGAAGTAGTTGAACTTCTTAAAGATGAAGATGGTAATTCTGTTGTTGAAAATATTTCGATTGGAAGTACTTGGGCAGCAGAGGTTAGAGTGCAGGAAGGCTATCCATACATGGCTTTATTTGGTCAAAACTATACCTATGACAATAATGGAAATAAAGTTGTTGGAGCGGATGGTAAATATGTTTTTACAACTGGCCGAGAATACCTTGGTTCTGCCATACCTGACTTAACAGGTGGATTCTCTACTTCAGTCGACTATAAAAACTTTAATTTTTCTGCGCTATTTGATTTCCAAGTTGGTGGAATTATTCACTCAACATCTACACAGTGGTCTAAATATTCTGGTATGTATCCAGATACTGTTGCATTTAATGGTGAATCTGATACCAGAGCAAATGGTATGATACTGCCAGGTGTGAAAGCTGATGGGTCACCGAATGATGTTTCTATTGCTCCACAGTCATATTATCAGTCAGTTTGGAGAGCTGCAGCACCAAATGTTTTCGAAACGACATATCTAAAGTTTCGTGATGCTAGAATTTCGTACAAATTCCCTCAATCAACTTTAGAAAAAACACCTTTTAGTAATTTAACTTTTGGTGTATTTGGTCGGAATATTGCACTTATTCACTCTGATCTACCTTACCTTGACCCTCAAGGAGTGACAAGTTCGGCAAACCTACAAGGTTTAGAGAACGCGCAAGTGCCCTCAACTAGATCATTTGGTTTTAATCTAACTGCACAATTTTAAATCTATTGAAAATGAAATTATTTAAACAACTTGGCTTATTTGCCATAATAACAATAAGCTTCTATAGCTGCTCCGATGATTTGAGTGATCTAAATGTAGATCCTAATTCAGCAACGTCGGTAAATCCTTCCGCACTTCTTTCAAGAGCGCAATACGTTTTATATGACCGAGTTCATGGAAGAAACTTAAATTTAGAGTGGGGGATGCTCATGGTTCAATATTGGACCCAGAATGAGTACACAGAAGAGTCACGATACGATGTTGATGAAAATACATTTAATTCTTCTTGGGAAACGATATACACCGAAGTTTTAAATGAATTAAAAATTGCAAAAGAGTTAATCTCTGTAGAAACTGGATCTGAAGCTGTCAAAACAAATAAATTAAACATAATTGATGTAATGATGGTACAAGCATATCTGATTCTTACTGATGGTTTTGGGGATATTCCATATACTGATTCTCTAGATTCATCAAAAACCCTTCCCTCATATGATTCGCAAGAATCTATCTATAAGGATTTGTTATTAAGACTGAAAAGTGCTGCAACTTCTTTTGATACAAACGCTGGTTCATTTAGTTCTGGAGATTTAATATATGGTGGCGATGTGACGCATTGGAAAAAGTTGACTCATTCATTGATGTTGCGTGCCGCTATGCGAATTTCTGATGCTGATTCTGAATTGGCGGAAGAATACGTTATAACTGCTGCTACAGATTTGATTTCATCCAATGCTCAACAAGCTTTGTTTGTATTTGACTCTGCCATTGAAAGGTCTAATCCGATGTATCGAAATGTAGTTGAAGATTCGAGAGACGATTTTTGTGTAACGGAGTATCTTGTTGATGAATTGACTATTACTGGAGATCCAAGACTAGATATGTTTGCAAGAGTTGATGATAAAGTACCAACAATTATAGGCATGCCTTATGGTTTATCAGACGAAGCCGCATCAAACCTTAAGTCTACAAGATCAAGACCAAGTGATAACGTTCGTTCTGCAACTTCTCCTCATGTAATTATATCACATGCTGAAGTCAAATTTTTATTAGCTGAAGCTTATGAAAGAGGATATCTTTCTGGTAGTGCTGAAACCGCTTTTAATGCTGGAGTTATTTCTTCAATGGAATATTGGGGTGTCTCCACTACTGATGCCACAGCATATCTAACTTCCAACCCTTATGATTCTGCAAATTGGAAAAATTCAATTGCCTGGGAGAAATGGGTTAATTTTTATACAAATGGATATGAAGCATGGTCAGAATTTAGAAGGTTAGATTCCCCATCTTTAGCTGTTCCAGCTTTAGCTGAGGTAAGCACAGTTCCTTCTCGACTTCCTTACCCTCAATCTGAAGTTAGTAACAATTCAGCTCAGTTAAATAAAGCAACAACTACACCAGGCGAAATAACAACTAAGCTTTGGTGGGATGTAAACTGATGTTTTAATAACTTAATAAAAACCCACATTATTTGTGGGTTTTTTTATTCATTAATATGAAAGCGATTTAATTCTAAAATCAAAAAATATATTTTTTGGAAATATCTCAATGGGGTGTACAATTTTATTCCTAAGAATAAATTATTATTCCCAGAAATAATTTGTGGAGCCTAGGGGAGTGAAGTCGAACTATTTTGGAGAAGATTTGTCAAAAATGACAAATCTTTAAGCATTGGGATCGTTGGTTCAAGTCCCACCTTGTGTACGATTATCCTCAAGAATAATTTTTTGTTTTTGGGGATATTTTTTTGCACCCAAGATTTTTTCTGGAAAATCTGAAATAATCCCATCAACTCCCCAAGAAATGAGTTCCTCGATTCGATTCTTTTCATTTACAGTCCATGTGTGAATTTTGAACCCCTCACTTTGAATATAGTTGATTTTTTCCTGCGTCAAATGACTATGGTTGGGATTAATGGCAAAGGCATTGAGATCATGGGCAATCGGAATTGCGTCAAGAGGATTATTTTCTGTCAAAATGGCAATACCAAACTCATTTGTAAGTTTTCTAAATTCTTGCAACTCATCCCAATCAAAACTTGAAACATACAACTGATTCATTTTCCAGCGTCCCGACTCAACAGCACTAATCATGATGTTAAAAACACCTGCTGAAGTATTTTTTCCTTTGAGTTCAATATTGAGCTGAACGCTTCCATCAATGACATCGATAATGTTTTCTAGAGTTGGAATGGGTTCACTTCCCATCACTTTTAACGCATTAAGTTGTTTTAACGTTTTCTCTTCAATTTTTCCGCTACCGTTGGTTAGTTTATCAAGTTTTTTGTCGTGAAATACGACAATTTCTCCTGAAAGACAGCGAAAGACATCGACCTCGATTCCATCAACTCCGAGCGCAAGAGCTTTTTGAACGGATAGTATGGTATTTTCAGGGGCATGACCCATAGCACCTCTATGTCCAATCACTTGAGTTTGCTGTGCGCTTGCAGCAAATATGATAAGCAATGTGGAGAGATGTGTAGATAAAACTTTCATGACACAATAGTTAAATTGCAAGTTAAGTAATTAGTTTTCTAATTCTATAACAACCTTTTTAATTAAATTAATGTGTAATTTGAAAAAGTTCAGTTAGATAAAAGATTTAAAGCGTTACTTTCTATAAAACAATAAGGTTCTATTTTTGTAGGTTATATTTTTCAAGTAAAATTGACCATGCAGTCTAATCTAATACCTAGGACTTTGGGGGTTATCTATCTACTAAAAAAGGTTGCCAATTCGAATTTACAGGAATTAATAAGTGTGTTTATTTCTATTAAAAACACACTTCTCTCTAACAATATCTTCTTATTTATTTAAAATTTAGTTAAGACCACTGATATTTTGTGTTCATAACTTTAAATTTATGAAACGAAAAGTACAACTTGTTGTTATTTCAGACACACATTTGGGTACAATTGGAGCTCGTACTGAAGAATTGTACAAATACTTAAAAAGCATTGATCCCCAGATAATTGTTCTAAACGGAGACATCATTGACATTTGGCAATTTAGCAAACGTCATTGGGATAAAAATCACACCAAAATTATTAAACAGTTACTAAAGTTTATATCTGATGGTGTGATTGTTCATTATATTGCTGGAAATCACGACGAATCTTTTCGAAGATTTTTAAATTTTGAAATTGGTGGATTTACAATCTCTAATAAACTAAAGTTAACGTTAGACGGAAAGAAAGCTTGGTTTTTTCATGGAGATGTATTTGACGTCACTATGCAACACTCAAGATGGATAACACGTCTTGGAGGTTTTAGTTACGATGCATTAATTTTTTTAAACTCCGTGGTTAATCGTGTTTTGACTTTATTAGGAAGGGATAAATTATCGTTCTCCAAAACCATAAAAAACAAAGTAAAAGCTGCTGTTTCTTATATTAATAAGTTTGAGGATACTGTAGCAGAAATTGCCATTCACAATAAATATGATTATGTGGTTTGCGGGCACATACATCAACCTTGCATTAAAACCATTACAAATAATCACGGAAGTGTTCAATATTTAAATTCTGGGGATTGGATAGAAAACTTGACGGCTCTTGAGTACGATAATAATACGTGGAATATATTTCACTATGAATCGAGTAAACTAAAAAAACAAGGAACGAATGACGATGATTTTAAAGATGTCAAGGAACTTTTTTTAGAGCTTTCATCAGATTTTAAAATGTAAAATCAGTATTAATGAAAATATTATATGCAATTCAGGCAACCGGAAATGGACATATTTCAAGAGCTGAAGCATTATTACCGTTATTTAAAAACATTGCTGAAGTTGATATTTTAGTTAGTGGAATTTCTGCTGACATTAAATTGGATTACCCAATAAAATATCGATTTAAAGGTTTGAGTTTTATTTTTGGTAAAAACGGCGGTATTGATGTTTGGAAAACTATTCGAAGTATTGACGTTTTACGTTTTCTAAAAGATGTCAACTCTCTAGACCTTAAGGATTACGATGTGGTGATTAATGATTTTGAGCCTGTTTCTGCATGGGCGAGTGTTTTTGAAAAGAAACGTTCAATTGCATTAAGCCATCAATACAGTTTGTTAAATAGTAAAGTACCTAAGTCTTCAAAAAAAGCTTTTTTAGCAAGGATTATTTTGAAATATTATGCCCCAGCTAAAGAGGGTTATGGTTTTCATTTTCAAAGATATGATGAAAACATTTTTACACCCATCATCAAAAACGATCTTATAGGTAGAGAAACACAAGATAAGAACCAGTACGTTGTGTATTTACCTGCATATGACGACCAAAAAATAATTGCAGTGTTGCATAAAATAAGTTTTACGAATTGGATTGTTTTTTCAAAGCATACGCTTAATGCGTACAGAATTGGGAATATAAGTTTCTATCCAATTAGTAAAAACGAATTTAACAATAGCCTCCTTATTTCAAAAGGCATAATCTGCGGGGCTGGATTTGAAACACCAGCTGAAGCATTATACTTGAAAAAGAAGCTATTAGTTATTCCAATGAAAAATCAATACGAGCAACAATGTAATGCTGAGGCCTTAAAAAAACTAGGTGTGCCTGTATTAAATGGGTTAGAAAAGAAAGATATAGAAATTATAAAATCATGGGTTAAGTCCAAAAAAATTGTCAAGTTAGACTATATAGATACTCCATCGAAAGTGATTAATCAAATTTTTATTGATGATATAAGAAATGAGTCCAGGAAACACATCGATACCAATCATTATTTATTTTCATCTGATTTTTGAATACAATCGAGCCTTAGCTCACTAAAATTTTTAATAAAACAGAGGTTTTGTTTCGAAAATAGCTCAATTGGGTGTACGATTTATTCCCAAGAACAAATTATTATTCCCGGAAATAATTTGTGGAGAATAGGGGGAGTGAAATCGAACTATTTTCGAGAAGAGTTAAATCAGCCTAAGGAATTTTAACTTTTGACAAGAAGGCATCGTAAGAATTTGTTTTTTCTGAGGTAATCCAAAATGTTTTAGGATCAAGTATGGCAACTGCCTCAACTTGAGCCGCATTTAAATGGAGGTCATATTGATTGATGCTAGCACTAGATATAGTGGATAGTGTAAAGTTGTTAATTACATATAAGTACTGGATTTTGTTTTTTCCATATCCGGTGAGTGCCAGTGTGTTGCTTTCATGGTGATAATCGGCTCCTGTAATAAGTGACCCTACTGGCAAGGAACCTATTTTTTTTGCAGCTTCAGAGGTTTTAGACACCGTGTAAATTTCACTAGTTTGTGCACTTCTATTTTTGGTAAATATTACCCATTGATCTTCAATAAAGATAACACCTTCAGCATCAAAAGGGGTGGCTTGTTGGTAGCCAAAGTTTTGTTGTTCTGGATAATGAAATGGGATGGAGTCTAAAGTTGTTGCGCCTCCATTACTTAAATCTATTTCCAACAAGTAAAGGTTTGTTCTCGTTCCAAAGTTATTGCCCATGTCGGCAACAATCAGATTTCCGTTAGCAATTGCCATGTCTTCCCAATCAATATTGGTGTGTTTAGTTTCTCTTAAGTCTATGATCGCTCCACTTGAAGAAATGGCATAAAGCGTTGCTTCTTTACCTGAGTCGTTAAGGGTCCAGAGCGTATCGTTACGTATAGCAAGCCCTGAGGTTTCTTCTAGAATTTTTGGGAGGTCGTATCGTTCAACTTCATTAATTTCTGTCTCTCCTTTAGCAATTTTGGTTTTATTTGATGTGTTTTCTGTTTGACATGCACTTACACTGACAAAAATCAAAAAAAGTAAAAATATTTTCATGGTACCAATAGTGACTTAATATGGTTCCAATTTACGTATTTAAAGTTTTGTGGTTCGTTTCCATTTTCGCCGTCCTGTACAATAAGTATGCCGTTAGGAAACGTTGGTGTTTTTAGACTGCTTACGTCAAGACCATCGGTTTCTTGTACGCCATCCACAACACCATCTTTGATTTGAATAATATTTTTCAATTGTAAGCTTTCCCGGTCAATAAATGCATAGGCATTTGAGCCTTGTACAGAAAGGATAATCCAGCCGCTTCCGTCTTCGTTTTCACGAAGGGCAAGCCCCTCAAAATCGGGCTTTAGGTTGTCTTTATCAACTTCCAAAATCATGGTTTTTTCTTTGGCTTTCCACGGCAAAGCATTCAACTGCCACAGTCCACGCTCTTCTTCGGCAACATATAATTTTTGGTTGTTCGGATCAACGACAAGTCCTTCAACGGTTTTGCCAAATTTTAGTTTGCGCACCAATGCCATGCGTACTTTTTTGCCTTGCAATCCAATTTGATATTGCCAAACCTTGCCTTTTTTGGTACTTACAATAATATAAGGCTGCTCGGCAAGGTAGGTGGTAATCCCATACACTTCTTTTAGCGGTACTTTAACGTCTTGAATTTCAGTGAGTGAACCGTCAGTTTTAAGAAACCCAAAAGTAATGGTTTCTGCAGTTCTGTTGGAAGCGCAAATCAGTGGTAAATCATTATTGAGGATGTTATTTGGCGTAAACAATGCCACATTGTTGGGTCTACCAACAGGGTATTGATGCAGCTTTTTGCCTTGCAAATCATAGGTGATAAGGCCATATTTTTTATCTGTTGCAACTACTATAGATTTCATAGCGTCATTGGGATTTTTCCAAATACAGATGTCGTCCGCAGCATCATCAACAGATACAACAGGTTCGGTTTCGAGGGTGGCCTCAACTTGGGGAAAAGCAAAAGAGCGAACCAAAGTCCGCTCTTGTGCAATTACCGTGAGACCAAAAACTAGTGTTAAGGTTCCAGCGATGTAGTTCATTATAAATCTATTTTAAGACCTAGGTTCCAGCTCATTTGGTAGTACTCAAGCTGCATGGTTTTAGCCTTTTCACCTTGGTAGTAGCGCAACGGTTGGTTGGTCAAGTTTTTAGCTTCAGCAAATAAACGAATTTTATCCGTTACGTTGTAAGATGCATTTAGGTCTAAGAACTTTTGTTCGTCATAATAACGATCTTCCCATGCTGCTCCACCAAGCTCATCAAGCTGCTCACCAGCGTAGTTATACGATGCTCTAACAAACAACTTACCAGCTTCATAGGCCAACGAAATGTTATACATGTTTTCTACAGCACCTACCAATGGCACGTCGCTTCTACCTTCAACGCTATCCGTTTCAGAATCTGTAAAGGTATAGTTTGCTGCCAAGTTAAGATTGTCTGTAAGTTGCTTTTGTACAGCAACTTCAAATCCAAATACGCTAGCGTTTTTACCGTTTCTTTTCTGAGTAAACTCATAGTCGTCATTACCATTGTAGGTGTATCCGTCACTAGAGTATGTGTAAATCCAGTTATCGATTGATTTGTAGAATAATCCACCTGACAAAATACCTGTATTTCCTACATACTTTTCTGCCATAATATCAAAGTTGTTTGAAACAGTAGCTTCTAATTCAGAGTTTCCAAACTCTACTTCATTGTCGTCTGAGTTTGAGTACTGATAAGGCACTAAGTCGTAGTAGTCAGGTCGTGCCAAAGACATAGAGTAAGCAGCAGTTACATTAAAACTATCAGAGAAGTTGTGTCTGATATTGATACTTGGCAAAAAGTTTGTATAGTCTTTGGAACCTGTAGTTTCTGTAATATCAGCAGGAGTTTCACCCGTTTCTTCGTCAAAAATTTGACCTACATAGCTAAGGTCTGTTTTTTCGATCCGGAAACCAGCCACTACTAAAGTATTTGCACCCAAATTGTTTGTTGTCATGATATACCCTGCAGTAATGGTCTCATCTGCATTATAGTTTGCACCTGCAAACTCATCCATGACGTAGCTGTCAAAATTAGCACCATTAGCACCCCCTAAAGCGAGGCCACCTAAGTAACGTGCATCCATAAAGTTACCAATTACATATTGGCTCCCCGGCTCGTAACTATTTATATCTGCACCAAAAGTAGGAACAGTGTTTAGGTTTCCAAGCCCCATATCATGCTCATACCAAACATCGTCACGCATTTTAGATTGGTCTTTATAAGAAGCCCCAAACTTAAAAGCAGCAGACTCACCGTAAGGCAATTTAAAGTTGATTTTAAACTGTGTATTTTCTTCCTCAGTTAGCTTTTGTGCTTCTTCTGTTTTTTTATACTCATAGCTGCTGTCTTCGTTCCAAGAATCGTCAGCGAAGTTTAAGTATGGACGCTCAAGGTTAGAAATATCCCAAGGAGTTCCATTTGAATTTGCAGTATAGGGTACAGGGTCATATTGGTAACGCGTGTAACGCTCATCTGGACGGTGCTCACGTGCTTTAGCAGTAGAGACTTTCCAATCAACAACTAATTTTCCAGCTTGGTGCTCACCACCGATGCTATACTTTTCAAGACGTTGATCTTCTAAACGGCGTGCATCGTTTTCATCGTTATCTATACCTCCTTTTGTTTGTTTACGAATCGTAAGCTCTTCATCTTCATATATAGCTCTCCAACGAAAGCGGTTTTCCCAATCGTCTCTGTGATTATAGATAGACTTAAAGTAAAGTGAGTTATTCTCGTTGATGTTGTAGTCTAAATTTAAAGAGACCGAACGGCGAGTACGTTTTACATCATAACGACGGATATCCATTTCTTCAATTTCACCTTTGTTTACATCTGTCCAATCTTCCGGGTCATTCCATGCAAACTCAACATTATCAGAACCGTAGTCACGGGTTTGAATGGTAGAGCTAAGGGTGTAGCTTAATTTGTCAGAAAGTTTATCTGCAACTACCAAAGCAAAATTTGAATTATATCCTCCATCACGAATAGGATTCCCACCGCCAGAAATCGTTGTAGAAGCACGGAATTCACTTGGGTTAGAACGTGTAATCAAATTTACAGAACCCCCAATAGCATCTCCTTCCATGTCTGGAGTTAACGATTTTTTAACAACAATCGCCTCAATCATGTTTGTTGGGATAAGGTCCAGCTGAATGTTACGGTTATCTCCTTCAGCAGAAGGCAAACGATCACCATTTAAAGTAACAGAGTTTAACTGTGTGCCAAAACCACGCATTACTATGTTACGTGCTTCACCCTGGTCGTTTTGAACACTAATACCAGAAATTCTGCGAAGGGCTTCACCCACATTATCATCAGGGTATTTACCCGCTTGGTCAGCCGTTACAACATTGGTAATGTTAAGGTTATTCTTTTGTTGCTTTAACGCTTTAGAAAGACCGCCAAAGTATCCATCAACTACAACTTCATCTAGCATAGTTGCTGCTATAGAATCTTTATTTTGTTCTTGCGAATGGAGTAAAAATCCCCCAAATAAAAGGCTTAATATATATATTGTTTTTTTCATTGTTTAAGATTAATATACAAAACAAGAAATAGATCTTTATTTCAATATTTTTTAAACTTTATTTAAATATTAATTAAGTGTAATATTAATTTTTACTTTATAAATTTTACTTTGAGTCAAACGGCTGTCATTTTTTTTAATTTATTTTAACATTTTCAAAATCTTTCATTTAAATGTTTAGCCAACTTAATTCATAATTTTGACATTAATTATTATGAAAATTATTGAAGTATGAAAGAAATCTTTTCTAACCACACCCGAAGACACTTTATCAAACAATCTACACTTGCATCATTGGCCTTGATTTCACTGTCTAGCTTTAACTTCAAAACGCGTAAGCCAATCCTTAAAGAAGGGTTAGTACTTCAACCTGACCCCAATGGATACTTAGACCTTCCCGAAGGGTTTTCGTACAAGATTATTTCAAAATCTGGAACTCTTATGTCTGACGGTTTGTTGGTGCCTGGCCGTCCTGATGGCATGGGAACCTTCCTTGACAAAATCGGCAATACAATCATTGTGTGTAACCACGAAATTAGCCCTAACAAATTAGAACACAGTCCCTATGGATCACAAAATGAGCGCCTTTCTCAAGTTGACTCAGAAATGTTATACGACTCGGGAATGGGTGTCAACCCTGGGTTAGGAGGGACTACCACCCTCATATATGATGAGGCTAATGGCGTGGTTACCAACCAGTATATGAGCTTGGCCGGAACGTATAATAATTGTGCCGGTGGTATTACCCCTTGGGGTAGTTGGATTACTTGTGAGGAAGATGTTACGCGTGCAGATGGTGAGAACATTTTGCAAGACCATGGCTATGTGTTTGAAGTGCCCATGGATGCCGAAGGGCTTGTGGTACCTTCGCCCATTAAATCTATGGGACGTTTTCACCACGAGGCCGTAGCTGTAGACCCAATATCGGGCTGTGTGTACCTAACTGAAGACCGTCATGACGGGCTTTTTTATCGATTTGTCCCAAATGAAAAAGAAAACCTCCATGCTGGTGGTCAACTTCAGGTGTTGTCTGTACGCGACCGATACAAACTTGACACACGAAATTGGGATGGTATAAAAGTTCAGAAGAACCAAGCCCTAGAAGTGTATTGGATGGACATTGATGATGTAGAATCTCCTAAAGACGACCTTAGATATAGAGGATTCGAAGCGGGGGCTTCTCGCTTTGCTCGTGGAGAGGGTATTTGGATGGGCAAAAGAGAACTCTTTTTTGCTTGTACTAATGGAGGACCACAAAATTTCGGCCAGATATTCCGTTACAAATGTTCCCCTTATGAAGGCACAGAAAAAGAAATTACCAATCCTCCAATTCTGGACCTATATGCAGAATCCAACGACAAAACGGTGTTGCATATGTGTGACAATCTGACCGTAGCTCCTTGGGGCGATTTGCTTTTATGTGAAGATAATGACTCGCTAAATCACATACGAGGAATCGACAAAAAGGGTGAGATCTACACCTTTGCATGTAACCGTGTTAATAGCTCTGAATTGACAGGTATTGTTTTCTCACCCTCAGGCAAAACCTTATTTGTCAACGTACAAGAAAATGGCGAAACGGTTGCCATCATTGGGCCATGGGAGAAATTGGCAGGATAGGGTCGCTTTTTTAGTTTAATCCATTAAAAAAACAACTTGCAGTAAATTGTATAGCAGGGGATTGAAATCAAACAATTTTAGGCAGGATTAAACTATTTTACTAAAAATTGTTTCCAAAAATAAATTATTATTCCCGGAAATAATTTGTGGAGCCAATAGGAGTGAAGTCGAACTATTTTTGGGAGGATTTGATTGAAATTAATTTAAAACCACTTTGAAATAATAGGATTTTATTATTTACTCCAATTATTTTTTCGTTTTGAATATTCAAATTCAACATCACCAGCAGATTTGTGCCACTTCACAGCTTTTTGATTCGCACTTTTGATATGATTTAGTGCTTCAAGTCTTGGTTTTCCAAAAGGGTCAAAGAAACCGGATTGTTGTTTCCCAGTATTGTCTAATTTCCCACCAGTCCATTGTTCGAGATAACCACAGTTGTGCCAGCCTAACATAAATGGAAGATTCATTATTCCCTTTAGATATGTGGTATATTCTTCTCCCACTGCTGTATGACTTTCAACTTGCAATCCTTTTGATTTTTTTTGTTGTTTGACCGTAACTGCATAGGATGCATCACCATTTAATACGGGTTTACCTGACAAACGATGGTATCGTTTTAATTCTTTTATATGTGATGGTCTTAGCATTTCATAGTCTTGAATGAGCAAGACGTCGACATACTTGCCAACAATTTCAAACACCCAATCGGGGTGTCCTTTTCCATGACAAAAGATTTTATCTCCAAAGATTAAATGGTTTGGGTCATACTTCAAAATACTTTTACGGTTTATTTTATGCCAGTTCTCGAGAATTTTTTTACTCATTTCCTCTTGGTCGATTAGCCACTTTTCCTTGCTTTTTGGCTCTGGCCAGTACGAAACAGAAGCAATGTCGTCCCATTTATTTAGCTCGATGTTATAATTTTTAGCTACCTCAGCAGGACTGTTGTAGTTTTTCTTTAGAATTGTAAGCCATACTTTTTTGCCGTTTGTCCATCCATTTTTGTTAATAATATCTGCGACCCACGGAAGATATGCAAAGTTGTTGCTCCTTTTTAAATGAACTTGTTTATACATCTGAAACTCATAAGCTGGTAAGTCTTCATAAGTATATCCGAGAAAATATTTGTTGTTTTTGTGTTTTGAGCAGTATTCTTTAGCAATACTATCGGCTTTAAGTTTAAATTCCTCACTAAAAACATCAGGGAATTTACCATTGGGAGACAAAGATTTTACTCGATTTGCATGGATAATTCCAGTTTTTATTTTTCCAAAGTAAAAAATTTTTAACTCTTCAAAATATTCATCTGGTATATTAAGCTGCCTGTGGTAAGGAATAGTGTTAAAGCCATAGTCTTTATGATCTTTAACAACTTGCTCCATCCACTTTTTTATTGCTTGGGTAGCTTTTCCATTGTATTGCTCATTTAGAAGAATTCCTTCACCAAATTTTTTTGACCAATATTTTTTGTTGTAATCCGCAAATCTGATATTAGCCTGAATATGGTTCATTCCAGTGGAGATAAACTTTTCTCCATTTGCATCTACAAACCACCAAGCGTTGTCAATTTTTTCCAAATGAACATAGGATTCAGATCCAATTAATTGATTTTGTGCATTTATATTGGAATAATATAAAATGCTAATGCAAAAACACTTTAAAAGTAAATTATTGTAATATTTCATCTGCTTTACATTTTTATTTAAAGTATTATGAAATTAAATCTAAAATATTTTTAAAAATAATATTTATTTTCTGAAATAATTCGTGGAGCCTAGGGGAGTGAAGTCGAACTATTTCGGGGAAGATTTAACTATCTTACTAAAAAGTTGTTTCCAAAAACAAAAAATTATTCTTGGGAATAAAAAGTGGAGAAAAAGGTAATAAAATCGAACTATTTTGAGGAGGATTTGACTGAAATTATTAAATGCAGTCCTTAGTTGTTATTGGCGCTACAAATAATCCCGCTGCACCATTTCAAAAAATAATTTTATTTCCATTTAGGAAAATGATTTGTTTTTTCGTTCATTTTCGAATTTGTGAAGCATGGCGGAATAATACATTTCGAACCTCATTAATTGTTGGCGATGGATTAGCCAGCAAATTGGTTCTTTCGTATGGGTCATTTTTTAAATCGAACATCGATTCTATTCCATCCGACTCAACGATTAGCTTATATTGAGAGTCTCTAATGGCATAACTTACATTTCCATCAGTTGATTTTTCAGCATAAGCATGTGTTCTTGGGTTAGCACCTTTATTGCTAAGTAAGGGCTCGAAGCTTCTACTGTCGTGCTTTTCCGAAATAGCCGAACCTGCTATTTGTGCGATTGTGGTAAATAAATCTGTTGATTGAATTAGAGCATCCTCCCTTTCTCCTTTTCTAGTTATTCCTGCTCCAGAGATAACCATAGGGACATTTATACCGCCTTGAAAAATACTTCCCTTAGCTCTTCTAGTTCGATAAGGAGATTGAACAACTTGACTAGGCGTTCCATTGTCTCCCAAAAACACCACAATAGTGTTCTCTAGACCATTTGGAATTGATTCAATAATTCGGCCCAGTTCAGTGTCAAGGGCTTCGATAGCTGAAAAATAATATGGTAGGGGGTTGGCCTCTATCATAGCCTCAACTTCTGACAAATTACCTTGATTATGTAAGTTCGTTGGAGCAAGATGAAAAGGGGTGTGTGGCGCATTGTACGCAAGCCATAGAAACCATGGCTTTGTTCTTTGACCAACCCATTGAATTGCTTGGTTAGAAAATTCAGTAGTTGTATAAGTGGTTACTGCCTCTCTTTCTCCATTTGTTACCCTATTCCAGTTCGTGTATGAGGACACACCTCCTCCAATAATGCCTGAGTAATAATCTACTCCCATGGAGTTTGGATCCGAAAATGTATTCGACAAATGCCATTTGCCGATTAATGCTGTGTCATAGCTGCCGTTTGTTTGGTCTTTCAAGAAATCGTGTAAAGACTCCTAATCTAATGAAATATCTTGTTCCACTTCCATTACGCCTGTACGGTACCCTAATTTTCCGGTTAATATAGAAGCTCTGGTAGGTGAACAAACAGAATAGGTCCATAAATTATCAAAAGTAATTCCACTAGCCATTAAATTACTGAGAGTTGGCAATTGTGGCTTTTCTTGCCCTTCAGAATAATTAGGAAAAGCGTCTTTTCCTATGTCATCTGCAATGACTAATAAAATGTTTGGTAAGTCACTTTTGGGTGTTTTGGATGGTTCAGAAGTGTTTGTAGACTGTTTTTCGCAGGAATTAAAAAAAAAGATAATAAGTATTATAAAGATTGTAGGCTGAGCTAAAAACACTTGTTTGTAATTCATGATACTAAACTTGATCGACTTCGTTTGTTAAATATTTCCTTTTAAACATCGTGTAAAGAAGGGAAAATCATCGGTAACAACATAATAATAGATTCCATCAGGAAATTCAGGAGTAACGCCAAATATTCCGTTACATTCGTCTAAATCTCCAAGCCCTTCTACATATTCATAGTCTTGCGTAAATGCACCCATTGGAATGGGTTTATTGATATTATTCGTTGCGTTTGGTCCACCAAGAATGGCCGTTAGTGTATTTGGTCGATTTTCATCAGGTTGAGATTTCAATCGATAGCTAGTGGTTAGTGCTTTTAATTGACTTTGTGAATCTTCAGGGTTAGCGTAGCCGTACCTTGCATATACGGGAAAACCATCAGATGCCCACCCAATAAGGGTCATACCATTACTATCTCCAAAAAAATCAATAAGCAGTTCTGGCATTCCGTGATAATGATAGGCACCATTAGGTTGAACATGTGCGTGGTTCATGTCATCCCCAAAATCAAAGGTTTCATGACCCAAAGCTTCAATATTCCAGTTTCCATCTCCACGAGCTAAACTACATTCGCCAGCATCATTACATCTACCAGCAGTTGCGGGATCGAATTTCACACTATTTAAGGCATAAGCAATAGCCATAGCAGGGCCGACCACTTCAAGACCACCTTCATAAATTATTGAAGGACAAAGTGTAAAACTTTTGCTAACATTTTGTTCGCTAATGCTGTTTGGATTATTTGAATTCGGGAAAGTACCTACTTCATGATTTGGAATGCCATTTCCATTTAGTATTCTGTTTGTACCGTCTGATGACCATGAATACTTACTGTAAGCCAAAACAGATTCATCATTATTGTAGATCTCTTCATCAATATTTACCAAAATATTTGCTGTAGAAGTTCCTGTTGCACAATTTCCGGTTTCTTCATCATTTTGCGATGAAGACTCATTTTTTTCACACGATAAGAATAACAATCCAATTAGGATAATTCCAATTCTAAGATTCATTTGCTATCAAGAGTTAACACTCATTAGACCTTTAAAAGTTAGTAAAGTTTTAGAAACTGATAATTAAAATATATTCTCAAGAATAAATTATTATTCCTCAAAATAATTTGTGGAAAAAAGGGGAGTGAAATCGAACTATTTTGAAGAAGATTTGATAAAAACAATAGATCTTTGAGCTTTGAGATTGTTGGTTCAAGTCCCGCCTTCAGTACGATTTTATTCCCAAGAATAATTTTTTATACTTGGTAGTTTAATTACTAATATTTGGAACTGATTTTTTTAAATTTATGATCGTGATGAGTATTTTGTATCCTTTCTGATACTTTTTTAGCGAGAAAGTTTATTGTTTCAGCATATTCAATATTATCAATTAAATTTAAAGTTTCGTTAGGATCTTTCTGATGATCAAAAAGCTCTCTGCCAACCATTTCCCCTGAACCTATTTTAATCCATTCAACGTAATTAAATCTAGCAGTTTTAGCCGCATATCCTATTATGGTTTTATTGTAATCATTTCTATTAATGGGCCAGATACTAAACACAACCCTTTCCCTTTGAATTTCAGGGTTTTTCAGTAGAGTGACTATGCTTTTCCCATCTAGATGATTTGGCTTTTGTAATCCATTGAGTTCAACAAGTGTTGGGTATATGTCAAGTGCAGCCACAGGTGTTTTTGAAACACTATTTCTTTTTCCCTCTGGAATACTGAATATGAGAGGAATATTGGTGTCAAGATGCATATTAGTCCATTTACACCAAGAATTGTAGTCACCAAGCTTATAGCCGTGATCAGACCATAAGATTACAATAGTTTTGTCCCGAATACCTAGAGCTTCAAGCTTATCTAGGAGTTTTCCTACTTGTGCATCGGCATATGATATACAAGAATAGTATGCTCTGCGAAGTGTCGAGGCTAAATTATCATCAATTTCATTAAACAGTTCTGGCATTCCATAGTAGTTTTTCAATTCTCCACCCGTTCGGATAGCTTTATTATAACCATTTTTAGGGCGTTCTTTTATTTCAGTTAGTTTGATAGATGAAGCTGGATACATATCCCAATATTTTTTTGGAGCTACGAATGGAAGATGTGGTTTAGATAAGCCAACCGATAAAAAAAATGGAGCACCACCTTTACTTAGTTCTTCCATTTTTTTCAGTGCATTATGGGTATTTAATCCGTCTTTATAAATTGTGTCATTAACTGGGGCAAATTCGTAAGCTGGGCCCCTATTGTACTTGGTGTTTAGCGTAATTTTTTCAATGGCTTCTGGAGTTACATATCCTCTTCCCGTCCACGTGCCTTTAGATTTTATTTCGTTCTCACCAAACTGTTTTTTTGTATCAATTTTATGATGATAGATTTTGCCACAAGACGCAATGTTGTATCCATTAAGCTCAAAATATTTATTTATCGTCAATGCCTTTGGTATGACATCATCTACAGCTAGCCCAGTGTAGATTCCATATTTCTCGGGTCTTATGCCAGTCATAATCGATGCTCTCGATGCCATGCAAATGGCTTGTTGAACATGTGCATTTTCAAATCTAACGCCTTGGGCAGCTAATCGGTCAATGTTTGGAGATTTTATATGACTTGCTCCATAACAATTTAGTTCAGTACGTAGGTCATCAATTGAAATAAAAAGAATATTGTATGGCACATTTTTTTTAGCATTTGAGGTGCTTATTTGTCCCCGACAAACAACAACCGATGCTAAAAGTATAAAGCAAAGAAAGGTTTTATTATAAAACATATTAATTCATTCAAATTTATCAATCCGATTGTTGAAATGAATACATTTTTGGGTTAAAAAAAGTCCAATTCCGTTAGTCACACTACATCCAGTAAGAAATTTATATATATTAAAGAATTATTGTGAATTTATCATGAAAACTAAGTTTTTTTCATGTAATTAAAATATTTTATAATATATATCAAAAATTTTATATTTATATTTGGGTAACCAATATGGTTAACCAATTTTTTTGGCTACATAAGTCAAAACTTGTATTCTTAAAAAATAAATTTTTTGAAAAAACGAATTAAAAATAACCAACATAATATGAATTATAAAATTAAATTAACTCTATTAGTTTCATTGCTTATGTGCTTGGGCACATACGCTCAGAATACTATGAGTATAAAAGGACAAGTTTCTTCCAGTGAGGATAATGAGCCTATTCCAGGTGTTAATATTGTTGTAGTTAATTCCAGTATAGGTGCGGTTACAGATTTTGACGGAAATTTTGAAATTAATGCAAACGAGGGTGATTTATTACAATTTTCCTATGTAGGATTCAAAACACAGATTGTTGCTGTAGAAAGCAATTATGTTTTAAACATATTTATGGAATCTGACGATACACTTCTTGACGAAATTGTCGTCATTGGATATGGAACACAAAAAAGGAAAAATTTGACTGGCGCTATTTCGAAAGTAAAAAATGAAAACCTTGATAAAATTGCTGTCTCTCGAGTAGATGATGCACTAACTGGCCAAGTTTCTGGTGTAAATATTCAAGCTACAGAGGGTGAAGCAGGGTCTGATCCTACCATCCGAGTTAGGGGTACAGGATCTATTACAAGTAGTTCATCACCACTTATTGTTGTTGATGGAATTGTTGTTGATAACGATTTTTTGGGTAATCTTGATATGAATGATATCGAATCATTTGAAGTATTGAAAGATGCTTCTTCGGCAGCAATTTTTGGTGCAAGAGGTGGTAATGGTGTAATTTTAATTTCAACTAAAAACGGTAGGGAAGGTAAAACAAAATTTACCTACAATACATATAAAGGCTTTAAAGAAGCACGAATAGGCGAAAATATTTATGTGTCAATGAAAGAGTGGGCTGAAAAAGAACTTGCAGCAACTGGTGAACTTTCAGATAAAACCAATTATAAACTTTTACTTCAGAATGATCGTGATTGGCAAGATATTATGTTTGATGGTGGTCTGATAGAAAGCCACTCGTTTTCTGCAAGAGGTGGAAGCCAGCGCACTACATTTAGCACATCTTTAAACTTCTTAGGCGACGAAGGTGTTTTACTTACAGATAACTTTGATCGTTATAGTATTCGTTTGAAGGTTGACTCGAGAGTTGGAGATAAATTTAAAGTCGGCGCCAACATATCACCTTCTTATTCTGACAGAAGAAGATTTGATGGTTCAACGCACGATGTATTAAGACAACCACCATGGTTGCCGGTCTACCACAACGATCACACTATCCAGTTTGTGGATAGAAATGCATATCCAGATGTTCAGGTAGGTGATTATGCTGTGCAAAGACACTTTGATAATTTCGATTTAAATGGAGACGGAGGTGAAACAGATATTAGTACAACTAGTAATACCAATCCAGCTGCCAAAATTTTGGAACGTGACCGCAATGATTATAAATTTAAACTATACGGAAATATCTATGTACAATATGAAATTACTAACGGTTTAAAGTTTAAAACAACCTTGGGGGGTGATTACTCACACACAAAAAGAGATAGGTGGCAGGGGGTTAAAGCGAGTCGTAATGGAGTAGCAGCAACAAGGCTTGACCTTTCAAACTTGAAGAGGATCCATATTGTTTCAGATAATATTATCACTTATGACAAAACAATAGGTAAACATGACATCAATGCAGTGGCTGGTTTTTCTGCTGAACAGTGGGACTATGAAATTGAGGCTGCTACAGGAATAGGTTACACCTCAGATTTGGTAAGAACACTTTCTGGCGCAACAACTATTGCTGAAGCCACTTCTGAAGAATACCAGCAAAGGCTACTTTCCTATTTTGGTCGTATCAATTATGCATATGACGGCAAGTATCTTGTGTCATTAAGCGCAAGAAGGGATGGGTACTCTGCCTTTGGACCAGATTCTAAATACGGATTTTTTCCCGCTGCCTCCGTAGGATGGACTCTTTCCAATGAGGATTATTTGCGTGATAGTAAGTTGATTAATTATCTAAAGCTAAGAGCTAGTTATGGACTGACAGGAAACAATGCATTTGACATTGGATCTGGAGATTTCAGAAATCAGATTAACAGCTATCCTTACCTATCTTTAATTGGCTCTTCTTCAGCTTCATTTAACAATTCCATTGTTAATGGATTTAACCCACTCAACATTTCAAATGCTAGTTTAGGTTGGGAAAAATCAGTGGAGGTGAACCCTGGAATTGATTTTGGATTGTTTAATAATAGACTTACTGGTTCTGTTGATGTTTATAAAAGAACAAGTGAGGATCTCTTATTAGATGTTCCAGTTTCTTACACTACAGGTTTTCCAAATGCTCTTGATAACAGGGGGAAAGTAGAGAACAGAGGAATTGAAATAGAATTGAAAACTAAAAATGTCATTCGTCCAAATTTCCAATGGAACAGTACTTTTATTGCTTCACGAAATGAAAATGAGCTTTTGGACTTTGCCGAGTCAGATGGTCTTATAACAAATGTTGATACCAAGCGTGCTGCAGAGTGGATTAACTTAGTTGGAAATCCCATTTCATCTTTTTACGGCTGGGTTGTTGATACTGAGATACCTGCTGAATACATAAAGTCACCATGGGAGCGTGTCCGCCAAACTAATAGAGAGGTTTATGTGAAAGATTTAAATGGAGATGGAGTAATTGATGATGATGATAAAACTATTCTTGGAAATCCCTACCCCGATTTAGTTTGGAGTATTTCTAATGAGTTTAATGTTGGAAATTTCGATTTAAGTTTTATTTTTCAGGGGAGCCATGGAGCAGAAGTGCGAAATATTGGGGATCAGTATTTATTCCGTCACTTTGGATCTTCTGCAACAGCCTTATCGTCTGCACCTAACCAAGGCTTCATAAAACAAAAAATATTTACAGATTCGATTGTTCAGAATGCTTCTTATGTAGCATTACGAACAATATCAATTGGTTACGATTTTCCTGAAGATTTGCTCTCAGGATTATTTATTACCAATGCTAGAATTTACGCGACAGGTCAAAATTTGCTGTACATAACAGCAGATGATTACAATGGCCTAAACCCTGAGTCTATTTACAACACTAGCCCAATTAATTATGGTTACCAACGTGTTGGTTCTCCAATTAATCAAACATTCTCATTAGGTTTTAACCTAAACTTTTAAATATTTCAATTATGAAAAGCATTAGAATTATTATATCTGTTCTTGTAATATTTGTCTTTACTTCATGTGAGGATTATTTAGAACCAGTACCAACATCAGTAATCAGTGGCGCAAGTTTTTACGCTGATGAAGCACAGCTCATGCAGGGAGTCTATAACATGTATGATGGTCTTCAGGGAGCCAACGATACTAGCTCAAGGAGTAATCACGCAACTCAAATAGAGTTTTATGTTACCGAAATGCGCAGTGATAACACAAGATCAAAAAGTGGAGAGGGTGAGGCTGCTCAATTTGATAATCTTGCTGTTGAGGCGACTAATGGCTTAATTGCCGACCACTACAGAAGTTTTTATAATGTTATTTTTCGAGCCAATACGGTACTTCAAAATCTTGGTGTTGCTTCTGAAAGCAACAAAGCAAAGATTGAAGGGGAAGCTAAATTTATTCGCGCCTATGTTTATTTTAACTTGGTAAGACTTTATGGTGCTATACCACTTCTTGACAATGTTATTGGTGTAAATGATGACGCATCTTATGTTAGGAGACCGGTGGCAGATGTATATGAGTTAATAGTTAGTGATTTAAACAGCGCAGTAGCTGGATTAGACAATAGTAATGGTAGGAACAGAGCTACAAAAGCTGCTGCACAAGGATTACTTGCCAAAGTACACCTTACATTAGGAAATTATCTCGAGGCTCAACAATTACTCGAAAGCGTTATGTCGGGTGGATTTGCTTTGGAGGCCAACTTTAGAGACGTATTTTTTAATGAAAGTAATTCGGAAGTTATTTTTTCTATCGGCTATAGTTCAGGTTTGGCATTAGATAGTCAAAACTTTTCTGCTGAATTCTTGAACGGAGTTGGACGAACAGTTGGTGTAAATTACGTTACTGACGATGCAAAAGCTTTTATGGAAGCCAATGGTGGAGACAGAACTGTTGTTTCTATGCGCACTGATCCAATACAACCTACACAAACGCAAGTAATTAAGTTTTTACCTGACGGTTTTGATGGCGGTTCAGACGGGAAAACATTTGATTTTGATGCGCGACTTGCTGGAAATGATTGGATCGTATTGCGATATGCCGATATATTATTGATGCACGTTGAGGCCATTATGGGAAGCAGTAGCGAAACCAATGCTGCAGCGGCTTTAGCCTCATTTCAGCAAGTGCGTGATAGAGCAGGACTCACCGACGCGGTATCTTCTATTTCCAAAGATGATTTGTTAGCAGAACGTCGTGCAGAATTAGCATTTGAAAACCAAAGGCTGTACGACATAATTAGATTTGGAAAAGGTATAGATATACTTGGTGCCTATGCTGTAGCAATTGGAGCAAATTTTACCTCTAATGATTTATTGCTTCCATTTCCACAAATAGAAATCGGACTTAGCAAAGGATTATTAGAACAAAACCCTGGGTATTAATCCTAAAAATAAATTATAATGAAAAATATATTTAATATTTCAATGGTTGCCTTACTAGTATTAGTTTCGGCATGCGATGATTTTGACAAATACGAATTGCCTGAGGCAAATTCAATTCCAGATGCGACACCACCTCAAGCTTTATTTACTGCTATACAAAGTGAGGAAGTGGATAATGACGGTTGGAAAGACTTTTATTTTTCCAATGGATCAATTAGCGCCACAACCTATGCTTGGGATTTTGGAGACGGGAATACATCTTCAGATTATGAACCAAGAAACAAATTTAGTGAGGAGGGAACCTATACAGTCTCTTTGACTGCTTCTGATAACAATGGCCTTTCAAATACATTAACAAAGAAAGTACTTGTTGAAGAACCACCCGCACCCCCTGTAACAGATCCAGTTTTAATAAATACTGTTTTTGATAAGCTCGGTAAGTCGTCTGGTTCTGATTGTACATGTGCTGGTTGGATTAATAGAAGCTTAGGGACTCAAGGTGAATCCAGCACAGGCAATGGTAGTGATGTAATGAAGTTTGATAACAATGAGCCTGATCATATATATCAAGAGTTTGAGGTCACGCCTAATGCCAACTATCAGATTGAAGTTGAGGTATCATTTAAAGCTAATGCTGGTAAATCAAACCCTTCAAGTCTCGAATTTAGAGTCCTAGCTGGAACGGGTTATGATACTGGCTACACTCCGACTTATTACACTGAAACAACGGCATTTCCACAAGATGGATATGGGTACTCTTCAGTTGCTCAAACAGAAGTTGAAGCAAATAATCTTATGACTAAAGTGCTTAACAATCCAGATGACACTAGTTATATCAAATATATACTTAACTTCAATTCTGGCGCAAATAACAGTGTCGCATTATTTGTAAGAGGCATCGGCGGACTTGCTACAGGCAGTTCAGACAATGAAAGATATGGGTACTCTAGTGGAGATGAAGAAATTAGAATTGATAACTTAGTCATCACTGCGTTGTAGTATATCAATTAACAGTTAATTTAAAAATGCAAGTGGTAATTTTAACTACTTGCTTTTTTTATTTTTAAGAATAATGAATAATACTTTCAAAACACCTTATTTCAAACTACTCTTTTTCACATTCACCTCACTTAGTTTATGTGCACAAATAAGTTTACCTCCGTTTTTTTCAGATCATATGGTGCTTCAGCAAGAACAAAAAATTGTCCTTTTTGGTAAGGCTGCGCCCTATGAAAAAGTTACAGGAATCTTCAAAGGAGAAGTAAGTAAAACAAGTGCTAATCCAAACGGTTCATGGCAACTTGTTTTTAGTCCATCAAAACCTGGGGGGCCATACCAGCTTAAAATTTCCGCAAAAAATACAGTTGAATTCAATAATGTATTTGTTGGCGAAGTATGGTTTTGTTCTGGGCAGTCAAACATGGGTTGGCCACTTTACAAATCAGAAAATGGTATCCGAGAAGTTGAACAAAGCTTACATGACAAAATCAAGCTGTTTAATGTTAGAAGATCTATGAGTGGTATTCCTAGTAAGGATCTTGATACTTTGAATAAGTGGACTAGCTGTAATCCAAAAACAACAAAAAACTTTTCTGCAGTTGCCTATTATTTTGGTCGAGAATTATATAAGCGGTATAAAGTTCCTATAGGTTTGATTCATTCTTCGTGGGGTGGTTCAAGTATTGAATCCTGGATGAATGCGGATGCTTTTGCTGATGATAAAAACAAGTATGAGCTAATAAAAAAAATAAAGACTTTAAATCTTAACCAGTTAGAACAAGACTACAAAGTTGAAGAAAAAAAATATAATATTTATTTGGATGAGGTTGACTTGGGATTAAAACAAAACTGGCAGTCAGAACAACAAAACTATAGCTCATGGAAAACAATCCAACTCCCCAATGTATGGAGACGTTCTCCTTTAAAACAACTTGTGGGTGTTGTTTGGGTATCGAAATCCATAACCCTATCAGCTCAGGATACAGCTGGAGATTTGGAGCTTAGTTTTGGTTTAATTGACAATGAAGATATTACTTATTTTAATGGCACTCGGGTCGGGTCAATAAAAAAGAATGATGTTTTGAGAAATTATATTGTGCCAAAGGAGTTGTTAAAACATGGAGAGAATATAATTACTGTGCGCGTTAAAAACCCTTTAGATATTGGAGGATTTAGAAGCGGTGAAAACTCATTTTATGTCCGCACAATTTTAGAAAAGGTATCCTTGGCTGGTAATTGGAGATATAAAGTAGGAACCCCAAAAATTAAAGAACCTCCCGTTCGCGTTCATCCAAAATATTTCCCATCATCGCTATACAATGCCATGCTATATCCATTTTTCGATTACAATATCCGAGGTGTTATATGGTATCAGGGAGAGTCTAATGTCAGTAGGGCGACGGAATATGGAAAACTATTTCCTATGATGATTAAAGATTGGAGAGATAAATGGAAAAACAACATACCTTTTTTATTTGTCCAACTTCCTAATAGAGCTAATATGGGAATTAAGCAGCCAAACTTTAGAGAGGCTCAAGCCCAAGCATTAAATCTGGATTTAGTGGAGATGATACCAACTATTGACATAGGAGACAATTATGATGTTCACCCAGCAAATAAGCATGATGTTGGCTATAGACTTGCTGTGGCTGCTGATCATTTGGTCTATAATCCTTCAATAATTGGTCATTATCCAAAGATTATTGAAACAGTATCTATGCCAAAATCAGTTTTGTTTTCTTTTGACCAGTCAATTGTACATAAGGGTAAATCTGAAATTGTAGAGGGATTTGAGGTTTTTAAAAATGGTGTTTTTGATTCCAAAGCCAATGCAAAGCTAATGGACGAAAAAACCATAGCTGTACCACATTCAAGCAATAGTTATCCTATAGAAATAAGATATCTATGGAAAGATGCACCCTCAGAAGTTTCAATTTATAACGAGTTAGAAATTCCATTGCCTCCTTTCAGAAAAACAATTGGTAATTAGTTTTTTATGGTAAAAGTATAAACATTAACCGGTTGTTTTTCAACTAAAAAGGAAACATAATAATCTCCTTCAGTAAGCCCAGAAACTGTTATTTTCTGTTTTCGTACTAATCTATTATGTGCTATTCTTTTACCCTTTCCGTCAATTAACTCGATTTCCTCATAGCTATTTTTTGGTATTTCTTTTATTGAAACCACACCTTTTGATTTATTTAACTTTAGTTTGTTATTTATTGACATTGCCTTATAATCAATTACACTTAGTGGAGCTAACTCCTGAATACTAAAATCAGCAAATCTTACCTGCTCATCTCTTAAATTAGATAAACTTTTAATGCTTCTATAAATACCCCATTTTGGACGTGCAAAGCTCGATCCATCTTGCCACATGTCAATAGTAGTAATATTATATTTTAATAAGACCAAGCCATCAGAAATGCGTGAAATTTTCAGATAATATTCTCCTAAATTTTCATATTTGATAACCTCAGTTACTTTAACCCATTCACCCCGAAATAAGTCTAATAATGCTGTTTTTAATGTACTTTGAGTATTGGTAGCAGTATATCGTAATTCCATCATGTCTGGTGTAGCCTTTCGTGCTGTTAGGGTAACCATAGGGGCGCTAGCGTAAATACCACCAACTGATTTGATTTGATGTAGGTGTGTAAAGTTTTTTGAGACTTTAAAATTTATAGGTAATTTAAATTTCCACGAATAATAAACTGTTTCCCCTTGAATTGCTTTAAGGTTATCAGGTGATCCACCATACGTTTTGATTTCTACACGCTGGCGATCAAAGTTTTGGCAACGGTCATTATCAGGGGTTTTGTGTACCAAAAAATTAAAAACATATTTTTCTAGTTGGTCATCAAACACTTCTTCAATATGTCTTCCAAATTCTGTGTGAACGCAGTCAGGAACTTCCACCACATCTCTGCCTGGGGCAAGTACATTGTTTATTTCTTCATAGGTATTACCTGGTCCATTTGCCGATAATAATACTTTTTGCGCGCTTGCTTGATTAAAAACAATTACAACAAAACAGAATACATTAAATATCGACCTAATGTGATAATTAATCAAAGTTCTTTGTTTTGTTCAATTATGGAAATCTGTAGCGGACTTTTTAGGCTTTTTGCAAAATATTCCAAATAATTATTCCACTCTTCTTTACTTTTATACTGACCACTTTTTTTCCAGCCAAATCCTGCATAATATTGAAATCCATTATTGGTTCTTTTTAGCTCGGCAAACAGATTGCTTTTATCTTTCTCTTCGGATACATATTTATCAATTCCAATCATATTTCCATCATTGGAAATAATCCCCATTCCTAGTGCCGATCCTTCGTGTGGTTCCCAATAACTAACCCAGCCGCTGTCTAGATTTTCTGAAATTTCGCCTTCTTTTTTGTGAAGTGTAATTCCAGCTGAAATAGTTGTTGCCCCTTTCAGTTTAATTAAGAATTTTGATAGATTTTGACCATAATCTAAAGAAATAATTTTCTTTTCAGAAATGATTTTGCCATTCGCTTCCCAATCACCGTATGTTAGCTCGAAACTAGTTCTAATCGGTCCATTAGTGATGGTTTTCCAATCAATGAAATTTTTTGAAACAGAATAAGATTCTTTTGTTTTAATAGCAATCCCACCAATACCTCTGCTAGCTCCAACATGAAAGTTATCCAATCCTTCACCATTGTCTTTGTGATAAGACGCTTCCCCAGATAAATGTTCTTTATACCACTTATTAATGATAGGGTATTCCACTTTTTTTAACCAAGCATCTATTCCACTTGTCAAGGTACCTCCCTTGACACCTTCTTCAATCATTTTTTGAGCAGTTGGTCCAAAAGTTCTAAAAGCAACTCGGTTATTTTCCCAAGCATAATCGTCAGTTCGTTCTGGAACGAATCGTGAAAAACAATAAGTTTCTGATAGTTGCGGTCCATTTGAATATTTTATGTCAAATACCTTTTCAGCGTTTGCAGTAATTTTGGGTTGAAATAACAACATATCTATCTGTCCATCTAAATCGTTGTCTACAAGTTGAGATGTAATTTGTTCACTTTTCTCGGCATCAAATACAAATAACTCTTTTTCACTGAGGTTTAAATGTGATACATCAACTTCAACTGTTTCGTAAATACGATCAAAAGACAAATCATTTTTAACGTTGATGATTATTACACTATCATTTTGATTTGAACAGCTAAACAATATTATTGATATGAAAAGAATATATAATAGTTTCATTATAAATATTTAAAATAAAAAAGCATTCATTATTATTTTTAGTTCCTTTTAAATCACGAGCTATAAAATTACAGTTCCAATGATTGTCTAATACCTAACTCCAAACCTCTTAACTCAGCTAAACCTCGCAAACGTCCTATGCCAGAGTAACCTGGATTTGTTTTTTTACTTAAGTCATCAAGCATTTTGTGCCCATGATCAGGTCTAAAAGGCATACGTATATCTTTTCTGTCATTTTTATGCCTTAGTATTTGTTCTGCAATTAAGGCTTTCATGACTCCAAACATATCTACATCGCCTTCTAAATGGTTGGCCTCATGAAAGTTGCCGTTTTTATCTCTTTTTGTTGAACGTAAATGGATAAAATGAATACGGCTACCCAATCGCCTTACCATACCCACTAAGTCATTATCCGCTCGAACACCAAAAGAACCTGTGCAAAAGGTCAGACCATTATTGGGACTTTTAACTGCACTAAATAAGTCAATGACGTCCTGTTCTGTACTTAACACTCTGGGTAATCCAAGAATAGGATAAGGCGGATCATCGGGATGAATACACATAAGAACTCCTGCTTGTTCAGCTGCAGGAATTATCTCTGAAACAAAAGAAAACAGATTTGCTTTAAGTTCTTTTGTTCCTATTTGATTATAAGTTTCTAATATTTGGCCAAATTCTTCTAGGGTATAACCTTCCTCTGCACCTGGTAGTCCAGCAATAATATTTTTAATCAATTTTTGTTGCTGTTCTAAAGAACTATTTTCAATGTAATTTTTTGCAGCTTTAATCTCGAATTGAGAATAAGCTTTTTCCGCATTTGGTCTTTTTAGTAAAAACAATTCGAAAGCAGCAAATGCAGCAGCTTCAAATCGCAATGCAGTTGATGAATCTGAAACTTTATAATCTAAGTTTGTACGAGTCCAGTCCAGAACAGGCATAAAGTTGTAACATACTATATCGATACCACACGCTCCTAAATTTAAAAGAGTTTGCTTATAGTTGTTGATGTAAGTTTGGTAGTTACCAGATTTGGTTTTGATGTTTTCATGTACGGGAACACTCTCAACGACCGACCAATTAAGTCCCACTTTTGCAATTTCCTCTTGCCGTTTTTTTATTTCATTAATGGGCCAAATAGCTCCATTTGGAATTTGATGAAGTGCAGATACAATGCCTGTCGCACCTGCTTGTTTTATATCCAACAATGAAACTGGGTCATCAGGACCGTACCAGCGCCAAGTTTGTTCTAGAGAAAGATCCATGCCATTAAATATTAAACGCCACTATATGCGGCAAACCCACCATCAATTGGAATTACTACTCCAGTCACAAACTTTGATTCCTCACCACAAAGCCAAAGGGTAGTTCCAACCAAATCGTCAGGAGTGCCATATCGCCCCATTGGAGTTTGGTCAATAATTTGTTGTCCTCTTTGTGTTAAACTCCCATCGGTATTTGTTAAAAGTGCTCTATTTTGCTCTGTAAGAAAAAAACCAGGCGCAAGGGCATTAACGCGGATACCGACTTTAGAAAAATGAACCGCCAACCATTGTGTGAAATTTGATACAGCTGCTTTAGCTCCA
>CACNGE010000024.1 GCA_902619855.1 uncultured Bacteroidota bacterium
TTGAATACAGCTATGTAAGACTTATTGAAAACAGTCCCGAAAAAATTATTGTTCATTGGAAATATGTGCCAGAGTTTTCAAAAATTGAAATTGCCAATGAAAATTATAATCCTACACTTATTGATGGTTTAACAAATGTTGTTCATGAAATCTATACCATATATCCAAGCGGAAAAGTCGAGAGAAAAATAATGGATGGAAGGGAAACAAAATATGATGATTGGAAAGATGGAAAATCCACTCATTATCAGCAAATTGGTTTAGATGAAAATGGCATTACATATGGGGAGGTTAATTGGGCAGACACTTTTTATAAAAGACTGTCAAAAACTAATAAAAATGAATTAAAAAAGCCAATTTCTAATAACACAATTTTTTCATTTTCTTTTGACGAAGGAGGAGGTGATTTCTATGAATTTGATTATGTAAAATGGAAAGATGTTGAAGAAGTTGTGGTAGATAATACAATTGATCAATCGAATAAAAAATTAGCTCCTATTTCGGGTCATGGGGCACTTTATAAAGGTGGTGTTTCTGGCACATCATTATCGTTTGATGGATACTACACTGGTGTTACGTCCAACGAATCAGTATCATTAAATGATACATTTACCATCGAGAGTTGGATTGCACTTGATGTTTATCCATTTAATGATGCCCCCATAATTCAAAAATCCAAAGAATTTGGTGAAGATGGTTTTTATTTAGGAATAGATGCATATGGTCATCCTTTCTTAACTGTTAATGGGAATCAAATAAAATCTAATAAACCTATACCTCTCTATAAATGGACACATATTTCTGCAACTGTTGGAGATGAAATGATAACCCTTTATGTGAATGGAGAAAAGTCAATTGAATCTGAATTTATTGGCAATAAATTATGGTCAGAACATCCTCTTTCAATTGGTCTTAATTTATCGAAAAGTAGAAATAGTGACCCTGTTAGAAAAGACTTACAGAACATACCTTTTATACATGGAATACAAGGACTAATTGATGAAGTCAGGGTATATAATGAACTATTTACGGGTAAAAAAATATTTGAATCATATCAAAGGTTTGCTCCAAATAATTCTAGTTCTGAAATAAAAAAAGCAATTCTTCCGGGTGAACTTGGGCTGGTGGACGATTTCAGTGTAGATTATAAACTATTATCACATCACGAACTATGGGATAGAATGTGGAGGCTGACCAATTATTCAGACATTGTTGTTAAGTTCAAAAATAATCCTGGAAGTATTGTTTATTGGCATGGGACAAATTATGCTGCAAATTATGTTGTTGATAATAATCGTTGGATGGCTGATCAAAGTTCTGAAATTCTCGGAAAACATGGATGCTCTGAACATATGTCTGACAAACAAGTTAGGCACAGTTATGCGAGGATTATTGAAAAAAATCCAGCTAGAGCTGTTATTCATTGGAGACATCCGTGTATTGATGTTGCTTATTTGTGTACAAATTCGAGAAATTGGTCGGATGAATATCACACAATTTATCCAGATGGTACAGTGGTAAGAAAAGTTGAATTTAATACCCAAGAAAAGCCTGGTTTTCAGGACATTCAATTTTTTACAAACCCTGGCGAGTCTCCATTAGATGTTGTGAATATGAATGCTATGACAGTTGCCAATGTCAAAGGGGATGTTCTTGAATTAAACTGGGAAATGCCAAACAAAAACCCAAAGCAATCACTTACTGATGCAACAATTCAATGGCTTAATTCTAAATCAGAATATAAAATCTTTACAATTTTTCAAGGACCTGGCTTAAGTACTTGGGGAGAATTTGAACAATCAAAATATACTCAAGATCCATTTGCTGGCCCGTGGAATCATTGGCCTATTAGTTTAGTTCCCTCTGACGGAAGATATGCGATTTCTGATGACAGAGTCACACACTTTGCACTTGGAGCAAATGATAGAGCAACAGAATTTGGATCAGTGGTTCATTATGGCTTCACAACAGAGAAAATAGACAAAGTAATACCATTTGCAAAATATTGGCAAAATCCGCCAAGCATCACAGATGTTAGGGGTGGAAAATCATTAGGTTTTCGTACAGACGAAAAAGCATTCTATTTTGAAGTCAAAGACGAATCAAAGCTTGAATTTACTATCAGTGCAAGCTTTGAAAGCCCACTTATAAACCCTGCTTTTATATTCCAAAATAGCGACAGGAAAATTAAGAGTATTAAAATCAATGATAAACAAATACTCGTTGGTGATCATTTGAAAATTGGAAAAACTTTCAATGAAGATGGCTTGCCAAACACAATAATTTGGCTAAAGTACTCAGGAAATAAAAAAACAGAGATTGAGTTTAAATTTTAATTTTCCATGCGGATTATAATTAAATTTTTAGCTTTTTTCGTTTTCGTTAGCTTTTGCAATGCTCAACAATTTGACATCGGAGAGATAAATGGTGCGAAGTATAGGATTTATATCCCGGAAAATTGGAACAAAGGATTGGTAATATATTGTCATGGATATGAGGAAATTGGTGAAGAAATTGAACCATTGACAGCGGAGTTAGATGATTTTGTTAAGATTTTTTCAGACAAAGGTTTTGCATTTGCGGAGTCTTCTTACAGAAAACAAGGATTGATTATTAAAGAGGGCATTGAAGACACTGAAGCTTTAAGACAATATTTTGAAAACACTTATGGAAAAACAGAGTTAAATTTAATTGTTGGGCATTCAATGGGTGGAATGATTACATTGGCTACGATAGAAAAATTTCATCACTTATATGAAGGGGCACTACCTCTTTGTGGGTGGCTTTCTCCCGCTTCTAGTTTGATCAAAAGAGGTCTTGACATGCTTGCGATTTATGATTATTTGTTTGAAGACAATAATAGTGGAATAATAAATCAGCTACAATACATTGATGATGAAGATATTGATAAAAATCTTAAAAAAAACCTCGCACTTGCTGAATCTTTCAGTAAAAAATTTAAAATAAAACGATCTGACTTGGCTGAGATGTTGAGTTTTCAACAAATTGTACTTCATGAAAGCATGAGATGGTTAAACGGCTTGCCTTCTGGTAATGAACAAACGATATATGATGGTTTTGGAGAATTAAATGACGAGATTAATAAAAATATTCTTCGCTATAAGCCAAATTTTAGTGCTCAAGAATACTACATTAATAATTACACCCCAACAGGAGTTATATATGATCCTGTACTAGCCATTCATAACCTCTACGATGCACTGCTGCCAATTTACAACTATGAATATTATAATGAGCTAACTAAAATTCGCTCAACAAATGAACTTTACAAGCAAGTTTATGTATCCACTGAGGGACATTGTGAGTTTAGTGTTAAAGAAATTTCACATTATTTTAATGAGCTTATAAATTGGGTTAAAACGAATAAAAAGAAAATTTAAAATGATAATTTCTATGGAAATCAAGAGTTCAATTTATACCATATGTTTTGGTTTGATATTTTCTTCAATATTGATTGGATGCAATTTATGTGATCCAAAAAATGATTTGAGCTTGATAAAAAAAGACAGATTAACTGAAGTAGACCAGTCCAAAATAAAACGTGTTGGAATGGTTATAAAAATCAAAGAAGATAAGATTGAAGAATATCTTAAACTGCATTCGGACTCAGTTGGAGGAGTCAGAGATTTACTCAAAAAATACAATCTTCGAAACTTTTCAATTTTTATGGCACAACTCGATGATGGAAACTTTTATGAATTTGGTTACTATGAATATTGGGGCTCGAACTACAAAAAAGACATGGAGGAGTTGAGTAAAGAACCTCGAAATATAGAATGGTTAGAGATTTGTGACCCAATGCAAATTCCACTAAAGGGAGAAAGTTCATGGAAAGAAATGGAGCTTATTTATTTTAACAATTAAAAAACAAAAGAATGTCAAAAAACATACACTGGTTATTTACAATTATATTTTCAATCATGATCGTTTCTTGTATGGACTTGAACAATGCAGAACCAAATATCCCACTTGAAAATGTTGGGAGCAATGATGTCAATTCCGATTCTGATGAAATTGAGGATGAGAAAGAAGAAGAAGAATACACTAGCTTAAACAATACAATTGTTCCTGAATATTCGAATTTTAATCAAAATATCATTTGGGAAAACGTTTTTACAGAAGGACCACCTGGAAAAGTCAACAGGGCAGTTGTTGACTCTAATGGAGATGCTGCTGTAATTTTTATGCCAGATAATCAAACTAGAGTTCTTAAAATCAATGGAGTCACAGGAGAAAAGGTTTGGTCTAAATCATTTGACAACACTGTTGGCTTTGGAATTAGTGAAATCATTGATGGTGATAACATTGATTACATTATAAGTGGTGGTAAAGGTGAAACCCAGGAAAGATGGGTTGCCAGAATTAGTGGTGTTGATGGTTCAGATATATGGAATAAAACTTATTCATATAATGGCGATCGTGACCAGTATGATGCGGTACGAATGACAATAGTTGGAAGTGATAATTACATATATGGTTCTGGGTTTGTTCAAGGTGGAGACAAAGAAACAATTTTTATGGTTTACGATGGAAAAGCGATGATAATTAAAATTGATCCCTCAGATGGCTCAGAAATTTGGACTGAGGTAAACTCAAGTTCTGAATATGCATTAGCTGTGGTAGAATCATCAAGTGGTGACTTGTTTTATGGTGGATTTAATTCAAGAAGTGATTTACTTACATTATCAAAATTAGATCGGAATGGAGAAGAAATTTGGACCGAAATGTTAGAAAATACCGAGAGAATACTACCTTATGACATGACTATTGATCGTAGTGATGTAATCTATTATGGTGGACATACTGGTAGAAGAGGCGCTGGTTATCCATATGACTATACTTGCATAAAACTAGATACAGATGCAAATATTAGTTGGATTAAACACTATGGAAATCCCAGGGGGTATGACATGGAATATATAAGAAGTGAACTATATGGGGTTAAGGTAAATAGTTTTGGGATTTTTCTTTTTGGCGGAACTGGAGATGAGAGTTCATCTTTTTCCGAATCTAGTTCTACATACCTACCATCTGATATATGGAACGGATGGGTACTCATTATTGATCCAGACGGAAATATTTTGAGGAGTGATGTTTTCTGCCAAGAAAACGTAAACACTGCAACAGAATATGGCTCTTTAACAGATGATGGTTATATGATCTTCAATGATACAGACGCTTTCGGTGACACTGAAGTTGGGGTAATCAAAGTTAAATTAGAAAATTAAAGCGATTCGAAAAACCATCTATCACCAGCGGCTGAGACTATAATAACATTGCCATAGGCTGTAAAGTCACCAGTTCTAATGATTGCTTTTACATTTTTCGATAACTTTTTAAGCTCTTTGTGGTTCACAAGCTGAACCTTTACCTTTTCCTTAAAAATGTTTTTTATGCTTACAAAGGTGCTTGGATTATGCATTTTTGTCTCATTGGCAATGATAATTTTTTCCACAGAATAAAATTGGCCTAAAACTTCTAAAACTTCAGTGACTTTTGGTGTATTCTCACTTAATGAAATATCAACAACTTCAATATCATTTGGAGTTGCAAACCCAGCATGGACTACCATTGGCAAATCCCCATGGCCCTGCTCTGAAATTAATCTAGAAATATTTTTATTATTAATACCAATTTCCTTGATTTGTTAGATTCCAGAAATAAAATTAATTAATAATCAACGAGATGATAATTCGAAATACATTGGAGTAGTTGAAGATTTCTCAATCCAAACTAATAATTTATTTTTTCCATCAGTGTGTTTTGTAATACCCCATTTCGCATCACTTGGTTTTCCATCAACTGAAATATTGGGTTCAGAATCAGAATCCCAATTATTGAAAATTAAACATGCATTTTCAAGAGGATTTTCATCTGTAGCTAAAATTGTAAGTGAAACCTCATCATCTTCTTTTTCAAAAACATATGCACGTTGCAATTTATTATAAGCACCTGTGCAGCCTCTAACTCCTTTGAGCATAGGCGGTGTTAACCATGATTTGGCTAGCGGAATTAATTCTAATGGTGATTTGTTTAACATACCCTCCAATAAAATTTTTGTTTGATAAGGCCTACTACCATATTGCTCATCATAATCTTCCCAATAAATATGTGACAATGAGCTATGGCTCGTACGATCTGGAAAACTGGCATATCTGCCATCCGAAGGCATCTGGGCTACTGGCCAATGGTTCCATGTTGGAAAAATCGCATAATCAGTAATTTCACCACCATAGACATTAGACCAAATGATATCATCAGTTATTGTAACTGGGTCGTAATCGCCTTTATAATTTACATGATGAATATTTGCTCTTTCTGGAAGGTCAATCCCATCCGGTGGAAGCGGATTCCAATCATAGGTCTTATATGCACCATCACTCACCCGAACCATAGTAAATGTAGAATCTCTCTCAATCAAATTGTGTGGATGCTGATCTGGCCCAAATATTGCCATCGACTCTTGCCACTCATGTATTCGATCTCCGCTGGTCCACAATTGCTCAGCTTTTGCAGCAACTCCATCTGGGTAAATAAAATAGTACCAATCTGCAACATCATACCAACCTGTATCACTGTCAAAGTTTGCTTTGTATTTATTAACATCTACTAATGGAAACCTGTAATGAACGACTACTCTTGCAGGTGTGTTTTCAATTATCCTAACGTGATTGTAGTACACTTGCTTATCAGACATTGGTTCTTGGCAACCCTCACCCCCTGAAGTACTCCAAGTTTCATTAAACTCATTGCTGTACCAAAAATTATTTTCATTTACCATCATTGGAATGTAGCTAACACCTTTCCAGAAAATGAATTTTGTTGGGTTGTCCTGAAATTCAACAACAATGTCAGAGTGATCACTGAATCTCCACAGGTTATCCCAATTGTCATAAAAGTCCAAGTTTGTATAATATGCTCCAAAGGATTTTCTATTCTCACCTGTTGGCAAATCTCTTTTATCAAGGTCAACAAATGAAATGTGTTCTAACGAACTATAAGACTGTTTAATTTCATTTTTTGAAAGAGATCGATCATAGACTTTAACTTCATCAATTAAACCATCAAAAGAATAGGAAGCTGGAAAAGTGTTTTCTCTAACTGGATTTATTGGTCTTCTTGGTTTTCCCTTTCCAATTTGAATGTCCTTTTTGGAAAGAACAATATCCCCAGAACCAACATTTTTTTCATCTGTTTTACGTCCGTTGACATAAATTTTCATTTTTCCACTCGCTTTTGAATATGTAGCCACAATATGGTACCATTTTTTTCTTTCTAGAAAATAATCGGAAGTAAGTTCTTGCCATACTCCATTGATATTTAATTTAAAACCTGGGTTTCCGTTTCCGTTGACACCTAAAAAGTAACCAATGTCTAGCTCCTTTTCATATTTGACAGTAAATTCTATTTCATCAAAGTCAATTTCCTGTTCAACATCAACTCCTCCCTCTTGATTATCGGGATCACCTCCAACAAGTCCAACAGATAAATCTCCCTCTCTTTTATCAATTTCAGTTATGTCATATTTTCCTCTATACAATCTCACGGTTTCAGGCACATCATCAGCTTGTTGAATGATTGGGCACCAATTCCAAGGATAAGCCCCTATCGCAATCCATCCCTCCAAAGTTATTTCGGTTGTTGGTTTTGGGGCAATTGTAGCAGGAATTTTGGCGGCAGTTTTATATCCATCAAATTGAAGAGATTTTCCAGAAACACCTTTCTTCCACACAGTTTTATCCCCTTCGATTTCTAAATTATGACCAGAGTAAAACTCATTGGTATAGTCTCCATTAGACTCGTCAAATTTGAACCAGTTAGAAGTGATTGGCTCTGAAATATTTTTGGCTTTATTCAAAGGTTTTTCAACCTCTTTATTTTTAGAATAATCAACATATTTTAAAATACTTTCTTCTATTCCATTTGAACTTAAAGAAAGTTTAAATTCTGACAGACTAACATCAGAATTCCAATCATCTATTTTTTCAGTTCCTTTCTTAACCGTTCTAAGCAAGGTCATGTTACTACTTATGTAGAAGTATTCATCTACAAAGTTTGAGGAGCTTACACCGCTATGGGGGTTTAAACCCCCAAATTCAGGTAAATATCTCCAGTGAACTACTACTTTGTCAGGATTCGATTCAATGATTCGGACATGAGAATATGTATTCACTCTATCAGGCATGACTTGATCTCCATCACCTGATCTACTTATCACTTCATTGACATAAAACTGTTCTCCATTTGAATTTTCCCAATAAGGCAAATAACTTGATCCTCTCCAAAAAACAAACTTTCCATTTCCATCACCAAAATCAACGACTATATCCGAAAATTGACCAGTCCTATCATATTTCTCCCAATCTTGACCCGTAGTAAGTTTAGTATAATAAGCCGATATTTCAATTGATTCATCTTGTTCTTGAGCGTAAATATTTGCTGAGAAAATAAAAAATAAGATTAAAATATTTTTTTTCAATTGCTTTGACATTGTGAATGTATTTATAAAATTTTATTTTATTTTGGTTGAATTAATAGTTAATTCAGATTTTTCAAGACCCTCAGAGGTTGCAATAATTTTAATCTTCCCACTATTAATTGTTGATTTTACCACAAGCAAAGCCAAACCATTAAAAGCAGAGCGCTGAGGCATTTGATAGCTTTCAATACATGTTGGATCTCCGTTTCCAACAGCTGCAAGGGTACCTTCACCTTCAATTTCAAAATAAATCAAATTTGAAGATTTTGGACATAAATTATTATTTTCATCCTCTACTTTAACAGTTATAAATGATAAATCATAACCATTAGCGTTAATCGTTTTTCTATCGGCAGACATGGAAAGTTTTTTAGGAACATCAGCTGTAAAAATTTCTTTTTCACAAAGCTTTTTTCCTTCACTGTCATAGCCAACAGCTTTGATACTGCCAGGCTGGTAAGTGATATCATCCCAAATAAAACGATATACATCTTCATTATTTTTCTTAACTCCTTTTGAATCTCCATTAACAAACAATTCAACGGACGCACAGTTTGAATAAATGTATATTGGAGTGACTTCTCCTAACCTATTCTCCCAATTCCAATGTGGGAGTAAATGAATCATAGGCTCAGTTGTCCATTGACTCTGATAGAGATAAAATCGATCTTTCTTAAATCCACACATATCAACAATACCAAAATATGAACTATGTGCAGGGTAGTTTCCAGACTCATAGGGGTCCGGTTCACCATGATAGTCAAATCCTGACCATACAAACTCACCTGCAATCCACGGAGCTTTTTGAAGCTCGAATTCCAAATCTGGTAAGGCTCCAAAACCTGTGTTGACAACATCATATGATGTTATTTGTTTAGAGTGGTGATAATATTCTGAATAAACTCGTTCAACTGGAAAATGATAAACTCCTCTAGAGCTTAAAGTTGCAGAAGTTTCTGTACTTAGTAAAGGGAGTTCTGGAAATTGACTGTGAATTAGATCGTATCGGTCTTGCCAATAATTCATACCAAAAACATCAAAATACTTCTCTAGCTCTTTATCAAAAACAGTTGACAAATGTACACCCGCGTTAACAGGGCGAGTTGGGTCCATTTCTCTACAAATATCTGAAAGCATTTTAGCATTCTTTTTCCCAACTTCAGTATCAAGGTCTGGAACTTCATTCCCAATACTCCACATAATTACTGAAGGGTGATTTCGATCTCTTTTAAGTAAGGCCCTAGTATCTCTTGCAGCCCACTCATCAAACCATATATTGTAACTGTTTTCAACGTTGGTTTTGGCTGTTGACCATTCATCAAAAGTTTCATCTATGACCAAAATTCCCATCTCATCACACAGAGAAAGCTGCTCAGACGAGGGAGGGTTATGGGCTGTCCGAATTGCATTGACCCCCATTTCTTTCATGATTTCTAACTGCCTCTCCAATGCTCTTGTATTTACTGCAGCACCTAAAGGACCAAGATCATGATGCAAATTGACACCCTTTAGTTTTAGATTTTTACCATTAAGTAAAAATCCTTTATCAGCATCAAATTCAATTGATCTTACACCAAATTTTGTGTCGTAAGTATCAATGATTTCACCATTTAAAATCACTTCAGACTGAGCTGTGTACAAGTGAGGATTTTCAAGATCCCAGAGTTGATGGTTTTCAACAATTAACTCGCTGGAAACTTGTGTTTTACTTTTAGATGCAATTTCAATCCCTTTGTTATTTGTGAGTGCTACAAGATTTCCGTCCGAATTGAAAATAGAAGTAATTAGTTCAATGCTAACACTATCTTTTTGTTTATTAACCAAGTCCGTTTCAACAACTATTTTCGCATAATCTTTTTTGATTTCAGGAGTGGTAATATATGTTCCCCAGTGGTCAACATGAGTTAGATGCGTTTGATTCATCCAAACATTTCTGTAAATCCCAGAGCCAGGATACCATCTTGATGAACGATCTTGATTTTCAACTCTTATAGCAATAACATTTTCAGCATTTTCGATTACCTTATCAGTAATATCAAGCTTAAATGAAGTATATCCGTATGGCCAGCCACCTATATACTCTCCATTTAAAAACACCTTAGAATTTCTCATTATACCTCCAAACTCTAAGTATAAGTTTCCGGTAATAAGGGTGGGTGAAAATGATTTTCTATACCAGCCTACACCTGGATAAGGCAGATAACCACCTTTGAAACTAACCTCTTCTGTAAATGGACCCTCAATAGCCCAATCATGTGGCAAGCTAAGTTCTCGCCAGTTATCATCGTCAAAACTAGGGAGATGTGCATCAATTAAGTCTTCATTGATAAATTTCCAATCATCGTTAAACAATACCCTTTTTCTTTGAACTTTATCATCTACGATACTACATGATTGAAAAAATATAGTCACAGATAGAAATAATATAAATTTTGATTTATTTAAGAACATAATGTTTTTATTTTGATTATTGGATCTTGGTAATAATCAATTCTGATTGTTGATATGAAATTTGGTCGATCCATATTATTAAATCGGTGCCTTCTAATTTTTCTTCGAACCCATATCTTAATTGTTCATTTTTTTTAAGATTTTTTCCATTAAATGTTGCTGATATTTCAGAACGCCCCCAATTAGAAATAACAAATGCAGGGTTGTATAGAGGAGATTCCTGAGAAGCATTAATGGTTAATCTTAGTTCATCTTTTGAGTCTAAAAGCTTGTGTTTGTAGGCTTTTTCACTTTGATCATAGTTGATTTTTGAATCACCGTTTAAATAAATTGTTGGATATGAAATCCAACTTTTTGAAATATTCAACAACTCGGAATAATCTTTATCAGTCATTCCGATTAACATCAGCTTTGTAATTGAGTTATCTGTCATTTCAAATGCATCCCAATGCCAGTGTGAAAGTGAAGAATGAGCAGGTCGGTCTGAAAATTGAGCATACCTACCATCTGTTGCTTTGGTTGCTACAGGCCAATGATTCCACCAGGGAAAAACAGAAACATCACGTCTTATTTCACCCGCATAAATATCATATGTTGGATTGTCAATTGGTCTAATTATAGAAAAGGGTTTGAATTTTGATTTCGTATTAATTCTTTTAATGTTTGCATTATCTGGTTCGCCTGGCATGAATGGTGGCACTTCGTGCTCCCAACTAAAAGTGGCAGTTTGGCCAGCCATATTCCCCATTGTTAATGCCTTGTATTGAAGTATATCTTCTGGACTTTGACCTGGACTTAAAACCATTATATCTTCTTGCCACTCGTGCGCAGCCCTAGGCGCATTTGAATAGAGAATATCTTTTCTGATTGCTGTCATATCTGGATATATATAATAAATTTCTTCTACCCAGTCACCCCAGCCTGTTTCGGGGTCTTGAAATGCAAAATTGTTGAAGTTGTCAACAAGTCCATATCTCCACATTACAACTACCCTTGCATCATTATTCTCAATAATTTTAACGTTTGAATAAGTATTTCTTTTGTCAGACATTGGCTCACAACTACCATTTTCATTCCAACCTTCGTTAAAAGCATTGTTGAACCAAATTCCATTTTCGGAAATAAAATTTGGGATGTAATTTGTCCCACGCCAGAACAAAAATTTACAATCTGACTTATCAAAACGAATAAGAACATCTGCATTATCACCAACATGCCATGGAGCATCCCAAGCAGGATAGTAATCTAATGTAGTGTTTACAGCCCCAAACTTTTGCTTGCCGCTTGGTCCACTTGGCAATGTTCGATCTGGAAGTGAAACATTTTTTTTGTTCAAATCAAGCTTATTTATTTTTGAGATAATCTTGTCCGACAATGCATAGTCATAAATTTTAACTTCATCTATTAATCCATCATAAAATGAATAAAGATCTTGGGTTCCATAGGGGCGAAGAGTGCCATAGGGTTTTGATTTCTTTCTACTTTTACCGATTAATAATGATGTATTTGAAACAGATTCGTCTAAAGCTATCCCCAAGGCTGGAGTAAAAGGTGCGCTCACTTGTTTTATTTGAACAACAGAACCATCAATATAAATTTTCAATCCATCTTCTTGTGAATAAACAGCAGCTACATGAGTCCATTGATTTAAAGGTAAAGTCTCATTTGCGACCAACTCTTCTGTTTTCCCATCAGTGGCAACCAAAAATGAAAGTCGCCCAAGTGCATCAATATTAAATGAATATCCATTGTGATATCCAATATCTGAGTCAATCTTATTGTCGACAATTGGGCATACATGGGTTGGGTATGCGCCTAGGGCGACCCACGCTTCGATAGTGAAATCATTTAAAAAAACAGGGACATTATCTCCCATTATTTCGACATAGGAACTATAGCCATCTAGAAGTAGTGCATTATTGGTTACACCCGAAACAATTTCATGGTATTTCCCAAATACTTCAGATTTTTTACCATTTATTTTATCATGAACCGATACAATCTTTTCTTTGGGTAAGTATGTTTCACCACGAACCATAGTTACCTCAACTCTTTCGATATGACTACTATCCATAGGAAGCCATAAAACTGGTTCATTTTGGGAAAAAGCAGAAAAACTGAAACAAAAACTTATTGTAAATGAAACTAAAATATTTTTTGACATATTATTGAAAATAAAATGAATTAATAACCTGGGTTTTGAATTAAATTTGGATTCAAATCCAACTCTGATTGTGGAATGGGTTGAACCTCACTTCGTCCTTCAACAAAAGATTCAAAATTGGGGTCCCTAACAACGTTTTCAGAATTATACATACCCCAACGCTTTATATCGAAAAAACGAACAACTTCACCAGAAAGTTCGACAACTCTCTCATGCTTGATTTGCTCCAAAAATGAATCTTTATCCAAACCTGGCTTTGCAACACTTAAAGGAAGCATATTAGATCTTTCACGAACCATGTCTACATATTGATATGCTTCTTGCGTTTTATTATTCTGATTTAAAACTTCTGCATATAATAGTAAAACATCTGCATAACGAATAATAATAAAATCCGTACCTCCATCAAATTCGGTTGCAACATCACCTATAAATTCTTGCTCTGAATATTTAAAGTAAGCTGTATTAATTTCTGGGTTACGGAACTGCGTTTCCCACCAGCTATAAGGTTCACCAATAAAATTTTCTGTTGAATTAGGATGAAATAATGTTACATCTAACCTAGGGTCGGGATTTCCATCTTTATCAGACTCAATAAGAAATGATTCATGAATAAATTTGGTTGGCTGAATATCACCATATGTTCCTTTTTTCTCTCTTGGGCTAAACCCTTGATGACGTACTGATCTGTTCGACTCAAATGCGGGCCCGTCATGCAAAAAGTTGATGTGAAACACAGCCTCAGGATTTATAATATTTTTTTCGGTGAAATTGTCCTCATAAGAAGGCATTAATTGATACTGAGACGAATTTACTATCGATTCAAGTACAGGTTCTGCCAAATCATATTTTTGTTGATGTAGGTAGACTTTTGCCAAAATAGCTTGTGCTGCTCCTTTGCTGATTCGACCATAATCTGAATCATTATAATCACTGGCTAAAGGGAGGTCTGGAATCGCCTCAGTTAAAAGATTTTCAATTAGGGTATATATTTGACCATCTTCAGCACGATTTGGTATATCGGAAGCCTGCTGGGTGCGGTCTACATAAGCAATGTTTTCTCCATAAACATTTATCATGTTATAATAAGCAAATGCCACGAGAGTTTTCGCCTCTGCTAATATAGCTGGTACATTATCACCAGAAATGGTCTCAGCCTTATCTATAACCTGATAGCCCCTAGAAATCATAGCATAAAAATGAATCCACATCATTTGACTTAGAAAGATGTTTGAATTAAAAATTTTAAAACGAAAGGGAGCATAAAACTCATTCGTAGATTCACCAGTTCCTTCGTCAGAAAAACCGGTCAGTATCACTTGAAGATTTCCCAGGTACAATCCACTCAACTGCATAGCATCGTAAGTAGCAATAACGCCTTGAAAAAGATCATTTTCTGTTTTCCAAAACGAGGATTCACTTGCTGTATTAGGATTTACTTGTTCTAATTCAACACATGATGAAAAAAATAATAGTGCAACTAAAAATGAAGGTATTTTTTTTGTGATTTTCATAATAAATTGAATAAAAATTAAAAGTTGATTTCAAAACCAGTTGTAAAAGTCAATAGACTAGGAAATTGTCGAGGATCAATTCCTGGAGTGAAAATGCTATTCCCATCAAATTCAGGGTCTAGCCCCCTGTATTCAGTAAGTGTGAATAAGTTTTGTCCACCAATGAAAACCCTGAGTTTATCAAATTTTTTGTTGGGAATATTCAATCCAAACTGAAAATTTTTAAGCTTTACATAGGCGCCATTTTCTAGATAACGAGTACTCTCTAAATTATTTCCGTGACCCTGAAAAAAATGTGGTCTTGGATCTGTTCCCTCACCAGCAATATATGGATCATAATATGTTGGATAATTCGTAAAATGGCCATAGTCCTCTGAAGTCATCAAACTATGATATGAATTGTATATATCACGACCACTAACGCCCTGAAAGAATAGGTTTAAATCAAAAATTTTGTAATTGAAGTCTAAGTTAAATCCAAATTGGGCTTTTGGAATGGGACTTCCAGTAACAACTCTATCATCATTTAAATTAATTTTTCCATCAGGAACACCAGTAAGCAATCCATTTTCGTCTCTTCCACTTACATCCCTATATTTGGCGTCACCTACTTGCGGTCTTTCACCTTGTATTGTAAAATTATCTGGGAGAGAAAAAATTTCTTGGGGGGTATAAATTCCCAAATAATCAAGAAGATAAAATTCCCCAACTGAAGATCCAACCCTTGCAGTTGTTTTTGAGGATGTATTCGTCCCAACAAGTTCCGTCAAGCCATAGCCTAACTCTGTAATTTCATTATTGTTTCCAAATAAATTAGCTGAGATTGAAAATTTTAACTCGTTATCATAGTTTCGATAAGCGATTGAGGCTTCCCAACCTTTTCTTTCCATCGACACAGCATTGATTGAGGGCTGTGATCTTACTGTTGTGCCAACCGATCCAGGAAGAGGGATTGAGGCTAACAGATCACTCAAATCTCCGAAGAAATAATCAGCTGTAATTAAGAATTTAGAATCAAACATTTCTAAATCAATACCGATATTGACTTCACTTAACTCTTCCCATGAGATGTCATTGTTTCGTAAATTATCGGATCTTGTAGCACCAATTATACTCACACTTGTTGGTCCCAGGTTATAATTCACGCCAGGGGTCCATAAACTTGAACCCATAGCCGTTCTGTAGATTGTGGTTATATATTCGTAATCTCCAATACTAGCATTTCCTACAACACCATAACCAGCTCGGAACTTAAAGTTGTTAATCGCTGGGTAATCAAAGAAATTTTCTTTTGAAATGTTCCATCCTAAAGAAAATGAAGGAAAATTACCCCATCTGTTCTTTTCAGAGAACTTTGAGGATCCGTCTCTTCTCATTGAAGCTGTTAAGTAATATTTTTTATCGTAATCATAAGTAATTCTACCCAAAAAAGAACGAATGGCAGAATTAAACTCTGAACCAGAAGATGATATGCTACCAGTGCTATTACTCAGCTGCCAAAAATTCACTTCGTTGTCATAGCCCCCTAAACTAGTTGATGAAAGGATTTTTGTTGTGCTACTTTGCTCAGTAACTGCGCCCATAATTGAAAAGTTGTTTTTATTTATAGATTTTGAATAACTGAGTCTATTTTCAAAAAAAACACCTCGTTCTTCAATTCTACTCTCTGTAAGTCCAGAAAAATGAGGCGTAGACATTCTGATTTGCCCAGCTTCATTATAACTCTTAAAATTTGTATATGAACTGTTCAGTCCAAGACTGAATCTATAGTCTAGACCATCGAAAAATTCATAATTCAAATAAACATCTCCCAAAATGCTGAGGCTTTCGCTGGTGTTTGTGTACAAATCCATTACACCTATTGGGTTTTCGGACCAAGTCTGAGCAACTCCAATTTCACCTATTCCATATCCACTGGGTTGAGTGTCATCATATACTGGGATAACGGGTAGCATTTCAAATGCAGCCGAAAAGGGAGTGATAATGTCTCCATCAGTTTCAGAGTCAATTGTTCCAGCAATTCCATTCAGTTTACTGCGACCTATACTAAGGTGCTCCCCAACAACAAGGTTTTCAGTAATTTCAAATTCTGTGTTAATCCGGGAAGAAATTCTTTCAAATTTTGGCCCCTCAATTGCACCTTCCTGACGAAAGTTGTTCATTGAAAAATACAATTTGTTGTTTTCTCCTCCAGCTGAAACACTTAGATTGATGTTATTTGTCAGAGCAAAATTATCGAAGAGTTTTTCTTGCCAATCCGTATTTATCGCAGGGTCAAAACCCTCATTAGCACCTGTGACTCTGGGTGCACCTGCATTGTCATGAGCTGCATTTACTATTCGCGCCCAGTTAAAATTATCACCCAGGGGTATTCTTGAATTAATAAATTGAGTTCCAATTGTAGAATTGAAGTTAATTTTTGGACTCCCAACTTCACCTTTTTTTGTTGTTATGATAATGACACCATTTGCTGCTCGGTTACCATATATTGCAGAGGCTGAAGCATCTTTCAATACTTGAACTGATGCAATGTCAGCAGGATTCAAAGTTGGATTATCTCCTGAAAGAATTCCATCGATAACATAGAGCGGGTTGTTCCCACCAAAAAATGAAGCACCACGGATCTTTATGTCACCAATTGAGCCAGGTTTACCACTAGTGTTAACACTAACTCCTGCTACCCTCCCCTGTAGTTGGTCAGTTAAACTTGCAGAATATGTTTTCGTAATTTCTTCAACATTTACTACAGAAACAGCACCTGTTATATCATTTTTGATTTGAGAACCATATCCGATTACTACAATTTCATCTAGACTTTCTAAGTCGGGCACCATCGTCATGTTAACAACGTCTTGAGTAGTAATCTCCACTTTCTGATCAATAAAGCCTAAATATGAAAAAATTAAAGTTGAACTATTTTCAGGTTTTTGAATCGAAAATTCGCCATTCACATCTGATGTTGTTCCTATAGTTGTTCCTTCAAAGTAAATAGAAACTCCTTCCAGAGAATCATTACTATCAGTTACTTTTCCAGTTATTTGTTTTTGTGAAAACACTGTCGAGGACAAGAGCATAAAAGCCGTAAACAATAAAAAATTATGTAAATTCATTTGATAACAAATTAGTTTAAAATCAATTTCAATTTAACTCGAATAAATTGGCTCTAGGTTTTATAATTATTCAAATATGTATATATATATTGCAAAATTTACTTCTACAAATAAGGTTGTTATTTAAAAATCACTATCTATAATTAAAACGTTTTTACCATAGGAATCATCCCAAAAAATATCATTATCAATCAGTTGATTAAATTGGATAGATTCTCCGTTGTAAAACCCTTCAAGTCCTTTATCAAAAATTTGGTGATTTGGCTGAGCATCAACTAATATTCTAACTCGATTCCCGTCTTGAACATAACTAAATCCAGTTTCTTCAATAAAGTCACCGCCTATTATTTCACCTTCTTGAAAATCACCAAATTTTAATATGGTTTTGTAGGATTTGTAGTTTGCCTCAATTACCGAGTTTTTTAAAGATTGTACATTGCCTTTGTCCAATTCAATTCTTCCACCGTTTTCAAGAATTGCTGTTTTTGAAATATTGAAAATCCTCATAACTATTTCATCAATAGGTGTGGCAACTGAGAGATTGTCACGAGTAAAGTTAATGTACATATTATTGAAAGGCTCTGACCATTCCTCATAGACTGATATTTTTTTTGTGAGTTCATCAGGAATAGCTTTGCTTCCATGTATAACTCCCATTAGCCCCCCAACAGTTGCAGCCTGATTATCACAATCATATCCAGCAGAAACAGCAATACCAACCGTTTTCATAAAGTCGCCATTACCATATAAAATTGCCATAATCCCAACCAATCCATTATTTAATGAAGAAACAACACTAACTGGTACTTTACTTTTCTCATTCTCGTAACTGTAGTACTTATCATGTATTTTTTTTCTCACAATACGCCAATCATCGTGTTGCTTGTGCCATTTAAGAACATCATTAACCCCTTCGTAAAATGGTCCATACTTCGGAAGTTTATCGATTGCAAATTTTACTAATGTTTCTGGATCACTTTCAAAAAAAGCTGCACTAATCATAGCCCCATATGCTATTGTCGGATGAGTTCCCCAATCATCATTAGTGATTTTTGCTCCCCATAGTGAGCGGTCAACAGCTAATTGTGTCATTCCAGGATAAAAAACACCCCAAATTTCATTGACCAATTGTGCGTCAATTTGAAACCAGTTTTTATTATTTTTTTTATGCCCAGTATATGGCGCAACAAAACCTTTATCCATCAGATTTCTGGCCGTTCGATTCGCAACCCATATTTTACGATTGATATGCTCTTTCCATTCTTTAGTGATTTCGGCATAATTCAAATCAAGACCATATTGTTCAACTGCATGCAAAGTCACGAACTCAATATCCGTATCATCATCAGCAAAAGCTCCCCAAAAAGCGTCAATCATAATCGGGAGGTACCCTCTCCAATCCTGCCTATTAATTTTTAGGCTGGCATCATCTTTATAGGTGTAAATCCTATCAATTAGTATCGGGACTGGTTCTTCAACATAACGGTTTTCAAAAGGAAGGCCAAGGTAATTGCCTGTGAGCTGACCTATCCAAAAACCTGATATTTTATCTTTTAATTCGTCTTCGCTAATTTTTCTTTCCTGAGAAAAATTTTTGTGCGGTAAGAAACTTAAAACAAGACAACATATTACAGTCAGATGAATTTTTTTTTTAAGTACAATCATATCCCCAATTTTAGTTAGCAGTATAAATAAATATTGTGTTGAATTATCAATTAAAGTCTAGATTGTATGCCGTTGATTTCCAAACCTTGTAAAAGTCCTTAAAAGCCTTTCGAAACTCGTCATAATCACTTTTCGTTTCAAAAATTTGGTGATCATCCCAAAGTACATATCTTGGGTGACCAAGATATTTTGCCTCAGGCCATAAAAATACTTGACCCCAAATCAATCTGTTATTTGTGTTAATTCCTGGATTTTCTTCTGTGTTATTTCCATCTATGAGCTGAAATTGTTCGTTTGAAAGAACGTTTTGGGTTGCACCTAAAAGATTTGATTTGATCCAATCAGACCTCTCAGCCATACTGACATATCCTACCTGATTATTCTCACGTTGGTGTGCCCAAGCCAGGCAAACTTGAGGAGGCGTCAACCCAGTTTGTGCAGAAATGGATTGTATAATATGATGTTGCATATCTGATTGATGCTCTGGAAATCGATCTCTTCCAGGTCTTCTTGGAGAGCCCAATGACATATACCCCGAGGGAGCAATTTTATTTTCTATTAGGAATTGAACAAATTCTTTTTGCTGAAATAAGGGATGAAGCTCCATTTGATTATAAGTGGGGCGGTTAAAATCATCTGTGTCACGCAGCAATAGATCCATCGTTTTTCTTGTTTGGTTTGAAGTGCCTATGTTCTTAACCAAACCAAGTCTTTTGAGCTCTGTCATTTTATCCCAAACTTCCATGAAATCCTCATGAATGTAAGGTACTGCATGATCGTTCAATGCATCTCCTGACGATCCAGGCTCGTGAAAATTTGACCAAGGCCAGTGCACTACATACATATCCAAATAATCAACTTTTAAGTCAATTAAAGTTTTTTCCAAAGCTGGTATGACTTCGTCAGGTTTCATATTTTTGTTCCACAGCTTGGAAAGTATAAAAAGGTCTTCTCTTTTTACTACTCCTGATTTTATGGATTTCTCAATTGCCTGTCCTACGATCTCTTCATTTTGGTAGGCAGTTGCACAATCAATATGACGATATCCAAGTCGTATTGCCTCTATAACAATATCTTCCATTCCTTTCATTAAGTCTGGGTTATCAGAATGAAAAGTCCCCATTGCTGCTTGCGGCATTAATGAGCCATCAACTAATTTTATTTGGGATACTTTATTTGGATCTACTGGACTTAAATTTGTGTTTATCATTTTCATGTTTTTAAATTGTTATAATCTGGCATTGCCCCATTTGACTGACAAACAAAGGATGATACCTCTACAGCCTTTTGATGTACTTTAGCAAGTGACTCACCTTTAACAAATTCCATTGCCATGGTTGCTGTAAAGGAGTCTCCTGCACCAATTGTGTCAATGACATTTATTTTTGGCGTTTTCAATTGGCTCACATTATTTGGAGTCATCAAAATGCTTCCATTTGAGCCATAGGTTAGGGCTATTAATTTTAGTTTATATTGATTCATCAGTTTTTCAATAATTTCCTTATCATCTAAACCTTTTAGGTTCAATAGACTACTTATAATTGCTAATTCATCAACATTTAATTTTAAAACATTACAAAAGGCTAAAGACTCCTGAATGATATCATGATTGTAATAGTTCTGACGAATGTTGATATCAAAAACAATGAGACAATCAACATTTAATTTTTGAATGATTTTTTTGATAGAATTTCGCGTGTGAGCATTTCGCTGGGCTAGGCTGCCAAAACACAAGATATTGGTGTGTTCTATTTGTTTGTCTATATTTTTGGGCAAACTGATATAATCCCATGAAACATTTTCATTGATTGAATAGGAGGGCTCCCCTGAAGAGTTTAAATTGACATCAACTGTTCCGGTCGGATAATCTACAGTTTGTATATAATCAGTTGTAAGATTTTTTTTTAACAATGCTTCTTTAATTTCGTTCCCATAAGAATCGTTGCCAACTGCGCTTACTATGCAGCTGAAAGCACCTTGTTGCTGTGTGTGGTATGCAAAGTTAGAAGGGGCACCTCCAACTAGCTTTCCACTTGGCAAAAGATCCCACAAAAGCTCTCCGATTCCAACAGTCGTTAGCATTTGTCATTAAAGATTAAAAGTCAATAAATACTTTCATAGATTTTTCGCCCTGTTTGTCGATATAGTGGTAAGCATCAATGAAATTTTTAAAATCAAAATGTTTAGACATCAGTGGCTCCAGTCTAATTTGCCCTTTGGCAATTTTATCAACGGCTTCTTCGTAATCTTCGTGTTTATACATCATTGAGCCTAAGACGTTGAGTTCATGCTCTCCCAGAAAATACATATTGACTTTTGGATTTTCTGAAAAAACACCAATAATCACAACATCACCTCCCTTTTCAACATTTTCAATCAACACATCTAATGAAGGCTGAACACCAGCAGCTTCCATTCCTACTTGAAAACCTTCATCACCAAAAAAATCTTTTACTCCATGGCTGAAAGAGGTTTCAGCAACATTTAAAACCCCATCAATTCCACATTCTTTAGCAATTTCTAATCTGTAATTGCTAACATCTGTAATTAATACTTTTTTGGCGCCTCTAACTTTTGCAAACTGTGCAACTAAATTTCCTATAGTGCCAGCTCCAGAAACCACAACATTTTTTCCCTCAATTTTAGAGGTTCTATTTGTTGCATGAGCGCCAACTGCGGTTGGCTCAACCATCGCACCTTGCTCAAAAGAAAATTGATCTGGCAAAACAATTAGACGATCTTCAGAAACAACAAAAAAGTCCTGTGCAGTTCCAGGTGCTTGAAACCCCTGAACTCTAAGTTTTTGGCAAACATTGTAATGACCTCGTTTGCAAGGGTTACATTGATTACAAACCAACTGAGGTCTTGCTGTGGCTTTTTGTCCAACTTTTACAGATTTAACATTTGATCCGATTGAGTGAACAACACCCGCGTATTCATGACCCTGAATAACCGGATAAGGAGTCGCTGGATGCTCGCCATGGTACACGTGAATATCACTACCACAAACGCCAATTTTTTTAATTTGAAGGACGATTTCGTTTGAACGTAAATCAAATTCAAATGGAACATCATTAATTTGAATGTGTCCTGGTTTCGTCATTACAGCTTGTCTCATTTCTAGAGAATTAGTTTAATAAGTTATCCAAAAAATAAATATAAAACGACCATTAACAATACTAGAAGAAATGCTAGTGATCTTGGGTCATTAAGGGATGAAATTTTATCTTTCATAATCTCCTTTGGTCCATTCCAAGTTGTTTTTGCAACTTGCGATTGAGGTGGTGGTACTGTGCATAAGCTTACAACAACAAAGAAAATACAGCAAAGACAAAACACCCACCATGTTCTCATTAAAAACGGAATTCCAATGTTTGTTAAATATTTTTCTCCACTAATACTTTCAAAGTCTAACAGAAAAAGGCCAACCCCAACAAAAAAGCCGAAAATTAAAGTATAGAAAGCTGCATCTTTAGTACCTCTTCGCCAAAAAATTCCAAGAAGAAAAACAGTAGAAATTGGAGGGGCAATTGCGGCTGCAAGATCATTTATTGCCTGAAAAATACTATTAAATTTACCTGCTTGTGTAGACCAAATAATAGAAAGTAACATTACCACTATGGCGGAAATTTTACCAACTCTAACCATTTGCATATCACTTACTTCTGGTTTTATTCTTTGAAGAATATCGATTGCGACAAGTGAAGAACAGCTATTTAGCGCAGCTGCAATAGTACTCATCAAGGCTGCTAATAAAGCCGCAGCGAAAACTCCTTTTAGTCCTATTGGTATGAGTTCGTTTATGAGTACAGGTAGTGTATCGTTGGGATCAACAATCTGATCTTGAAAAAGCACAAAAGCCAGAGTGCCAGGGAGAACAATTAAGAAAGTTGGTAGGATCTTTAAAAGTCCCGCAAATAGAGGTCCATACTGTGCATCTTTTTCTGTTTTAGCACCCAAAACTCTTTGTACAATTGTTTGGTCAGTACACCAATACCAGATTCCCAAGATAGGATACCCTAGGAAAAAAGAATACCAGGAATAGCCTTCATTTTTTCCGATTTCAGAATCTGCAGCGTGAAGCATTTTTAACTGATCTTGTTTCAGCGATAGCTTTAGATCTTCGATAGATGTAATTCCAATATCTTGTACTGCTGAAATAGATAAAAATGTTAGAATTACAGAGCCAGCTAATAAAATAACTGTTTGAATATTTTCTGTGATGACAACAGCTTTCAAACCACCAATTACTGTATATATGGCAGTGAGCACTGAAATCATTATAATTGAGATTCTAAAATCTAGGCCAAGGAAGTTTTGAAAAACAATGGCGCCAGCATATAAGCTTATTCCAATATGAATAAAAAGCGCGCCAATGATCGCCATAAAGGCCATAAAGGTTCTAGATCTTGAATCAAATCTTTTTTCAAGGAATTCAGGTAGGGTTGAAATTTTAGTTTTAAAGTAGAAGGGTGCAAAAATAATTGCCAATAAAATCAAAGTGAATGTAGCCATCCATTCAAAATTTCCGACAACTAAGCCAATTCGGTACCCTTCAGCAGCTAAACCGGTCAAATGAATGGTTGAAATATTTGAGGCGAAAAGAGCAGCACCAATATAAACCCAATTAAGTCCCCTGCCAGCTAGGAAATAGTTTTCACTACTGAGTTTTTGCTTTCTAGTTGAAAAAATACCTATGGCAACGATTCCAATCAAATATGCAGATATTATAAATATATCTACAGTAGCTATACTAGTGTTCATTTGCAGTAAAATTGATATGAGTAAAAAAAAAAATGGCGATAAAAAGTGTCATCGCCATCTTTTATTTTTTTGGAATTATTTAGTCAAACTAAATGTCCAATCTCCACTAACGGAGGCTTCTGTACATAAAGAAACGCCACCAACATTGATGTTGTCAAAGTAAAGTAAACTTCCTTCAGCATCAGGCAATAATTGCCCATAGGTTGCCGAATTGGGATCTGGGTCAGTCAAACCAACAATCATGTAAAAGCCATAAAATGCTTCCATTGAAGTGGTGTTTGGATCTGCACCTTCCATTACACTTGAATTTGATAGATTGATAGAAACTTCGTTCATAACATCAGCACCTAGAATAAGGTTATAATCGTCTGGTGCAAATAATTGACCTTCTCCATCTCCACCAAACATGTAAACACTAAAAATGGTTCCTAAAGGTAATTGATATTCAAAACTCAAAGTTGGATTTTCTGAAATATCAATTCCATTTTCAAATTCCCAACCAATAGCTGCTTCAAGTACTTTTGTGTATTCCCAAACTAATTTTCCTTCACTAATTGAAACATTACCACCATTTTCATCATTCGCATCACCCATTGGCCACTCATTAATAATACCCTCAGGGTAAGTAATATCTTCTCTTACATTTGTATCATCACTGTAAGTAAATGATTCCAAAAATCCTTTTGTAGAATCAAGAGCTGGAAAGTCATAATTAACATTAAAACTAAGAGTCATAGCATTGTCTGTCAATCCAGAAATTGACATGTTAACATCATCATCCCTGCTAATCATTGTGTTTGTGTCATCAGTATAAATCCAAGGAGTTGTCTCTGGCATTACTGGAACCCCACAATCAGGTCCACCAGAAGATGTCAAAGTACCTCCTGCATCACTTCCTGTTATTGAAATCGTCATATTAGACCAGTCCTGCGCAGTGGCATCTGAGGGAGCAGTGACAGATGAAACAGTCCAATCACCCAATATGCTACTAGTAATTACTTCATCTGTGTCGTCGTCATCTGAACAACTCACAAATAGAAAACTAGACAATATTATTGTTGTCGTAAATAAATAAGTAATTTTTTTCATTTTGTTTAATTTTATGACAACAAACTTAGTTTATCAACAGTTCTAATTTGTTTCAAAATACGTCAAACAAGTATGATATTTCATCATTAATGTGAAATAGGCTTAATTGTGCTGAATCACTTTAACGTTGAAATTTTTTGAGAAAGAAGATATTTCTTGATCATTTGGAATAGACGTTTGCGCCCCTTTTTTAGTAACAAAAAAACTAGCTGCTGTATGTTTGGGTCACGCAATCGGAGAATTGATTCACAGGAATTGGTTCTCCTTTTTTTATGTTTGATATTATGTAAGTATAAGCTATTAATATTTACTAGAAGTTTTTTTAGGTTCCTTGTAAGGTCTTGCATGTTTTAGTTGTCGCCCAAGCCCATTGGGGTATCTTTTTGCTGCAATAATTTTATCATTTAATATTTCAATTAATGAATCTAATTCTCTAGCATAATCCTTATGATTTGAGACATTATTTGTTTCAGCTGAATCAAATTTGTGGTCATATAATTCATATGAAATGTCATCGTTTAATTTCCACTGATTTAAGCGAAAACGCATTGTTCTAATTGAATACGCTTGTGCCATACCAATCGGGGTGTTAATTTGAAGTTCTGTTAATGAACTCCTGCGGGTAGGCTCATGTGAACCTTCTAGAAAAGTCTTTAAACTTTTCCCTTGCAAAAATTTTGGCGATTGAATTTCAAGTAATTCCATAATTGTGGGGTATAGATCAACTAACTCTACAGGTGCATTAACATCATCTATATCATTTTCTATTCCAGGACCTACAATAATCAGAGGAACTCTTGTGGCGGATTCAAATAATGTTTGTTTTTGCCAGTGACCATGTTCTCCTAAGTGAAAGCCGTGATCAGAAGTGAACACAACAATCGTATTTTTATCTAGTCCCGTTTCTTCAAGCTTGGTCAGCACCCTCCCAATTTGAGCATCTACAAAACTAGTTGTTGCATAATAAGCACGCTTGATATAACTCGCTTTTTCACTTTCAATATTTATTTGTTCTTCTTTACTTCGTAGAGATAACGCAGCAGGTTTTGGTATGGTTTGAAGAAATGAATCATCACTTTCTGGTATTGAAAAATCGGTTTTCTCATGTAAATCAAAATAAGCTTTGGGCGCAACAAACGGAACGTGAGGACGATAGAGACCAAAAGCTAAAAAGAAATTTTCACCACTTTTTGCAAATTCATCCAAGAAAGATATAGTTTCAGTTGCGCCTATACCATCAGTTTGTTCCAAATCTGTACCATCTGCTTCTAGCCAACTTAAGGTACCTCCGTTCCAATTATCTTTTAATGCCTGAATCTTATGCTGATCAAATTTATCTCTTCCATATGGGTTTACTGTACGATCCCAAGTATATGAGTCGTCGTGACCAGCAGTCCCTATGTCTCTAGGATTGTGGTAATGATAAATCTTACCAACACGTACAGAATGATAATTTTCCATCCTTAACTTTTGCCCAAGTGTAATAACATCTGGAATTGTTTGGCGAACATATAAGCGAAGCTGTTTTGATTTTGTTTGATCTGGATATAAACCTGTCATTAAAGAAACCCTGGAAGGTCCACATAATGGGTACTGTACATGTGCATTGGTAAAAACGACACCCTTTTTTGCAAGTTTATCAATGTTTGGAGTGTAAGCAAGTGAGTCTCCGTAGGCACCAATAGCACAGTTTAAATCGTCTGCAATAATAAATAGTACATTGTATTTTTTTGATGGTTTACTAAACTCTGATCCGATTATAAATAATGAGATAGGAATTAGAAAGAGCAATTTAAATCCATTCATGTTCGCTCATTTTATTTGACATTTATTGTTTTACTAGCTTCGTGTAATAATGGTTTAGCTTAGCTATATATACTCCAGATTCCAATACAGAAACGTCTATGACTTTATCTGCTTTTATTTTTGAAATCAAAGAACCACTAATTTTATATATATAAATATAATCTACTGGCTCTTTTGATTGGATTTGAACCAGATGTTTGACGGGGTTTGGAATCAATTTAAATTTCTCATTTGACATTTGTAGTTTATATCCAATAGAGAGTACATTTGAAGGATTACATACAAATGTATATTGATTGGTTTGTATAGTATAGCTAAGGTTATTTGGGCCAGAATAATAATTTTCGGGGATTGAAGGAGAGGATTCATAGCTTTTATAAAATAAACCCAGTGAAGACAAATTACCATTAATTTCATGAAATTCACCATTTCCCATAACAGTGCTATCATCAATAGCAACAGGTTCAAACCATGCATATCGCTCAATATAGCTTGTACTTTCCAAGAATGGTATGGCCAATTTCAGAAATGCTTCATTCACTTCTGTGGTGCGGTACTTGTTTGCGTTAAATTCTGTAATCCATATCGGAAGACCATAAAACTCATATACATTTGATAAATAGTTTTTGAATCGTTCAAAAATTTCTGTTGGGTCAGCATTTGGAGAGTTTTGAGGATTTGAGTTCCAATCATACCAATGCACTGCAATGACATCTATTCGAATATCATTTTGAATTGCGAATTGATTGAAAGTATTGATCCAATTCAAAGCTGCGCCCTGTCTTCCTGCTGGAGATACCATTCGTAAACCTGTTTTCATAAGATTCTCGTAAAACCCAATAGCAACCTCTGGGTCACACATATTACTATATTGACCAGACTGACCATTGCAATCATCAGGTTCATTAAAACCCAATATATGAGTGGTTTTATATTTTGACCTGTAGTTTTGGATGTCATTTTCATCATCAGCACCACCTTTTCCCCATGACATGGGCACATATTCTCTTTGGACATCAGAGACACCCGTATTGTTCCATCTATAAAACCAGCTATTATTCATACCTAAAATATCGCCTCCGGTTCCTTTTTTTGACACCCAATTCCATGGTATTACCCTTATGAAAGAAACAGCATTATTTAGTTTAGTTGGCAAAGAATGAACTTCCAAATCCTTTTCAGATGCAATATAAACCTTACTGTAACCCGTGCCATTCTCATTAACCGCTAAAGTTGCCATATGCCCCCTTCTTAAAATGAAAGAACTCAGTTTATCATTTAACTGGCTTGGAATTGTTCCGCCACTTGCTATGTTGTTAATTAAAATATTTGCTGACGACCCGTCTAATGCTTCCCCATCATAAATAATTAAAGGGGTCAATTGATTGTCTTCTGGTCTTATTATTGTTCCACTATGATAATAGTTATCAAAGCGAATCGATGATGGGTATACAGCGCTAGAACCATTTATAGTGAATCTCGAAAAAAATAAGTCATGTACTGCTTGTGGTTTAACTCTATTCAATTTTAACCATGTTAGATTATCTTTAAACTCAATTTTAGCGTCACTTTGAATTGGGCTACCTCCGCTTAGCTGGAGATATGCATTTTCATCAAGTATAACCTTCCCACCTACTAAACTCTCTGCCTTGAGTTCCCCATTGATGATCTCTAGCACATTTGTGGAACCCAATGTGATAGGTTCTGGAGTAGACGAAAATATTTTTTTACTATTTACACTTAAAAAATCAAACTTAATGTCTCCACTGCTGAATTGAATTTTAACGTTTCTATCAAAGTCTACTGCTGAAACTGTAATAGTATTTAAACCAAGTTGAAGCGATTGAGCACTTCCAGTGTTCCAATTTCCATTCGAAACGGTTTTGACAACACGGTATGTTTCCTCAGCTGAAGGCAAGTATGTAACATTCATTTCAATCGATTGTATAAGTTGGCTATTTACACCATCATTATTGGTGGTAGCCGTAAATACAAAGGGCCAAGTTTGACTTTGAGAAAATTCAAAAATCCCTGGAGTTTGAGAGATTATTTCTGTTTCGCTTTTGGATTCAGCATGAACCACACATGAAATCGCTAGATCCTTGTTAATGACTTGCGATGGTTCAAGACTACCTGCAGTGGGCGGTTGAGAGGTGTTTACATCTAT
>CACNGE010000025.1 GCA_902619855.1 uncultured Bacteroidota bacterium
CTGGATACTCCTTAAGCAAAGCAACTGAAGAGAGAGTTGCATTGTTTCCGGCACATGAGCGCCTGATCCGAATGTATTATGGCGAATGGGAGCAAATGCTTGGTTATGAACTCAGTGGCACTGTAGAAATTTTGAAAAAACTACATCAATCTCCCAATTATTCGATATATGCGCTGACAAACTGGAGTGGCGAAACTTTTCCCGTTGCACTTCAAAAATTTCCTTTCCTATCTTGGTTTGAGGGGATTGTTGTTTCAGGTGATGAAAAACTAAAAAAACCAGACCCCGCGATCTATCAATTATTGTTGGAAAGATATCACTTGAAAGCAGCCGATTGCGTTTTCATCGATGATCGTGCTTATAATGTCGAAGCTGCTGTGGCTTTAGGCTTTGAAGGAATACACTTTTCAAATCACAAACAACTGCAAAACGAACTATTTAAACTAAAAATAGATATATAACATGACACATCGTTTGATTATTTTAACTTTTTTCTTCTATTGTTTTTCATTCTCCAGTTATGGGCAATCACGCCAAATCGTAATGAGTGGCACAGTTGTAGATGCTGATAGCAAAACGTCTCTCCCCTATGCTACAGTTTCAGCGTTTAATGCAGAAGGCGTTTTAGTCAATGGAGGAATTACTGATGACAATGGCGTTTTTAAACTCAAATTAGCACCAAACAGCTACACCCTAAAGTTCGAATACATTGGTTTTGAGAATCTTACGACTGATTTAAAAGCCTATAATAACAGCATCAACATAGGAGCCATTGCGTTGGTTTCATCTGTTGAATCACTCGAGGGAGTTGACCTCGTTGGGCAAAGTGCAGAGGTTGAAATTCGTTTGGATAAGCGAGTTTATAATGTTGCCAAAAACAACCTTATTCGTGGGGGGACAGTGTCAGACGTTTTAGAGAATGTGCCATCTGTTTCTGTTGATATTGATGGAAACATAGAGCTTCGAGGCAACAACAATGTCCGCATACTGGTCGATGGAAAACCATCTGGTCTTATTGGCCTTGGTGGAGTGGAAGCATTGACAAGACTGCCAGCAGAATCAATCGAAAAAGTTGAGGTAATCACCTCGCCATCTGCTCGTTATCAGGCAGAAGGAACAACAGGAATCATAAACATCATCCTTGCCAAAAGGTTTCTAAAAGGACTAAATGGTGTGTTTAACCTCTCTGCTGGTAAAAATGAGACCTATAATGGATCTGCAAATCTAAACTATCGCAAAGGGAAGTTTAACTTTTTTACCAATTCGGGATACAGCGATCGCACGAACAAAGGTCGGGCCTTGCAAGACAATGTTTACACAACTCCTCTCGAGTATGTTGAGCGATATGTTGAGGAGCGCTTTTTTAATCGAAGAAGACAAGGCTTTAATCTCAATTTTGGAATGGATTTTCAAATGACTAAAAAGTCTTCTGTAACATTGAGTTATTTTACAAACGAAAGAGATGGAGATGACCAAACAATCAACGAACAATCGCAGTATAAAACTGATGGGGTATTGCTGACCAATCGTTTTGAAAATGAAAATGACGAAGAAGACAGTAACCAACTCAATATTGATTTTGAGCATAAGTTCAACGAAAAAGGACATCAACTAATAGCAACTTTCCAAACTGAAAACAACGACGAAACAGAAATTTCTGATATCGAATCATTTTTTGAAAATGGTGTCCGATCAGATGATAGCGAAATCAATACAACATTAGAAAATCAAGAGAGAAGTTTGGTGCAAGTCGATTATGTTTATCCCATAAATAAAGACACCCAATTTGAGGCCGGATATCGAGGTACTGACAACAAAAGAGTTGTCGATTATGAGGTAAGAATCTTTGATGAAAACAATACTGCAACCATCGATACCAACCTGTCAAATACCCTTGGCTTTGAGCAAGAGGTGCATGCACTGTACACCCAATATGGTAAAAAGTTCAACGCCTATTCATTTCTCTTAGGGTTGCGATTCGAAAACACTGGCATATTAGTTGAACAACTGGACTCTGATACACCCATCAACAATAAAACCTACAATGATTTTTTTCCAACGCTCAATTTGGGTTGGGAAATCAATCCAACTGCAAGTGTTACGCTAGGATACAATCGAAGAATCTCTCGTCCAAATGCTTGGACTCTAAATCCTTTTCAGTCTAGATCGAGTAAAACAAGTTATTTTCAAGGAAATCCAGAACTCGATCCTAGTTATTCGAATGGGGTTGACATTGGCTATATCAAACAATTTAAAAAAGTTACGCTGAATAGCTCTGTCTATTATCGCAAAACAACTGATGCTGTCAGTCGAGTTGCTCTTGTAACAGACGAAACTGTTTTTGTCAATGGAATCGAAACTCCTGTCATCCGACGACTTCCAATCAATTTGGGTACAAACGAACAGTTTGGCGTCGAATTTAATACTTCTTTACGACTGATCAAAGGCATGCGCACCTATGCAAGTGTCAACTTCTATAAACGCATAGAAAAAGGTAGTTATTTGGGTATCTCTTATGACTATGATAACACCAGTTGGTCTGGAAATTTCAGTAATTCTTATCGTTTGCCATTTGCAATTCAGTCACAGTTATCTGTGCGTTACAGAGGTCCAAACGAGTCGGCATTTGGAAAGAGTAAAGGGTTTTTATATACAGATTTGGCCTTGAGCAAAGAAATCTTTAATGATAATGCAACACTCAACCTAAGGTTTAGCGATTTGTTTAATACAGCAAAATACGACTATCAAACAACAACTCCTGTGGCAGTAACCGAGGGGCTATATCAAAGGCGTGAACCTACATATACCCTTACGTTTACATACCGATTTAGGCAAGATAAAAATAGGCAGCGGAGAGGAAGAGGGTCGTATGGGCAAGAAAGCTTTGGGGACTTTGAGTTCTAGACTACTCTGATTGCTTTGCCTTTTTTCTTTCTTTCAACCATTCGATGAGATTTCCACTCAACCAATAGGGAATCACAAAACCGATGAGGAAAATCATCAGCCAAAATCCAGTTGTGAGGATCGTTAGGAAGAGAATAAATCCAAGATATTGTTCAAAAGTAAACATAGCATGCTGTTTGTTAGGTGCAAATTTATTTAGAAAGTTTGATGCACACAAGAAAGGTTGATAAAAACAGCATTTGATTTTTGTTACCTTTGTACAAAGTTTTATTTCCATGTCATTCCGAGCCGAAAAAGACACTATAGGAGTTGTAAAAGTCCCTGCCGATAAGTACTGGGGGGCACAAACTGAACGATCGAGAAACAATTTTAAAATCGGAAATCCAGGGTCAATGCCCATCGAATTGATTTATGGGTTTGCCTACCTCAAAAAGGCTGCTGCATATACGAATGCTGAGCTTGGCGTACTGGAAAAGAGCAAGCGAGACCTCATTGCTCGCGTATGTGATGAAATCCTTGAAGGTAAGCATGACGACCAATTTCCACTTGTAATATGGCAAACAGGCTCAGGCACGCAATCGAATATGAATGTGAATGAAGTCGTGGCAAATCGTGGTCATGTGTTGGCAGGTCATTCGTTGGGTGAAGGCGAAAAAACACTGCATCCAAATGATGATGTAAACAAGTCACAATCCTCCAACGACACATTCCCAACAGGAATGCATATTGCAGCCTATAAACTGATTGTTGAAAATACACTCCCAGCATTACATCAACTCAAAAAAACACTTTCTCAAAAATCGAAAGAGTTTGAGAATGTGATTAAAATCGGTCGTACGCACATGATGGATGCTACACCTCTTAGTCTTGGGCAAGAGTTTTCTGGCTATGTTGCACAAATTGGGTATGGCATCAAAGCGATTGAAAACAGCTTGCCACACCTAGCAGAGCTGGCACTGGGTGGAACTGCAGTCGGTACTGGCATCAATGCTCCCAAGGGTTATGCCGAACGAGTAGCATCATATATTGCTGAATTTACAGGGCATCCATTTGTCACAGCACCAAACAAATTTGAAGCATTGGCAAGTCATGATGCTTTTGTAGAAACGCATGGTGCTTTGCGACAAGTTGCAGTTTCGTTGAACAAAATTGCGCATGACATTCGAGTGATGTCAAGTGGGCCACGCTCAGGCATTGGCGAATTGTCGATTCCTGCCAATGAACCAGGTAGTTCAATAATGCCCGGCAAGGTCAACCCTACGCAATGTGAGGCCTTGACTATGGTTTGTGCACAGGTCATTGGCAATGATGTTGCTGTTGCCTTTGGAGGTGCACAGGGACATTTTGAGCTCAATGTGTTCAAACCTCTCATTGCAAACAATCTTCTGCAATCTGCTCGTTTACTCGCAGATGCAGTGTTGAGCTTCGATCAATATTGTGTGCAAGGGATTGAACCAAATATTGATGTGATCAACAAACTTGTTGACAACTCGCTGATGCTTGTTACAGCATTAAACACAAAAATTGGGTATTACAAAGCAGCAGAGATTACACAAAAAGCACATGAAGAAGGCACATCGCTTCGCGATGCTGCGATTGCTACAGGTTATCTGTCAGCTGAGGAGTTTGATCAATGGGTTCGTCCTGAAGATATGATTGGGGATTAAACCCTTCCTTTGAGCGCATTAAATGCCCACCCAACAGCGATGAAACCAATCCCAGTTAAACTTGACCAATAGATATATTCAGGATACTTTATTGCACCCAATAGGATAATTACAATACCGATGATTGTTAGTATCAGTGAGGCAATAGCAAAAATTACATTTTTATTGAACTTCATGAAAATCGATTGATTGAAGAGTTAATTTGCGTTGTATTTTTCCGTTTGAACGTACGAACTTCGAAAGTACAAAATAATTTTTTGGCATTTCGTGCTTGCGAAGTGTCTCGAGTTTCAAAATTATTGATTGAGCCTCATCAGGGATATTGCCTTCAAATACAATCGACAAGGATTCACCCAATTGTTGATCTGGTAACCCAAACACAAAAAAAGGAGTTGAAATGACTGACGTTAGCTGTTTCTCAATCTGTTCGGGATGCAGTTTAATCCCCCCAGAATTTATCACAAAATCACTTCTCCCCTTCCAAACAAATTTGGTAGATGATATCAAATCTACACAGTCTGTCGTGATGAGTTTTTCGATGCCAATATGAGGGGCATGAATCACCAAGTTATCCCCTTGTTTTGAAAACTTTACCTGCGCAACAGCAGTATAATGCTCTTCTCCTCGGCTTAGGTTTTGAAGGGCAACATGACTGTAAGTCTCTGTCATTCCGAAGGTTGCATAAATTGTACTGGCATGCCCTTTCACTGCCTTTCGCAAATGATCATCTACAGTAGCACCTCCCACAATCACCTGTTTAAAACGATTTAAATCTGCAATTGAATTCCCCAACTGATGAGGTGTCATTGCAGTAAAATCATAGGTATTTGTTGAAGAACTAGGGGTTGAAGAGGGTTTTACAACATCAATCCATAAGCCAGCCAAAAGCGCTCGAATCAGCATCATCTTCGCTGCGATATAGCGCACTGGTAGGCACAAAAGAGCCTTTTGGGTTGGTAGGAGTCCTAGGGTGTTTATGGTTGTCATGGCAGAGGTAACCAACATCGATTTTTGTGCGATGATTTCAGTCGGCTTTCCTGTCGATCCACTGGTTTGAAGTTTGATATCAGGACTATCGGACAACCATTCTAAGAGAAATTGACCCAGCTCGATTTGGTATTCATTTTTTGCATTGCAAAGCGCATGAGAAAAAGACAACAGGCTGTCACGATCATAAGAAATCCCATCGAGACGAAAATCAGCATGCATGATCATTCTTTTGTAACAGGGCCAGCGAGTTTGGATGTCCAAGAATGCCATTTGTATTTCTTAGAAAAAATAAACAGCACTAAGCCATAAAGAATCAAGGGCATTACAATAAACTCAACTAAAACAGGGTCTGAAACATCTTTATATATAGAATTTGTTTGAAAAGCTGTCCAGTCAGCAGTGACGAGTAAAGCAATGATCAGGTTATTGGCAGCGTGGAAGCCAATAGAAAGCTCTAAACCTTCGTCGAGAAGTGTAATCATGCCTAGAAATAAGCCAGTTATGATATATGCTAAAATGAGTCCATTACCCAATTTTTCAACTTCGGGGTTGAAAGCGTGAAGAAGTCCAAAGGATATGGATGTGATCAACAATGGAGCAAGACGATTTTTGAAGGCTACCCCTATGCCCTGAAATAAATACCCTCTCATGAGCAACTCCTCGGCGGTTGTTTGCAGTGGTATCATGATCACTGCGATGAGAACAAGCCCCCAAAATTTGTTAGGGTCATAGTTCCAAACATAATCTTCAGGGGAAATGTATTGATCTACTAGAACTGATATCATTGCCAATGCTGCAATAAGTCCAAAGGAAAAAAACACACGCTTCCAATCGAAAGAATTGCGACTTGTGACTAGAAATCTTATGGGTAAGTTATGGATGTAGCGAACAACCAATAGCAGCATAAAAAAAGCAGCTGCAAATGGTAAAAGAATATAGAAAAGAGTGGTGTTTGGATCGAGGATTGAAAGCATTTCATTCTCTGACATCCCAGCAACATTTTCAGCACCGAGCTCCATCACGATCGCAACGCCAAAGGGGACAGATGCGATAAAATAGGCAATGATGACGATAAATGTACCTCCAGTGTAACGTAGTAGTTCTGTTTTTCCGATAAATGCATTTTCCAAAAACATTATTTCAAATTTAATTCTTGAAGTTTAACGCGATCAAATCCCAAATGTTGCCCACTAATATACAAAGGTGTATCGATATTGTTGGTAAAAAGACCTCCTGTCCCAAGTCCCTGAGGCATAGAGATTTCTTTAGTGCTCAACCATTGTGCAATTGCGTTCAAACCAATATTACTTTCCAAAGCACTTGTAGCCCACCACCCAGTCGATTGTTTTTCGGCAATTGAAACCCATTGATCTGCTCCTTGCCACCCTCCTACAAGACTGGGTTTGAGAATGATATATTGAGGCTTTATGTGTTGCAACAGATCAGCTTTATTGTTTTCAGAATGCACTCCAATTAGTTCTTCATCCAGTGCTATGGGGATAGGCGATTGATTGCAAATGGCAGCCATTTCATCCCATTGACCTGGCGCAATTGGCTGTTCGATGGAATGGATATTATATTTCGATAGATGCTCCAACTTCTGCATCACCTCATTGTTTTGAAAAGCACCATTTGCGTCAACGCGTAGCTCGACATCAGTGTCCTGGTATCGTTTTCGTATGCTCGCCAACAGTTTGCATTCAGACACAAAATCAAGTGCTCCTACTTTAATTTTAATACACGAAAATCCAAGGTTTATTTTTTGTTCGAGTTGGGTCATCATACTTTCAACATCATTCATCCATATCAAACCATTGATTGGAATCATTTGTTGGTCATGAACAAAAGCTGTATCAAAATGCAGTAGTGGGTGTAACGACTCCAAACCTGAAAAAGCCATCTCTAGGGCAAATTGCATGGCTGGTGAACTGCTATAGCGTTGCAACAAAAAATCCTTTCCTTTATGTATATATCGAGGGATTTCTTCTAAAATATCTTCAACAATTTCAGGCGACTCTGGGCTTAAGCCCTCAATGATGCTGCATTCCCCAATACCTGTTTTTCCATCTCTGGTCATTTGAATCAACCAACTGTCTTTGTCGTTCAGCACCCCTCTAGATGTTCCACTTGGGGTTTTGAACTGAAGGCTATGCTTTAACCAAGTGAATTTCATACTACTGAAACTATTGAAAAAACACTGAACAAAATGGCATAGAAAAATGTGAGCAGGGCAATTTTTTTGAGCTCTAAATCAAGTAATTTCTCTGATTTGTTTTGAAAAACAACCTTGAGGTGTATCATCACAGGAATCAACATAATGATTGACAATACAACAATCGAAACAGCATCATATATAAAGCCAGAGGCAGCAGTCAAAATGATTGGTACAAGAACTAAAAAGGAATGGTAAAACATAACATAGCTAGCACCCAAACGAACAGCAATGGTTGCTTTCCCAAACTGTTTGTCGTTCACTCGATCACGCATATTATTGATATTGAGAACACCAACCGATAGCAGTCCGATTGAAAAAGCAGGGTAAATCAATGATGGATCAAACTCATTTGTGTATAAAAAATGACTCCCAAAAACACTCACACAGCCGAAGAACAGAAAAACAAACAGATCTCCAAGGCCTTTATAACCATATGCGTTAGAACCAATCGTATATCGAATAGCAGCAACGATTGCGAAAAACCCTAAGCCCAAAAAGGTCAGCGAAGTTTGACTCAATCCAAGGGCACTATACACAAGTAAAATGGTGAATAAAACAGCAACAGCAGTGATGGAAAAGATTGTTTTGCGTAGCTGATCTCTCGTGATCAAACCAGATTGAAGAATTCGTTTTGGCCCAAGCCTTGACGCATTGTCAGTACCTTTCACTCCATCCCCATAATCATTGGCAAAATTGGACAAAAGTTGGTAACTCACAGTTGTAAGAATCGCAAAAACGAAGACAACGAGATCAAACTCATTCTTTTGATATGCCATTGACGAACCAACTAGTATTCCAGAGATAGAAAGAGGAATTGTTCGCAAGCGAGCAGCCTTAATCCAAGTAAAAAAAGAGACTTTATTCACAGATCTGGCTGTTCATTATGGGAACTTCGGATATTTATCAAAGTCAGGTCGGCGTTTTTCCAAAAAGGCATTTTTTCCTTCTTGCGCCTCATCAGTGAGGTAGTACAACAGCGTGGCATCCCCAGCGAGTTGCATCAAGCCATGTTGGCCATCCAACTCTGCATTTAAACTACGCTTGATCATTCGAAGTGCCAAAGGGCTACGTTGCTGCATGAGATCACACCATTCCAATGTTGCAGACTCAAGGTCTTTCAGTGGCACAACTCTGTTTACCAATCCCATTTCTAAAGCTTCTTGGGCACTGTATTGCTTGCACAAGAACCAAATCTCACGTGCCTTTTTTTGCCCCACATGACGTGCCAAATAAGAAGATCCAAAGCCTCCATCAAAACTGCCAACTTTAGGGCCAGTCTGACCAAAAATGGCATTTTCACTTGCAATGGTTAGGTCACAAACAACATGAAGAACATGACCTCCACCAATCGCATATCCATTGACCATCGCAATGACAGGTTTTGGCAGTTCACGAATCCTTTTATGCAAGTCTAGAACATTCAAGCGAGGAACGCCATCATCTCCAATATAACCTCCAATACCCTTTACATTTTGATCTCCACCACTGCAAAAGGCTTTGTCGCCAGTACCTGTGAAAAGAACGATATCGATGTCGTCACGCTCACGACAAATCTCGATAGCATCTAGCATCTGTGCATTGGTCTCAGGACGAAATGCATTGTAAACCTCAGGTCGATTGATGGTGATTTTTGCAACCCCATTGTAATGTTCAAATAAAATATCAGAATAGGTTTTTATGGATTTCCAAACTGCTTTCATATATATTTTTTTACAAAATTAAGACTTAATCTGATTGATTGGTCAAAAAATCAAAATAGGTCTGTAAAACTAAATCATTGGTGTTGGATGGCGTGCATATTTCTAATATTTTCCCACGACTTGAAGCTGAGAAAAATCGACCCAATGCTAGCCTTAAACCAAGGCCACTTCGAACTCTTTTGTAGGTCAAGCCATATTGTTTTGCCATCCATTTGGCTGTTCTGCGATGCTTTGTTTCAAAATATGTTTCAAAATCAGGTGTTTCCTTGGCGTTGGGTAATATCCTAAAAATACCACCCCCACCATTGTTCACCAATATCAATCGAAAATTGGGTGGGATGTATTTGTTCCACAATGCGTTTGAGTCATAAAAAAAACTTAAATCACCTGTGATCATCAGCGTTGGTGTTTCACTAACCACTGATGCGCCCACTGCCGTTGAGATACTGCCTTCAATTCCACTTGTGCCTCTGTTGCAATAGGAGGACGCTCCTGCTTTGGCAAACAGTTGTGCATATCGAATGGGCGAACTATTTGCCCATTGGATATTGTAATTTATAGGTATCGAACGCATGATTTTATCAAACACATACAAATCGCTGAAGGGCAACTTTCTACAAAACTTTTGATGCGCGATTTCTCTTTGCTTAGCCAGCTGAAGCCACTGTTGTTGATAGCTCGATTCAGTATCAGAATTAGGTGCCAACCCTCTCAAAAAAGAGTTTGGTTCGATCTCGATGTGTTCTACACCCAAATAATAGGTGTCAAGTGCTCGATCTGTGCCGATGTGATAGTGCGAAACACTAGTATAGGATCGCAATACTGATTTGATTTTTTTTGAAACAACCATCCCTCCCATTGTCACCAACAGATCAGGGCATAACGATTGAAAAATGTCTTGGCTGTTTTTCTTTTTCTCGATGGGGATGATCACCCTATCAATATGTGCGATGAAGTTGTCATGGCTGATGTTGGAATTGATTTCATGCAAAACAACAACTCTGGGGTCATTGGCAAGCATGGAAATGATCTTTTCGTTTAGACGATTGGGTGGCAGTGTTCCGACAACGAAAAGAATGCGTTTTGACTCAAGCCATTTGGATGCAAAATCCTTGTGCTGTTTGGTGTGAGGGGTAGTCAACTGCTGTTGCTGCTGGGGAGTGAAATCTGATACCTCATCGAAGTCGTACAATGGCTCTTCCAAAGGAATATTGATATGAACAGGGCCTTTGTGAACATACATTTGAGACAATACCTCTTCAAGCTTAGTGTTGTTTTTCTTTTCAATGGCTTGTTGTGAGCGTTCAATTTCCTTAGTTGCTGATTTTGAATCAATTAACATCTGGGTATTGCTCTCAATGATTGCTGCTTGGTTGTGCGTTACATCTTGTAGAAGTGTGGTTTCAGAAACAATATGTTTTGAAAACACCCCCTTTTGCCTTATTGTTTGGCCATTTCCAATATCAATTTGATAGGTAGGTCGATCAGCGCTCAGCACCACAATTGGATACTGACTGTAATAAGCCTCTGCAATAGCAGGATAGATGTTTAACAGAGCTGAGCCAGAGGTACATAGCACTGCAACTGGTTTTTGAAGTTGTTGTGCAAGACCAAGAGCAAAGAAAGCTGCAGAGCGTTCATCAACGATGCTATAGGTTGTGAATCCACAATGAGTGGTCAGCCCAACAGTGATGGGCGCACTTCTAGAGCCTGGCGCGATCACAACATGACAAACCTCATAATTGAGTAGTTGTTGAATAACCGATCGTACAACAGGAATTGTTGAGAGATTCATAGCAACGGCAAATGTACAAAATACGCAGTTGTTAAGTCGTCAATATACGACCCATGGTGTTTGCTTTATCCATCACCTCTTGCCACTCATCTTGAGGATTGCTTTTTTCAGTGATTCCACCTCCAACATATACCAAAGCCTTGTCATCTTGAATTGTCATGCAACGAAGGTTGACATACAGATCTGTTTTGTCTCGATCTATCACCCCCAAAAAGCCAGCGTACAAAGATCGATCCAATTGCTCATGAGTTTTGATAAAGTCAAGCGCCATCTCTTTCGGTACTCCACCAATAGCAGGTGTGGGATGTAGTGCGTTTGCTGCTTCGAGAGGAGAAATATTTAGCTCTGCAATGATGGTCGTTTGTAGGTGCTCCAACTGTCCTGCACGAATGGTTTTTGCATCGGCACATTGTATCGATGCATCTGATGTGTACATGCGCAGTGTGTTTACAATTTCATTCACAACAAACACCTGCTCTTCCTTTTCCTTTTCTCCCCATGAGCTGCTACCCAAAGGTCGAGTGCCAGCCAATGCCATTGTGGTCAAATGGGACTGTTGCATTGTAATCAGTCGTTCAGGAGTTGCGCCCATCCACAGGCCATATTTGGGATGAAAAAGCAGATAATTGAAAGTATTTTTGTATTGCGCTAGAATCGTTTTAAAATAATCAATTGGTGATTTTGACAATCCATTAAATTCGAGTACAGTTGCCAACACAACCTTATTCAGAGGGGATTGTTGCATACTGTTTATAGCCTTGATAATGAGGCTTGTATGATTCTTTTGTTTCTGTTCTAAATCATTCCACTCTAACTGTTTTGATTGACTGGGTATTTCATCAATACTAAGATCAGTGTGCAGGATTTGATCTGGGTAAATTGAAAAATATTTTGACGATTCAAAATGACTGACAACAAATTTGGTTTTTGGTTTGGGTGATTGGTTGTGATCGAGAAATGCTGTCAATAGAGTCTTATTTGGATGTCGAAACACAACAAATGGCAATTTGCTCTTTAAGTGCTTTTCAATCTCTCCAAAAAACGATAACTGGGTCAAATGGGTTATTTTTTGAGGGGAAGAACAAGTGTCGTCAATGAACATGATGACACCAATCGCTGTTCATCATCAGTGATTTCAATTGACCATACTTGCATTGTTTTTCCCTTGTGTAGAGGCATTGCTTTAGCATATACATAACCTGTTCGTACACCTCTCACGTGCTTTGCAGAAATGTCGATTCCTCGCAGCATATGCCCTTCTTGATTACAAAAAACAGCTGCTGCAGAACTCCCAACTGTCTCAGCTAGCGCTGCAGTAGCACCACCATGCAAAACACCATCTGGCTGATGAACTGCAGCAGTTACAGGCATACGTGCGATCAAAAAATCATCTCCGATGTCAGTGAATTCAATCTTGAGGGTTTGCATCAGCGTTCCTCGATTTCTTTCATTGATTTTTTTGAGAAGTGCAGATTTATCCATAACGTTTGCTAAAATACAAAAACGCACTGCTAACAGTGCGTTTATTTATGTTATACGAACAAAAATATAAAGTGTTACTTCACTTCTTCGAAGTCAACATCCTCAACATCCTCGTCGTTGGTCTCGCCAGCTGATGCGCCTGCATCTGCTTGTCCATCTGCAGAAGCCCCCTGATCGGCTTGCGCTTTATACATCTCTTCAGAAGCATTTTTCCAAGCCTCATTGATGCTGTCTAGTGCAGGGGGTATCGCCACAACATCCTTCGCCTCATAAGCCTTTTTGAGGGCTTCTAAAGCATCCTGAATTGGCTTTTTCTTGTCATCTGACAACTTATCGCCAAACTCTTTCAATTGCTTTTCGGTTTGGAAGATCATTGCATCGGCGTTATTGAGCGTATCTACTTGCTCTTTGGCTTTCTTATCTGCATCTGCATTCGCCTCTGCCTCTTTTTTCATCTTTTCAATTTCTTCTTCTGTCAATCCTGATGAAGCCTCAATACGAATATCTTGCGATTTGTTTGTTGCTTTATCGAGTGCAGTAACATGAATCAAACCATTGGCATCGATATCAAAAGTCACCTCAATCTGAGGCGTACCTCTAGGTGCTGGTGGAATCCCATCCAAGTGAAATCTACCAATTGTTTTATTATCAGCAGCCATTGGACGCTCGCCTTGCAAAACATGAATCTCGACAGAGGGTTGATTGTCAGCAGCTGTTGAAAACACCTGTGACTTTTTCGTAGGAATCGTTGTGTTTGCATCGATTAACTTCGTGAGAACACCACCCATCGTTTCGATCCCTAAAGAAAGTGGTGTGACATCCAACAATAAGACGTCTTTAACATCTCCTGTGAGTACACCTCCCTGAATTGCAGCGCCTACAGCTACAACTTCGTCGGGGTTTACACCTTTTGATGGCTTCTTTCCAAAGAATTTTTCAACTTCTTCTTGAATCACTGGAATCCGAGTTGAACCACCAACCAAGATCACCTCATCGATCTCATCTGTTGACAGTCCAGCATCGGAAAGTGCATTCTTGACAGGTTTCATCGAGCGTTTCACCAATTCAGCAGACAACTGCTCAAACTTAGCTCTGGTCAGTGTTTGTACAAGGTGTTTTGGCCCAGAGGCAGTTGCTGTAACATAAGGCAAGTTGATTTCAGTTTGGGTTGATGACGACAATTCGATTTTAGCCTTTTCAGCTGCTTCTTTCAATCGCTGAAGTGCCATCGGGTCTTTGCGAAGATCAACATCTTCAGTTGACTTAAACTCATCTGCAAGCCAGTCGATAATCACCTCGTCAAAATCATCACCTCCAAGGTGAGTATCCCCATTGGTTGATAATACCTCAAAAACACCATCCCCTAGCTCGAGAACTGATATATCAAATGTACCACCACCAAGGTCATACACTGCTATTTTTTTATCACTACCACCTTTGTCAAGGCCATAAGCCAAAGCAGCAGCAGTTGGTTCGTTGATGATTCTGTGGACTTTCAAACCCGAAATTTCACCTGCTTCTTTCGTCGCTTGACGCTGTGCATCATTGAAATAAGCAGGCACAGTTATAACAGCATCTGTAACAGTTTGTCCTAAATAATCCTCAGCTGTTTTCTTCATTTTTTGCAAAATCATTGCCGAAAGCTCTTGGGGTGTGTACAAACGACCATCGATATCAACTCGTGGGGTGTTGTTGTCACCCTTCACAACTGAATATGGAACACGTTTTACTTCTTTGGATGATTCAGAAAACTTATTTCCCATAAATCGTTTGACAGAAGAAATGGTTTTTGTTGGATTGGTCACAGCTTGTCGTTTTGCTGGATCGCCAACCTTGATTTCACCACCTTCGACAAAAGCAATAACAGATGGGGTTGTTCGTTTTCCTTCTGCATTTGGAATCACAACTGGCTCGTTTCCTTCCATGACAGAAACACAAGAATTTGTTGTTCCTAAATCAATACCGATTATTTTACTCATGATTAATATTTTTCAACCTTGATTCAATGACTATGCCATTGGCTTTATACTGACAGGGTGTCAGTTATCGCATTGTTCGACTATATAATGTATTTTTGAGCAAATTTGTGCCATGTCTAAGTCAGTAAAAGATTATAAAAGAGTGACCACAAACAGTCTCAGTGAGATGAAAGCTTCGAAGGAGAAGATCACTATGCTCACTGCATACGACTATTCGATGGCGACTGTTGTGGATGCTGCTCATGTGGATGTGATTCTTGTTGGCGATTCTGCATCAAATGTCATGTCAGGTCATGAAACAACAGTTCCAATCACTCTTGAACAAATGATTTACCATGCCTCGGGTGTTGTGCGAGCCAGCAAGCGTGCACTTGTTGTTGTGGATTTGCCTTTTGGCAGCTATCAATCAGACTCTCAAGAGGCGCTTCGTTCATCGATAAGAATCATGAAAGAATCTGGTGCGCACGCAGTCAAAATGGAAGGTGGAAAAGAAATTGAAAAGTCAATCACCAAAATCCTTAACGCAGGTATTCCTGTGATGGGACACCTTGGTCTCACACCCCAATCCATCTATAAATTTGGCACCTATTCTGTGCGAGCTAAGGAAGAAGAAGAGGCAAAAAAGCTTCTTTCTGACGCAAAAAAGCTAGAAGAACTCGGTTGTTTTGCATTGGTTTTGGAAAAAATACCCTCCCAACTGGCAAAGAAAGTTGCACAACAGTTAAGTATCCCAGTGATTGGCATTGGAGCTGGAGCTGATGTGGATGGGCAAGTCCTTGTGATTCATGATCTTATAGGATTAACAAACGAGTTTAACCCTCGCTTTTTAAGAAGGTATATGAACCTTTATGAAGAAATGAAAAAGGCGATTGAAGAATATGTTTCAGACGTGAAGTCTGTTGAATTTCCGAATCAAAACGAACAGTACTAATTGTCAGCGCTATCTGTAATTTACGAAGACAACCAGATATTAGTTGTCAACAAAACTGCTGGTTTACTTGTTCAGGGTGACAAAACTGGCGACAAGTCCCTTGTCGATCTTGCAAAGAAATACATCAAGGATAAATATCAAAAGCCTGGTGAGGTGTTTTTGGGTTTGGTTCATCGTCTCGACAGACCTACATCAGGTGTGATTGTGCTTGCCAGAACTTCAAAAGCACTCTCACGACTCAGTCAGCAATTTAAAGAACGAATTCCAAAAAAAATATATCGAACCGTTGTTTCTGGAACTCCTGAGCCAAAGGCAACTTTGGAGCACTACCTCAGAAAAAAACCTTCAAAAAACAAATCCTTTCACTACCCCAAAAACACCCCAAATACAAAGAAAGCTATTCTTCATTATCGTTCTGTAAAACAACTAAAATCATATCACGTTTTAGACATTGAACTCGAAACAGGAAGACATCATCAGATTCGTGCACAGCTCGCAGCAGTTGGACTGCACATCAAAGGGGATTTGAAATATGGCGCCAAACGACCCAACAAAAATGGCAGTATTCACCTTCATGCTCGTTCGCTTACTTTGATTCATCCAACTAAAAAAGAGGAGATGACGTTTCTCGCACCAACTCCAAATGATGTGATTTGGAATGCCTGCTAACGAATGAGTAAAGTTGCTTTTTCGCGAATGATCTCCCCTATCGAGCGATTTTCAATTTTGCTTTCTAACCATGACAATATGTCCAAATACAGAAATGAACGCTTTTCATATGGATCATTTTCAAAATTCTTTAATGACGCGTGCAGTTTGCGAAATGCTTGCTTCAATTCACTTGGGTAGATGTCAGTCAAACTCCTCAAAAATCGAATGAGCTCTTTCTGAACCGACTGAAGCTCATCCATTTTTAATAAAAACTTATATGTCTGTTTCACTTGCTTTTCAATTTCATAATCTAAGCCTGCATCATAGTGTGCAACGACGTTTAACACCCTCGAAAAACACATTAAATCTTGATGAACTCGTAAAGATTTATCATCGATGATAAATTGCAAATATTCGATGCATTTTGCATGATTTTCAGCACCAAAATAAATACAAGCAACTTTGTAATACATGACCATAATATTGTGCTGATCGAGCTGATCGCTATGCTGAGCCAATCCATCCAAAACATCAGGAATCAGAGGAACAGCCTCTTCAAAACTCCCCTCCAAAAAGTGAAAATTGATTTTATTGTTGTATTTACCCATAAAAATATAGGGTGAAATGTTGTGGTTACTCGGAAAGCTGGGGAGTGATATCGTTGACTCAAATCTTTCCAATGCAATTTTAAATTTGGATCGATATTTTAATAAAAATAAAATTTCAAATAGATATTGATGACCCCGAATAAAAAACACTGGATGCAAAGCAATCATCTCTGGTGACAAAAAGAAAAGTTCTATCAGCTTGTTTGCAAATTTAAATGCCGAAAGAAGATCTTGCACAAGAATACTATACAGTAAATAGGAGCTGTAGTACCAGTAGGTTTCGGACAGTCCTGCAGTTTCCAAATCAATTTCCTCGATTTGAGACTCGAAAAACTTTGTAATTTCATTGTATTCTTTATCATTCTTCACATATCCAAAATGCACATTTTTGGCGTGGAGCATTAAAGACAAACTAGACAGTTTTGATTTGGTGAGGTTATGAGTGGCATTTTCTAAAGATTGACTGACAAGTTCATCGACATAAGCAAAGCTTGTTTTGGAGAGGTATTGCGTCTGCACTTCTTTTTCAAATTCTACAGCATGTGACACCACAGCAGTATCGTCCAGCTTTTCAGCTTGTGCTTTCACACGCTGAAGCATGAGTAAGCTTTGATCATAGAGCCCCTTATTGTACAGAATGTACACATAATCAAGTTGTTCGCGCAATTGCAGTCTCTTATTTTTTGTTGAAGCCGATAATCTCAAATTGATTAAAATCTGCTTGTACAAATGACTCTTTACATTTGAGAGCTGTTCACGCTTCACAATTTTTGATTGCAAAATCTTTTGCTCATCATAGTCATTCATTTTATCCAAGAGGTTAAAAAGAGCAATAAACTTTGTATCCGAATTGGATTGCAATCGATTTGCATAAAGTTTAAACTGCCTTTTTTCTGATTTTGATAAAGATTTAATCAACTGAAAAAGAGACTCTTTTTGGAAATTACGCATAGAAAAATTTCAAAAAGTCAAATGATATAAAATTAAATTTTGGCAATTCATAAATATACATTTTTTTGAGCCATATTTTTGATTTAAATTTGCTTTATACAATTGTTATATAATTGTTTATGCCAAAAGATAAAGTTCACATTTTTGACACCACTTTGCGTGATGGTGAACAGGTTCCAGGTTGCAAGTTAAACACTCAACAAAAACTTCATATTGCCACTCGATTGGACAAGCTGGGTGTTGATGTCATCGAAGCTGGATTTCCAATTTCCAGTCCTGGTGATTTTCATTCTGTTGAAGAAATTTCAAAGGTTGTTACCAATGCATCTGTATGTGGACTAACACGTGCTGTTGAAAAAGATATCGATGTTGCTGCCCAAGCACTTCAATATGCAAAACATCCAAGAATTCACACAGGAATAGGTACCTCAGACTCGCATATCAAGCATAAGTTTAATTCGAGTCGTGAGAAAATTATAGAACGTGCTGTTGGAGCTGTTAAACATGCCAAACAATATGTTGAGGACATAGAGTTCTATGCAGAGGATGCTGGGCGAACAGATAATGATTTTCTTGCCAAAGTTTGTGAAGAGGTCATCAAGGCTGGCGCAACTGTTTTGAACATCCCTGACACGACTGGATATTGCTTGCCTGAAGACTATGGGGCAAAAATCAAATATCTAGTCGAAAATGTAAATGGAATAGAAAAAGCTATCATTTCTTGTCATTGCCACAATGATTTGGGTCTTGCAACTGCAAATTCTATTGCAGGTGCTGTCAATGGTGCGCGTCAAATCGAATGCACCATCAATGGGATTGGAGAACGCGCTGGAAACACCTCTCTAGAAGAAGTGGTGATGATCATGCGACAACATCCTCATTTGCAATTGGATACAAATATCAACACCAAACTGTTGTACGATACCTCTCAAATGGTTTCTGAATCGATGGGGATGAGTGTGCAAGCCAACAAAGCAATCGTTGGAGCAAATGCCTTTGCCCACAGTTCTGGCATTCATCAGGATGGTGTCATCAAGAATAGAGAAACCTACGAAATCATTGACCCACATGACGTTGGAGTTGAAACATCTGCAATTGTATTGACTGCTCGCAGTGGGCGCGCAGCTCTGGCCTATCGTGCCAAAAATATTGGCATAGAACTGACCAAGCTACAACTGGACAAAGTTTACGAACAATTTTTGAAGTTTGCAGATACACACAAAGAAATCAATGATGATGATATCCTCGGAATTGTTGATCTTGCAAATCTGAACTCATAAGTAAACCAAATAGGATGGGAAAAACACTATTTGACAAGGTTTGGGACAGCCATGTTGTCGATCAACTAGAAGATGGTCTTGATATTCTTTACATCGATAAACATTTGATTCACGAAGTAACGAGCCCGCAAGCTTTTGCAGTGTTGAAGGACAAAAAAATCCCTGTCTTTAGACCAAAGCAAATTGTTGCTACTGCAGATCACAACGTTCCAACGCTCAACCAACACCTTCCCATCAAAGATGAATTGTCGAGAAACCAAGTTGCGCAATTGCGTAAAAATTGTGATGAACACAATATTGAACTCTATGGTCTAGGCCACCCCTACCAAGGGATCGTGCACGTCATTGGTCCAGAGTTGGGCATCACTCAACCTGGAATGACAATGGTTTGTGGAGATAGTCACACCTCAACACATGGCGCTTTTGGATCGATTGCTTTTGGGATTGGTACAAGTCAAGTTGCGCAGGTTTTTGCAAGTCAATGCTTGTTGGTAAGCAAACCGAAAAGCATGCGAATTACAGTCAATGGTAAGCTCAAAAAAGGTGTTCATCCAAAAGACGTCATTCTCTACATTATTGCACAACTCGGAACAGATTCAGGAACTGGCTATTTTGTGGAATATGCTGGCGAAGTGTTTGAAAATATGAGTATGGAAGGTCGTATGACCGTTTGCAATATGAGTATTGAGATGGGTGCTCGTGGTGGGATGATTGCGCCAGACCAAACAACTTTTGACTACATGAAGGGAAGAGAATTTGCACCCTCTGATGAAGAGTTGGAAGACAAGATCAAGCATTGGCAGTCCCTACCCTCTGACACTGATGCTGTTTTTGATAAAGAATACAGTTTTGATGCTGATGATATTGGCCCAATGATCACCTATGGAACAAACCCAGGGATGGGCATTGGAGTTCAAGAGAAAATTCCCTCCTCACAAAACGAATCCTTTCAGAAATCTTTGGCTTATATGGGCTTTGATCAGGGAGATACACTCAAGGGGTTACCTATCAATTATGTCTTTATTGGGAGTTGTACAAATTCTAGAATCGAGGATTTTCGAGTTGCTTCTGACTACATCAAAGGGAAGAAAAAAGCAAAGAATGTCAATGCGCTAATTGTTCCAGGCTCACAACAAGTTGCAAAACAAATACAAGATGAGGGCTTGGGAACTATATTTGAAGAAGCAGGATTTGAGATTAGACAACCAGGGTGCTCGGCATGCTTGGCAATGAATGATGATAAAATTCCTGCAGGAGAATATTGCGTTTCAACATCCAATCGAAATTTTGAAGGTCGTCAAGGCCCTGGTGCACGTACGATTTTGGCAAGCCCACTTACTGCCGTTGCTGCTGCCATAGAAGGGAAAATTGTCGATATAACCCAATCATAATGGAAAAATTTACGCGTTTACAACACACAGCCATTCCCTTGGAAATTGAAAACGTGGATACTGACCAAATTGTTCCTGCTCGATTTTTAAAGGCAACAGATCGAAAAGGCTTTGGAGACAATCTCTTTCGTGACTGGCGATACGACAACAACAACAAACCCATCTCTGATTTTATTCTGAATGATCCAACCTACACTGGATCCATACTTATCGCTGGCAATAACTTTGGCTGTGGGTCAAGTCGTGAGCATGCTGCTTGGGCACTTAGTGATTATGGGTTTAAAGTTGTGATATCAAGCTTCTTTGCAGATATTTTTAAAGGCAATGCCCTTAACAACGGCTTACTCCCCGTTCAAGTAAATGAAGAGCAACTGCAAACAATTTTTGAAGAGATGAAAGAAAATCCAAAATGTGAATTTATCATTGATTTAGAACAGCAATTTGTTGAAATTCCATCAATAGGTTTTCATATTGACTTTGAAATCAACTCCTACAAAAAGACTTGTTTGATCAATGGATATGATGATATTGATTATTTGATCAACAACAAGAAAAAGATTGAAAAATTTGAAAGGAAAAGAAATGCATAAAAATATTGCTGTTTTAGCAGGAGATGGCATTGGTCCAGAGATCATCACTGAAGCGATAAAAGTACTCCAAGTAGTTGCAAAAAAGTATCACCACTCTTTCACATACGAACATGCCCTTATGGGTGCTGTTGCGATCGACGAAACTGGCAATCCATTGCCAGACAAAACACTTGAGATTTGCAAGTCGAGTGATGCAATCTTGTTTGGTGCAATTGGTGAGCCAAAATATGACAATGAACCCAATGCAAAAGTGCGTCCTGAACAGGGGCTGCTAGCGTTGCGTAAAGCACTCAACCTCTTTTGTAATGTGCGTCCTGTCACAATTTATGACAGTCTCATCAGTAGTTCTCCCTTGAAACGAAATCGAATTGAAGGTGTTGATTTGGTGATTTACAGAGAGTTAACAGGTGGGATTTATTTTGGTGAAAAAAAAGAGATGAACGACAAAGGGGTTGCATCTGATTTGTGCACCTATAGCAAAGAAGAAATTTTACGTGTTGCTCACCTAGCGTTTAAGGCTGCTGGCAAACGGAAAAACAAGCTGACTTTGGTTGATAAAGCAAATGTCCTTGCCTCTTCTCGTCTTTGGAGAAGTGTTGTGACAGAGCTCCACAGCAGCGAATATAAAGATGTTGAACTCGATTTTTTGTTTGTCGATAACGCAGCGATGCAAATGGTGTTAAACCCTGCACAGTTTGATGTTATTCTCACAGGAAATCTATTTGGTGATATCATTTCTGATGAAGCGAGTGTCATTGGAGGATCAATAGGTCTTTTGGCATCTGCCTCAATTGGGGATCGTTATGCGATGTTTGAGCCAATACATGGTTCTTTCCCACAAGGCAAAGGCAAAGGAATCGCCAACCCAACTGCAACCATACTATCAGCAGCGATGATGCTCGATCATTTTGAGATGGTTGATGAAGCAAATGCGATTCGTGATGCAGTTCAGAAAACGATCGACAACAACGTTGGCACTACTGATATATACCCTGATAAAAGCTTTACAACTTCAGAAGTAGGGACGTATATCAGTGATATTATTTCCCAATAAAAAAAGCGCTAAACAGCGCTTTTTTTATAGATAGATAAAGAACTTGAGTTAATCCTCATTTTCTTCCTCATTCATCTTCTTTTTGAGATTGGCAAGAGTGTCAATATCACCCAAAGTAGAAACTTCCTTTTTGGCAGCTTTCTTCTTTGATTTTTTTACGATTTCTTTTTCCATCTCCTTATAAATAGCACTATGCGATAGCACAACACGCTTATAGTCTTTGTTGAATTCAATTACTTTAAATTCTGCAGACTCTCCTTTTTTGAGTTTATTCCCATCCTCTTTTTCAAGATGACGATTTGGAACAAAAGCAGTGATGTCTTCATTGAGAATAACTGTTGCACCTTTGTCGACTAGCTCATGAATAGACGACTCAATCACTGTACCCTCAGCATACTCATTTTGATATTTATTCCAAGGATTTTCTTGTACTTGCTTATGACCTAAGCTGAGTTTTCGTCCTTCAACGTCTAGTTCAAGTACCACCACTTCTAAGTCCTGACCAACAGTAACCACCTCTGATGGGTGCTTTACTTTTTTGGTCCAAGACAATTCAGAAATATAAATAAGTCCATCAATTCCTTCCTCAAGTTCGACAAATACACCAAAGTTTGTAAAGTTTCTAATAACTCCTTTGTGTTTTGAACCAACAGGGTATTTTGAGGTAATATCTGTCCATGGGTCTGGCGTTAGCTGCTTCATTCCCAAAGACATTTTTCTCTCCTCTCGATCAAGAGATAAAATAGAAACCTTAACCTCGTCACCAACATTTACAAAGTCTTGTGCCGAGCGCATGTGAGTACTCCATGACATTTCAGACACATGAACAAGACCCTCAACACCTGGTGCGACTTCGATAAATGCACCATAGTCAGCAATGACAGCAACTTTACCATCAATCACATCACCTTGTTTGAGGTCTCCACTGAGGGCTTCCCAAGGATGCTGGCTCAGTTGTTTTACACCTAATTGGATCCGTGATTTATCATCATCAAAATCAAGGATAACTACATTTAGTTTTTGATCGATTTCTAAAATCTCTCCTGGATGATTGATTCGATTCCATGACAAATCTGTGATATGTACAAGTCCATCAACACCACCCAAATCGATAAACACACCATAAGAGGTTATGTTTTTGACAATTCCTTCTAGTACCTGTCCTTTTTCGAGTTGTGAGATGATTTCTTTCTTTTGCTCTTCAATGTCTGCCTCGATAAGTGCCTTGTGAGATACAACAACATTTTTGAACTCATGATTGATTTTGACAATCTTAAATTCCATGTTTTTATTTACATACTGATCATAATCACGTATTGGCTTCACATCGATTTGTGAACCAGGCAAAAACGCCTCAATCCCAAATACGTCGACGATCATACCTCCTTTGGTGCGACACTTTACAAAGCCTGTTACGACTTCGCCGTTGTCATGTGCTTCGTTGACACGATCCCAAGCTTTTATCACGCGAGCCTTTCGGTGGGATAGGACAAGTTGTCCTGTTTTATCTTCTCTAATGTCAACAATCACTTCAACAGTGTCACCAACCTTTAGGTCAGGATTGTATCTAAATTCATTTAATGAAATGACACCCTCAGATTTTGCATTGATGTCAATAATTGCTTCACGATCAGTCATGTGTGTGACTGTGCCCAGAATTACATCAGTATGCTGTGTGTCCACAAAATTTTCATGAACAAGCTTTTCAAATTCTTTATACTTCTTTTCATCAACAACTTCTGCTGCTTCTTGATAAGAAAGCCAATCAAAATTTTCTAAAAATTCTTCTGTAGATTGTTTTGGAGACTGATCTTCTGTTATCTCTTCAGTAGTTTCTGAGGTCTCTATGTCTTCAACTTGAGGCTCCTCGTTTAAATGATCATTCGTCATGATTAATTGTTTTTGTATTCTGTTGCTTTTAGAGAATAAACGCCAAGCAACAAAAGGGGTTCATATACTACACTAAGGGGTATTCTCTGCATGACGTTTCCCTCAGGGTGGGCAAAATTAACCCTTTTCAATAGACAAGCAAATATTTGGGCAATAAAAATTATTGATTAAGACTGTCAATTTTGGAAATAGCAACTTCGATAAGATGAGGTAAACCATCCTCATTGTTGGTCAGAACAATCGCATTCTCTGGGATAACTAAAGGGGAATCATCTCTGCTAGAATCAATATGATCTCTGTTTTCGATATTGGAAATTACATCTGATAATGTAACATTAACATTTTTCTTTCTGAGTTCAGCAAACCTTCGTTTTGCTCTTACCTCGACCGATGCTTTAATAAAAAATTTGATGGTTGCATCAGGGAAAACAACACTGCCGATATCTCTTCCGTCCATGACAACACTTCCATTTTTTCCTAACTCTCTCTGCTTGGCGACCATGAATGTTCTGAAAAAAGTTTCCTTTGCAATGATACTGACGAAGTTGGAGACTTCCATCGATCGTACTTCATTTTCAATGATTTTACCATTCAGCATTACAAAATCATCAACAGAAAAATCAATTTCAATTGATGGCAAATGGGAAACAAGGGTGTCTATATCAAAGCTATTTTTGTCGATAAGCTGATGATGCAAAGCATAAAAAGTGAGCGCACGATACATGGCACCCGAGTCAATATGCTTAAAGCTGTAATGTTTTGAAAGAGCTTTTGCCAAGGAGCTTTTGCCTGTTGATGATGCCCCGTCTATGGATATAATGATGTTCTTCATCTAAGGCACAAAGGTAAGACCTAAAAAATTAGTGTTTCCAGATGGACTGAAACGAGCATGACTATAATTGAATTTAAATTTTCGCAAATTGACACCAAAACCAAAACTTAAACCAGAAAAACTACGAATTCCAGAAATTGAAAGTTCTGCAGATCTCAAAAAATTATAACCAATTTGAATAGAGAATGGACGATCTGGAAACAATTCTGCCCCAAATACAAGGTGCCTGACAATCTCATCCATAAATGTTGGAGAATCATCAACCAACTCCCCTTCAAAATCAGTTTGCTGTTGGTTGGTGTTCACATAAGCAAGATCCCATCTGTTAAAATAATCAAGAGACAAATGCCAGCGAAGAGGCAAATACTCTAATTCGTTTGAAATGCCAAGAGATAAAGAAAAGGGTGTGCTTTCCCTTACATTATCGTAAGTGGTGAATTGAGAACCAATGCTGCGCGCAACCAAAGCATAACGATAGCGAGACGAATTAGATTCATGATACAAGCCAAAGTCAGCAGTCCAACCTATTGATTGATAATCAGCTAGTATTGAACTTATAAGGTTTAATCTTGCCCCAACTCGCAACTTTTTGGAATCAATAGCATAGGCATATGCCACACCCAAGGCAACTTCATTTCCTGAAAATTCACCTATTTTTTCAGCAAAAATGTCTCTTTCATCGAATGTTCCATAATGTACAATTCGAGTATCAACCAAAATGGTATGAGATTCATTCAAAGCAATTGCGGCAGCAGCTGTACCTCGATTGATCCCTGCAAAATAAGGTTGATAGTTAAACACGATTTGCCCTCGTATAGAGTCTGACACCTGTGCAGGATTTGCCAAACTACTGTGGATTGAAGCAGTTGATAGCGTTGGTACCCATGTGCCAAGAGACATATGTCTTGGACTGGGTAAAAGATCTAAAAACTGATAGGTATTTGACCCTCCGACTTGCGCATATAATGATGCAGGAAACAAAAAAACGCAAACTACAATCAATCTCATAAAGTCAATAAAACGTATTGGATTGAGAATTATTTGATTTTACGAAGCTCTTTTGTTGCTTTCTGAGTGGTCAATGCAAAATCAAGGACATCAATCATGGAAGAAACATAATGAAAATGTAAGCCCCTAAGATAGCTTTGATTGATTTCATCCACATCTTTTTTGTTTTCGCTACACAAAATGATGGTTTTGACACTTGCACGCTTTGCAGCAAGAATTTTTTCTTTGATACCACCCACAGGTAAAACTTTTCCTCTCAATGTAATCTCACCTGACATGGCTATCCTACTTTTCACTTTACGCCCTGTAATGGCAGAAACCAAAGAAGTCAGCATCGTAATTCCTGCACTTGGGCCATCCTTTGGAGTTGCTCCTTCTGGAACGTGAATGTGATAGTTGCTTTTGTTTATTTCCTCTGCATTTGTGCCCAGTTGATCTGCATACGATTTGATAAATTCCAGAGCAATAGTGGCAGATTCTTTCATGACTTTACCCAAATTTCCTGTCAGAGACAACTTTCCTGATCCCTTGGTCACCAAAGATTCAATAAAGAGAATATCTCCACCCATTTGCGTCCAAGCAAGGCCTGTTACGACACCTGGAACATCATTGTTTTCATAGGCGGACTTTGATATCTTTTCAGCACCGAGAACATCTTCTATATGTTTGGCGTCAACTGATGCCTCAAAGGTTTCTTCCATTGCGATGGATTTTGCTCGATTCCGAATCACCTTCGCAATTGTTTTGTCGAGACCTCGTACACCCGACTCTCGAGTGTACCCAGAAACCATCTTTTTTAAAACTGGCTTGCCAATTTTAATTTCATTTGCTGTCAATCCATGTTCTTTGATTTGCTTTGGAACCAAGTATTTTTTGCCAATGGCAATTTTCTCCTCAAGTGTATATCCACTCACATGAATGATTTCCATTCGATCCAACAAAGCTGGCTGTATAGTTGAAAGTGTATTCGAAGTTGCAATAAATAAAACTTTAGAAAGATCGTACCCCAACTCTAAAAAATTGTCGTAAAATTCACTGTTTTGCTCTGGGTCAAGCACCTCAAGTAGTGCTGACGAAGGGTCGCCACTCACACCTGATGACAGTTTGTCAATTTCATCGAGAACAAAGACTGGATTTGATGTGCCTGCCTTCTTAATGTTTTGCAAAATTCGACCTGGCATAGCGCCAATATAAGTTTTTCGATGACCTCTAATTTCTGCTTCATCACGCATACCACCGAGGGAGATTCGTACATATTCTCTATCCAGTGCCTCAGCGATCGATTTACCCAATGATGTTTTCCCAACGCCAGGAGGACCAGTCAAACATAAAATGGGCGACTTCATATCGTTCCGAAGTTTCAATACTGCCAAAAACTCAATGACACGCTTTTTTACCTTCTCCAATCCAAAATGATCTCTATCAAGAATGCGCTGTGCACGCTTCAAATCAAAATTGTCGTTTGAAAATTTGTCCCATGGCAAATCAAGCAGTAGCTCTAGATAATTTCTTTGAACACCATACTCTGCGACTTGAGAATTCATTCGTTCTAGCTTTAAAAGTTCTTTCTCAAAATGAGATTTTACTTTTTTACTCCACTTTTTCTCAAGAGAACGAATTTTCATATCTGCAACATCCTGATGAGATGAAGATCCTCCCAATTCTTCTTGAATGGCTTTCATCTGTTGATGTAAAAAATACTCGCGTTGTTGCTGGTCTAAATCATTGCGCACTTTCGACTGCACCTCGTTTTTCAGCGAAAGCTTTTGAAACTCCACATCCATATGTTTAAGACATAGTAATGCTCGTTTGTGAAGGTCGTTGCTTTCCAAAACTTCTTGTTTGTCAATAGTTGCCATACTCATATTAGAAGAAACAAAATTGACTAAGAAAGAATCACTTTTTATATTGTTGATTGCAAAAGAAGCCTCAGATGGAATATTGGGGCTATCAGCAATGATTTGAAGCGAAAGGTCTTTGATCGAATCGATGACTGCAGCAAACTTTTTATCTCCCTTATCAGGTCGAACGTCTTGCAACTCAGTCACTGTTGCTTTCATGTACGGCGGGGATTCTATAAAATTTTCGATCTGAAAACGTTTTTTCCCTTGTAGAATAATTGTTGTGTTGCCATCAGGCATTTGCAATACACGTAGAATACGTGCCAGTGTTCCGACTTTATGAAGATCTTTTTGCTCTGGAGATTGGACTTTAGAATCGAGCTGAGCAACAACCCCAATCAATTTATTTGACGCATTGGCATCTCGAATCAATTGTATGGACTTGTCACGCGTTGCAGTGATTGGAATCACAACACCAGGGAACAACACAGTGTTGCGCAGGGGTAAGATGGGAATCATTTCTGGAACAGGTTCCTTCGAAATAGCTTCCTCGTCGTCTGTTGTCATCAATGGAATCAACTCCGCATCAACTTCCAGCTCTTCTAATGAAAAATCATCTAATGAAATCAATTTTGTTTTGCTCATAGATTATGTCATTTTGTCGCATTTTAACTGCTACAAAATTTATTTGTCAGTAACAGTTAGTCGATTTGCATTGAAATCGCATCTTTTGCAATGTTGCACTATACATTTCAATATCCATGCCAACCATGTTTTTATACAATAATTATATTTTAATAACCAATTCTTAAAATCATGAATTATTTATTTATTACGCTTATTTGTGCATACGCTGTTGCCTCTGCATAATGGCAAAAAACAATTGAAGGCAACAACGTTTTAGACTCTTTACATCTTACAACCCAAAAATTTGATCGGATTGAAATTTCTGCTGCTTTTGATATTATTGTTGAAAAAGGTGATCATTACAGAGTCAAAATTATAGGCGAATCCAATGTAATACCTGAAGTATTTACTGAGTTCAATAACAGTACGCTCCTTTTGAGTACGTCTAACTGTGTGAAGCTTCACGAAAATGAAATTGATAGAACGCAAGTAACAGTTACAACAAATAATTTTTAAGAAGTCTATGTGCTC
>CACNGE010000026.1 GCA_902619855.1 uncultured Bacteroidota bacterium
AAAGCCAAGCTCAAAATGGAGACTTCTGACTTTAGCAAAGAAAAAATCAAAAATATCCTCTCTCAAATCGGAGTAGAGGAATCACTGGTGAACGATTTTGTGTCGGTGCTTGAAAACTGCGAGTTTTCTCGATACACACCCTCGTCTGTCAAAGCGATGGAACAAGACTTTGCCAACACCGCAAAAATGATCACTCAAATCGATAAACAGTTGTAGTATGAGAATATGTTTGACTTTATTCCTCTCATTGTGTGCGATATGTTTGCAAGCACAAGACGTCGATGCTATTTTTTCCAAAGCCAATAAAAACTACAATCTCGGCAGTTATAAAGAGGCACTGAAGGGCTACGATTCTATTGTTCAGTTAGGTGTTCACTCGCCAGAGTTGTATTTTAATATGGGCAATGCACATTACAAGCTCAATCGCATTGCGCCGAGTATTCTGAACTATGAAAAAGCCCAGTTGCTGGACCCTTCAAATGAAGATATTCAGCACAACTTGCGCTTTGCCCAAAACATGACCATTGATGTTATCGAAGAACTCCCACCAAATGCCATTGACTCTTTTGTTGCAGGGCTTTCAGGAGCATTGTCTCTACCATTTTGGAGCGTATTGATTATTGCATTATTTGCGTTGGCGTGTTTGAGTTTTGTTGCATATGTACAGCGTAGTCGATCGCAACAGAAGCGTAGGTTTTTTGCTTTGTCACTACTGTTGGGGATCCTGAGCTTGATCAGTTTCGGTTTGGCATGTGACAAGCAATTCAGAGATGCACAGCAATTGGAGGCTGTTATTTTTGCACAAACAACCGACTTCCGTTCGGAACCCAATTTGCGATCTGAGGTTTTGGTACAGTTGCATGAAGGAACCAAGGTCATTGTAGAAGATAAAGTGGAACAATGGGTAAAAGTACGACTGGCCAACGGAACTGTTGGTTGGCTCACCCAAAGTGATGTGCAGCGCATTGCGTTTTAGCTTTCCAGCAACCCATCGATTTGCACTTTTCCTTCGGGGACATAATTAAAAATCCATTCCCCAAGACCAAGCAGGGTCTCGCAAAGCAAAGACTGTTCGATGATTTCTGATGGGATAAAACCAAATAAGGCATTGGCTTTCATCAAAAAAATGAGAATTACTCCTGAAAAGACAGCGAGTTTAAGCCCCCCAAATAATAAGCCCAACATCCGATTGACTCCATTGAGCATCACCAGTTTGGCCAGTGAAGTCAACATTTTCCCCAGTAGCGATACCCCAAAAATAATTCCGACAGAAGTCAGTCCAAAAGAGGCCAAATCGACATAGCGTTTGTCCCAATCGATATAGGAATTGAGCTGTTCTGCCACATAGTCAGAGAAGTGAATGGCACCATAAATTCCTAGCACTAAAGCGAGCAAAGAAGTCAACTCAACGATTACCCCTTTGCGAAAACCTTTAAAACCGCCATAAGCGATTAGGCCTCCAAACACCAAGTCCATGATATTAACTTCCACATCACAAATGTACAACCAAGATTGAGAATATATTCAGCTTTTGTCACAGTGCATAGTCGAACTGTGAGTGGAATGCATTATTTTTGCAGAAGATTATGGAACAGATGATCGAACAAATTAAAACGCATCTTGCCGAAGTGGAGGCTTTTCAATCTAGTGACCCCGAAGAGATTGAGCATTTTCGAATCAAATTTTTGGGTAAAAAGGGGATATTGACAAGCCTTTTTGCAGCCTTTAAAGATGTTCCAAATGATCAAAAAAAGACCTTTGGTCAACAACTGAATACCCTTAAGGTTGCAGCGAACAACAAGTTGGAAGAAAGCAAAAAGACATCGGGTTCAAAGGCAAAAGCATCTACAACTTCAATTGATTATACTCGTCCCGGTCAGCCGATAGAGGTAGGGGCACTTCATCCCATTTCGATTTTACGCAATCAAGTCATCGACATTTTTTCACAAATTGGATTTTCGCTTTCTGCTGGTCCAGAAATCGAAGATGATTGGCACAACTTTACTGCTTTAAACCTGCCCGAGCATCATCCAGCTCGTGATATGCAAGACACCTTTTTTGTACAAACCAACCCAGACATTTTGTTGCGCACCCACACCTCATCGGTACAGGTGCGACACATGGAAACCAATCGCCCACCCATACGAACGCTTTCACCAGGAAGAGTGTTTAGGAACGAGGATATTTCTCCTCGATCGCATTGTGTGTTTCATCAATTGGAGGGCTTGTATATCGATAAAAACGTATCCTTTGCTGACCTCAAGCAAACCTTATTGTATTTCATAAAAAGCTTGTTTGGTAAATCTAAGATTCGCTTACGACCATCGTATTTTCCTTTTACTGAACCCAGTGCGGAGGTTGATATCTATTGGGGCCTGGAGACAGAGGCAGATTATCGCATTACCAAAGGCACAGGTTGGTTGGAAATCATGGGCTGTGGAATGGTTGACCCTCAAGTATTGACCAACTGCAATATCAATCCTGATGAGTACGCTGGCTATGCCTTTGGAATGGGTCTCGAACGAATGGCGATGCTGCTTTATGGGATTGACGATATTCGTATGTTTTATGAAAACGATATTCGTTTTTTACAGCAATTTTCCTCTATGGGCTAGTGCAGCCTTTTTGCTATTTTCGCCATGATTTTTTTGGGAGACTTTTTCTCATACAAGATTTGGTAAACTGCCTCCATAATCGGAAAAGACTTATCAAATTCCTTTGTCAAAAGATGGGCAGTATGAGAGGCGTAATATCCTTCAGAAATCATGGTCATTTCATGCAAGGCAGATTTGACAGTATGCCCCTTCCCAATCATGGTGCCCAGCATTCGATTTCGACTAAATAGCGAATAGCCAGTCACAAGCAAATCGCCCAAATAGGCAGAGTGAGACATATCTCGTTTTGCTTTATGAATTTGTTTGAGAAAGCGCTTGAGTTCTCGTATCGAATTGCTCATCAACACACTTTGAAAGTTGTCTCCATAGTCCAATCCATGTGCGATCCCCACTGCGATTGCATAGATGTTTTTGAGGGTTCCCGCATATTCGGTACCGATGGTGTCGTCCGTGACTTTGGTACGGATATAGCTACAGCTCATCTGTTGGGCTATGAATTTTGCCGTGTCTTGATTTTGGCAAGCAAGAGTCAAGTAAGACAGTTTTTCGAGTGCAACTTCTTCGGCATGACAAGGACCCGTGATCACCCCAATTTGATTTGTAGGGACACCAAAAACTATATGAAGGTGCTTACCCACTACATCTTTACTTTCAGGAACAATTCCCTTGACTGCTGAAAACACAATTTTTGAGTGGAGGAGGTCTTTGACTTCTAGCAGGCTTTGATGTAAAAAGGGTGACGGAATGGCTAGAATGAGTAGATCGGATTCATCGACCACCTCACGTATATTGCTAGATAATTTTATTTGATCGGTATTGAAAGTTACACTTTGTAGATAGCTTGGATTGCTGCCTTTTTCACGAAGATGTGTAATGGTATTTTCGTTTCGTAAATACCAATTCAATTTGTCGTTTTGCTCGCAGAGTATTTTGGCTAGGGCCGTTGCCCAGCTTCCGCTACCGAGTATTCCAAACCTCATAAAAGAAATTAATCATAGAACAGGACAAAACTAGACATAACCTTGGGATGAAGAGATAGGATCATTAAAAACTTTAACAAATGTTTTTGATTTGAGCCTTTGTTTAGTCACTACATTGCAAATGCAAATTCGTTTTGCTTACTATTAGTTTTTCATAGTTTAATATGGTTGGTTGGTAGAGGAGTGCTTGTCACTCCTTTACTTTTTTATGGCCATTCAGACCAAGGGATACGGCTCAGTAGAAGAACAGTCCCTAGAAAGTAGAACAACCCAATTCGCAAAAACTTCTTACCACTTTCGGCTTGACGCTTGTGCATCGACCAACCCATGGTAATCAAAACCACAGCAAGAATATTGGTAACAGGATGTTCCACTAGGTACAATCGTAAGCTAGCATCTCCCATCACTGCGCCGACTCCTTCTTGCCAAGCACTTAAACGTGGAGAGACAAAGTAAAGGATTAAACCAACAAGGAGTTGTATATGTGTGACAATGAGCGCAAAAAGAGAAATGCGTAAGTCTTTAATCGTAAAGGACTTATTCATAAACTTTCCGAGTAAAGCATTGCCTATGGCAACGACTAACATCAAAAGTACGATGTAGGCCCAATATGAATGGATATTTTGTAAGATACTCATAATCTTTAGGGTTTTTGCAAATGTAAACAATTCAAAATTGTCGTTTAAAAACAGTCTTTATTTGGCTTGGGGTTCTTGTAGTTGCTGGTAGACCATATCAGCTTCCCCAATGTTTTCAATTGTTCCGTTTTGCAGATGTAGAATACGATCAGACATATATCGAACGACTTCTAAATCATGCCCGATAAACAAATAGGTAAGGGCATAGGTTTCTTTGAGTTTGTTGAGTAGGTTCAACACATGCGCTTGCACCGAACGGTCGAGGGCAGACACAGACTCATCACAAACGATCAGCTTTGGTTCCACGGCCAAGGCCCGGGCAATTCCGATTCGTTGTCGTTGCCCCCCCGAAAACATATGGGGATAGTGATTGATATGCGAGGCCTCCAAGCCAACCTGTTCCAGCAGTTTTATAGCGCGATCATTTCGATCATGTTTGTTTTTTCCGATGTTGTGTACCTGCATTGGTTCGGTGAGCATATGGCCAATTTTTTTCTTTGGGTTGAGAGATGAAAAAGGATCTTGAAAAATCAACTGTATGTCTTTGCGATATTGTTGTAAAAGACCGCTTTTGAGATTGTCAATTCGAGTGCCCAAATAAAGAATTTCCCCCTCATCGGGTTGGGTGAGTTTGAGCAGACAATTTCCAAGGGTTGTTTTCCCACTTCCCGAACTGCCAACAAGCCCTAATGTTTCTCCAGGGTAAATGGAAAAGTTGATTTTATGCAGTGCAAGACGAGACTGCTTGCCTTGCGAAAATGTTTTTTGGAGTCCTTTGACTTCCAAAATAGGCGCTTGTTGATACAATTGTTTGTGGCGTTTGCTTCTTGATGTTTTCGTTTCATTGGCGGCTTTGGGGGCATCATTGATAAAATCCTCTATGGTTTGTAATCGTTTGGGGCGTCGATCGACTGGGGGCACTGCATTGATCAAGCCTTTGGTATAGGGAGATTTGGGTTGCTGAAAAAGCTGTTTGGCAGTTCCCAACTCCTCACAAACCCCTTTGTTGAGCACCAATACTCGGTCGGCCAATCGATGAACCATATTTAGGTCATGAGAAATCAAAACGATACTCATTTTGCTTTCCTTTTTAATTGACTTGAGCAATGCCATGATGTTTTCTTGTACTTCAGGATCGAGGGCTGTGGTGGGTTCATCGGCAATCATAAGCTTTGGCTGACAGGCAATTGCCATCGCGATCAACACCCGTTGTTGTTGTCCTCCGCTTAACTGGTGTGGGTATCGCTTGGCCATTGATTTGGGGTCTTGGAGTTTAACTTTTTCTAAAAGAGAGTGCAGATGTGCTTGGTGGTCCTTTTTAGGGAGGGAGCTATGCAAAGCAATTACCTCTTCTATTTGTTTGGCACAGCGCATACTTGGGTTGAGTGCATTCATCGGATCTTGAAACACCATTCCGATTTCTTTTCCACGCAATGCTCGAAAACGCTTTTCATCAAACGGAATGAGGGATTGACCATCAAAGTCCAACCGAGATGCTTGTACGCTTTCTTCTTGCTTTGGAAGTAAGCCCATAAGCGACATAGCAGTAATGGACTTCCCACTTCCCGATTCGCCAACGATTCCTAAGATCTCATTGTGATGGACGTCAAAAGAAAGGTTGGGAATAATGGTTTGTCCCCCCAATTTGATGGATAATTGTTCTACTGTTAACAAGGCTTGTTTTGGCATATAAGTAAGTTACTCTTTTGCGTTTACATGTGCAATCTCCTTGGGGTTCAGCAAAGGGTACCGCGCATAGCGCAGGATGATTTGGGCTATTGCCAATACATCATGTTCACAATAGTTAACGATTCGTTCTAGGTCGTTGTCGTTGTAATAGACCCCAGCAACCTGACTGCCATCCAAGTCTGTTTTGGGAGAGGGGATATTGAGGGTATGTGTGAGTAGTTTGAGTGAGGTGTAGTGCTTGTAGTCTCCAAATTTCCACAGCTCCAAGGTATCGAGGTGAGGGACTTCCCATGGTTTTTTACCAGCGATTTGAAACGCACGAGGCAGTTCGAGTTGGTGAACTGTCATACGCCTTGCGATGTATGGAAAGTCAAACTCTTTGCCGTTGTGCGCACAAAGGCGGTGGTATGCACGCGAAAAGTGATTGTTGACGAGTGTTGAAAAATCAGATAGCAAATCAACTTCATCACCCTTAAAAGTAGTGATGCGAAACTGTCTGGATTTCGATTGTACAGACGTGAAATAACCAACAGAAATACAAATGATTTTGCCAAATTCTGCCCATATCCCTGCACGCTCATAAAAATCGGCGGCAGGGGTGTCTTTTCGCTGGTATTTTGTTTTGTCGGCAAAAAGACCTTGTATTTCTTCGCTTAGGTCGTCAAAAGTAGGATGCTGTGGAACAGTCTCAATATCGAGAAAAAGAATGTTTTCAAGTTTCATTGTCGGGTGCTAACATTTGAAAGGCTTCACGTACAAAAAGAGGTAGATCTGCAGGGGTATCAGAGTTGGGTAAGTTGGGCATACCGCGATGACCGAGTCGTACAATGACGATATCATCTTCAGGAAAAACAATAACATACTGCCCCAAGTGGCCACGCATACTGAAAAATGATTTTCCATCCACATCACCAAGCCACCATCCGTAACCATATTGTGGGCCATCTTCAAATCGAGGGCGGACGGCTTTGGCAGTAAAAGTCGAATCGATCAGTTGCTCTCCTGCCCATACACCATGATTTTTAAAGAGCTTGCCAAATCGAGCAAAATCACGTGCATTGGCATTCCAACAGCAGTATGCTTTTTCCATACCATTTCTTCCACTATCGGTGATCCATGAGGTCGGATGTTCCACACCCATTGGGTTCCAAAAATAATCGTAGAGTAATTTGCTGATTGTATGACCAGTGGCTTGCTCGAGTGCCATTGCCAAGAGTTGGGTACTTCCACTTTGATACACAAACTTCTGCCCTGGAGCATATGCAATGGGTATGGTTTTCATCAAACCCTCAAGGTCTTTCTCCACATATGTTCTGGGAGTGATTGTGAGGAGGTTGTCGTAGTTTTCATTCCATTTCAATCCAGAGGACATACTCGCCAAATCTTCCATATTGACTTCTTTGGCATAATCGCCGGTCAACCAAGGTAAAAAATCGATAACCTTTTGCTCATCACTTTCCACATGACCTGCGTCTATGGCCTTTGACAAAGCAGCTGCAACGATGGTTTTAATGACCGAAAACGAATTGCTTTTAGAACCGACATCATAACCATCAAAATATTGTTCATGCCACAACGAATCGTTTTTGACAATGAGAAAAGCAACAGTACCGAGCTCCTCGTGCAAGGAGCTTAATGAGGCTGGACTTGGGGTTGCGTTAAAGTCTTTGTGAAGGGGCCAAGCTTGTGGCTGCTCACTGGGTGGGATTTCAATATTATCAAAAAATAAATAGTCATCTATCCCAGCTGTGGTACGACCAGTTTCAAGCACTTTGAAGGCCAGTTGAAAAACAAAACCATTGCCAGTAACAAACAATAGGGCGGTGATTCCAAGTAGAATAAAAATAGTAGGTTGAATTATTTTCTTCATCTTAAGAGCAATTAAATCTCTTCTAAAGTACAAAAACAAATTCAAATTACAGATTGTGCTTATCCCAGCAAATCGACAGCATCCTTGGCAGAATAGCTTGCAATGATTGAAGCGCCAGCACGTTTGAAGGCGATGAGTTGTTCCATCATCACCGAATTGTAATCCAACCAACCTTTTTCGGCGGCGGCACGTAGCATCGCATATTCTCCACTGACTTGATACACGGCAATGGGTACATCAATAGCATTGTGCACATCGCGAAGGATATCCAAATAGGCAAGACCAGGTTTGACCATTACCAGATCAGCACCTTCTTTGATATCGAGTATAACCTCGTCTATTGCCTCACGCCTGTTGGCAGGGTTCATTTGATAGGTTTTCTTATCTCCAAAGCCTGGTGCAGAGTCTAGCGCATCGCGAAAAGGGCCATAAAAACTCGAAGCATATTTTGCTGCATAGCTCATGATACAGGTGTCTATAAACTCACTTTTTTCGAGTGCTTTTCGAATATGCATCACCCGACCATCCATCATATCACTTGGCGCAACTACATCAGCTCCAGCTTGTGCGTGGCTGAGTGCCATTTGTGCCAATACTTCAATGGTTGCATCGTTTAAGATGCTGTTGTCTTCCACGATACCATCGTGCCCAAACGAGGAGTATGGATCGAGGGCAACATCTGAAAAAACCACCATTTCGGGGACTGTGCTCTTGATGGTTTGTATTGCTCGTTGCATCAAGCCATTGGGGTTGAGCGCCTCGGTACCAGCATTATCTTTAAGGCTTTCTTCTACTTTGGCAAATATCAAAACCCCTTTGAGCCCCATGCTCCAAAGCAGTTGCACTTCCTTTTGTATTTCGTCCAAGCTCATGCAAAAAACATTTGGCATGGACGGGATTTCTTGCTTTACCCCATTACCCTCCACAACAAAAAGTGGAACGATAAAATCATCAGGGTGAAGCTGTGTTTCTTGCACCAAGTCTCTCAGTGCAGCGCTTTTTCGCAATCGTCGTTTTCTATTGTTGGGATACATCATTTAGTGTTTTAGCCAATTTTTTGGGTGTTGCAATATACGCACAAGGCGTTCTTCTTCCGAGTTGGGTGTTGGGGTAGCGTTGTATTTCCATTGTACAGTCGGCGGAAGGCTCATCAAAATACTCTCAATTCGGCCATTGGTTTTCAAGCCAAATAAAGTGCCTTTGTCATGAATCAAATTGAACTCCACATAGCGTCCTCTTCTCAATTCTTGCCACTGTCGTTGTTTGGCAGTGAAGGGCAAATCTTTTCGTTTCTCAACGATGGGCGTATAACACGCCAAGAAAGCATCACCTGTATCGGTTACAAAATCATACCACTGCTCAATCGTACGCTCATTGTTGGTACGACAATAGTCAAAAAATAGTCCACCAACCCCACGCGCTTCATTTCTATGGGTGTTCCAAAAATAATCGTCACATTTCTTTTTATAAGTCTGGTAAAAGCTGGGGTTATGCGCATCACAAACCGACTTGCACTGCTGATGAAAATGCACAACATCCTCGTCAAACAGATAGTATGGTGTAAGGTCAATCCCTCCGCCAAACCATTGATCGACGATTGTTTGATCGTCGTCGTAGAGTTCAAAGTAGCGAAAGTTGGCATGAACAGTTGGCACCATCGGATTTTTGGGATGGATGACGAGACTGATGCCACAGGCAAAAAAATGTCCATGTTCAACCTTCAGATAGGACTTCATACTGTCGGGGAATTCACCAAAGACATTGGATACATTCACGCCTCCTTTTTCAAAAACACTTCCATTCTCGATGATACGCGATTGTCCACCCCCTCCACCTGGCCGATTCCAGTCATCGATTTGAAAACGACTTGTGCCATCGATCTCCTCCAGGGTGGAGGTAATACGATCTTGTAGTTGATTGATATAGGCAGAAAAGCGCTCTTTCATCAGTAACGTCTAGGTTGATAAGATTTTACAGTATCGACAAAGGCCTTGGCATGATCAATGGGGATATTGGGTAAGATCCCATGTCCGAGGTTTGCGATATAATTGGTTGTACCAAATTGCTCAATCATATTGTGGGTTTGTTTTTCGATCTCGACAATTGGGCTGAGGAGCCTGGCGGGGTCAAAATTCCCTTGCAGTGTCATCTGTCCACCTGTAAGGTAACGAGCATTTCGGGCAGTGCATGTCCAATCAACACCTAGGGCTTTGGCCTTTGATTGTGCCATCTCGTAAAGCGCATACCAACAACCCTTTGCAAATAATATCACAGGAACATCATCACCCAAGGCATTGATGATTTGGTTGCTGTACTGCCACGAAAAAGTGGTGTAGTCATCAGGTGAAAGCACCCCACCCCACGAGTCAAACAATTGAACCACATGAACCCCTGCCTTGTGTTTTGCACGGAGATAAGCGATGGTTGTATCGGTAATTTTTTGCAGCAATTGGTGTGCGCTTTCTGGCTGAGAAAAGCAAAAGGCCTTTGCCTTGTCAAATGTTTTGGATCCTTGTCCTTGAATCATATAGCAAAAAATAGTCCAAGGCGCGCCAGCAAAACCAATCAACGGCACGCGATTGTCCAAGCGTTCAAGGCTATGCGTAATGGCCTCCATCACATAGTGCAAACGATCATTGACATCTGGTGTTTCCACCTGATCAACATCAGCTTGACTGCGAATGGGGTTGGGCAACCATGGGCCAAAATCGGGCTTCATTTGCACCTCGACGCCCATGGCTTGGGGAACAACCAGAATATCACTGAACAAGATGGCAGCATCAGTGCCGATTTGATCGATCGGCATCACAGTGATTTCGGATGCCAGTTCGGGTGTTTGACAGCGTGTGAAAAAGTCATATTTCTCTTTGAGCTTCATAAAATCTGGCAGATATCGGCCAGCTTGTCTCATCATCCATACGGGTGGTCGTCGAAGGGTTTTTCCATCTAAGGCCTGTAATAAAAGATCATTTTTTAACTCACTCATTGTCTAAAATGCATTGCAGCAGTATTGACCAAAAGGTCAGTATCTGGCTTGGGTGAAACAGTCATTTGCGTTGTCAGGGGGCGAATGGCAGCTGCGGTGGTTTGACCGATGCAAAAACACCAGCTGTCGCCAATTTGATTGTCTTGTAGGTAGCTTTCAACACCACTAGGGCTGTAAAACAACACCCCTTGTGGTTCGGGCGATTGCACACGCGAAACCAAATGGGTGTGATAGGCAGTGACTTCATCGTACAAAATGGAAGCAGCTTGCATACCTTCGGCAAAATGGGGTAATTTTCGATTTCCACAAACATGCAAAAAATGCTCATTTTTCATGTTTTTTTGTATAAAAACAACCAATTCTTGCATATTTTGGGCTGTTTTTATCACTTTTTGCCCATTTTCTTCCAAAAGTGATTTTGTCTTTTCACCCACACAAAGGATGGGTTTATGATGCTGTTTGGCAGTTGTATTGGCTAGAAATGAGCGTACAGCATTTTGGCTGCTAAACACCCAATAATTTGGTTGTTCGGCAATGGAAAAGGGTTGATAATCAATACGAATGGCATTGTAATCCACCACATCGCATCGAGCAGCCATCAAACGTTCGAGTTGATGGAAGTGGAGTTTTTTTGTGGAAAGCAGCAGTGGATTACTCATGGCTATTCAGTTTACAAAGGACTTGCTCTCCACCAGCTTTGCGAAGGATTTCGGCTGCACGTTTGCCGATATCAGACGTTTGTAGATCAAAGCTTTCTCGGATTTCAATATGTTGAGAACCATCGCTTTCTGTCACACATCCGTGAAAAGAAATGCGTTGGTTTTGAAGGCTTGCATGGGCACCAATGGGTGCTGAGCATCCACCTTGAAGCGCACGTAAAAAGGCACGTTCAATCTGTACACAGTCATGTGATGATTGATGTGATAGGGGTTTTATTTTTTCCAACAATTTGGGATCATTTTCTCTGGCGGCCACTAGGATTGCTCCTTGGGCAGGTGCAGGAATCATCCAGTCGATAGGGCAATAGTTAGCAGGGTTTGTTGCGAGTCGTTCGAGGCCAGCTTGTGCAAACACAGCACCATCCCAATTATTGATTTGGATTTTGTCAAGGCGTGTTTGGATATTGCCACGCAGTGGCACGACAGTATCATTTTTGTGGGCAAACAGCCATTGTGCTTTTCGTCGCAAGCTACTGGTTGCGATGGTGCGTTGTGGAAGGCTTTCCCAATTTTTTTCTCGAAAGACAAAGACATCACTAGCGGGGCCTCTTTTTGGCACAAAGCCTTCAACGATACCATCTGGCAGCTGGGTTGGGACATCTTTCATGCTATGCACGCAGATATCGACCTCCTTTTGCAGCAGGGCTTGGTCGAGTTCTTTGGTAAATACCCCTACGACACCCATTTCGTATAGGGGTTGTACAAGGTTGTTGTCCCCTGAGGAGTTAATGGGTACAATTTCTGTTGCAATTCCAATTTCTGATAGGACATTTTGCACCCACTGTGCTTGCCACATGGCGAGTGCACTGCTACGAGTCCCAATCCGAACCGGCTTCATTTGGAGGGGATATTAAATACGTCTTGGATCGTTTTTACGCTTTCGGCTGTATTGTCGCTATTGCGCATATGTTTGGCAACGCGATTGGTTATTTTCTGTATCAGGTGTTGTGAAAGCAAGGTTGCCTCTTCTGTTTTGAGATGAGGGTGTTTTTTTTGTTGTTGGGCGAGGGCTTGTTGTTCCAACTTCTCCATCATCTGTTTGAGGGCTTGCACAGTGGGTGCAAAAGCACGTGTCTGCAACCAATCGTTGAATTCGTCGATAACTTCTATTATGATTTTCTCTGCTTTGGGCACCTCTTTTTGGCGTTCTGCGAGAGTCTTGTCAGTGATTTTAGATAGCTCGTCTATGTGAATTCTTGTGACATTGGGTAAATCCAACACATTGTCATCCACGTTTTTGGGGATCGACAGGTCGAGCACGAGCAAGGGGTTTTCGGTATGGATCAGTGACTTGGAAAGGGTAGGTTTTTCGGCTCCAGTCGCAACGATGATGATATCAGCTTTTCGAATTTCGACAGGTAAATCGGCATAATCTTTTACAATCAGTTTGAACTTACCCGCCATTTTTTCGGCACGTTCACGTGTGCGATTGATCAGCACGATATGATCGTTTTGAATGTGTTTGACTAGGTTTTCACAAGTGTTTCTTCCGATTTTACCCATGCCAAACAACAGTATATTTTTTTGCTCGGGATTCTCGATATGATCTAGGATATAGCGCACCGACGCATATGAAACTGAAGTGGTTCCTGATGAAATTTGTGTTTCGTTTTTGATGCGTTTACTGGCTTGGATGACCGAGTTGAACAGTCGTTCGAATAGTGGGTCGAGGACTGCCATTTTTTTGGAGCGTACAAAACTTTTTTTAAGCTGTGCTATGATTTCAAAATCACCGAGGATTTGAGAATCAAGGCCTGTCCCCACGCGAAACAGATGCTCGAGGGCGGCTACATTGGTCAGCACATAACCGATTTTGGAAAACAGGGCTTGATCGCCTTGGGAGTGTGCACAAAGCAGATCGACCAATACACTAGCATCGGTTTGGAGCGCATAGATTTCGGTGCGATTACAAGTCGAGTGAATAGTAATGGACTGGATTTTTTTCTGTTTGGCACCCTCGAGTAGTTTTTTTTGCGTACGTAAAGAAAGGCTAAATTGTCCACGAGAGGCAACATCTGCTTTTTTGTAGCTCACTCCGACACACGATAACGATAGTTCGCTTGTCAACGAAGATTGGTTTAATTATTGACACAAAACTATTTTCAAGAAGAATAAAAAAATAACGCTCAAAGGACTTTTAATAACGCTTTGGGGTTTAAATATTGCTTATATCTTAGATTCAATATAAATAAGCTATTTTTGTGTTCAAAACAAAAGAAAAAAAATAACGCTATGGGAGTAGAACAGCTCAGTCGCATTGAAAAGGGCTTTCAGGTGTTGCATTTCGACAACAACAACTCGTCCGAACACGCCATCAGTCGTGAGGTGGACGTCAATTGTATTCAATTTCATTTTTGTTTTAAGGGTGGTGCGAGTTTTTTCTTCAATAATGACACCTACACTTTGCCGCTTCAGGACGAACATGTATTATTGTTGTACAACCCTCAGCGATCACTGCCGTTGCAAGCGCGCCTAGCGCCTAAAACGAAGATGATCACCATTTTGATTTCCATTCAAAAGTTTCATGCTCTTTTTTCTCATGAGGCCGAAACCATATCATTTCTCACAAGCGATAATCGGAACAAAAAATACTATCAAGACCAGATCATTACCCCTGCCATGGCTGTGATTTTGAGTCAGATGTTCCAGCACCAGCCCGATGCATTGATGGGTCGTTTATATCTTAAGGCCAAGGTGTATGAGTTGTTTAGTTTGTATTTCAATCCAGAGAAGCAATCCGACGTCGCCCAATGTCCATTTTTGGCAGATGAAGAAAATGTACGCAAAATCCACCAAGCCAAACAGATTGTTGTGGAGCGCATGGCAGAACCACCGAGTTTGGCGGCACTGGCTGCCGAAGTGGGCTTGAGTCTCAAGCGTTTAAAAGATGGTTTCAAGCAATTGTATGGGGCACCTGTATTTCAGTTTTTACTCGATTATAAAATGGAAACCGCACGACAGATGCTCAGCAATGGGGATCAAAACGTCAATGAAGTGGGTTTGAAATTGGGCTATAGCACGGCGAGTCATTTTATCGCGGCTTTTAAAAAGAAATACGGAACAACGCCCAAAAAATATATTATGTCATTATCTTCGTAAAAAAAAGCGATGAAAGGAGTACTACTCGTCAATTTGGGTTCGCCCGACAGTCCCGAGCCTAAAGATGTGAAGCCATATTTAGAGGAATTTTTGATGGACGAACGTGTCATTGATGTGCCAAAGTGGTTGCGTACATTTTTGGTCAAGGGGATTATTCTCAATACTCGCCCAAAGCGATCGGCCAAAGCCTACAAGAAGATATGGTGGGATGAAGGCTCACCCCTAATTGTGCTGTCCAAACGTTTGCAAGCCAAAGTCCAAGATAAAACATCGGTACCTATTGCACTTGCCATGCGCTATGGAAAACCAAGCATTACCACTGGTTTGGCAGCCCTTCACGACCAAGGCGTCGATGAGGTTTTACTCGTACCATTATACCCTCAACATGCGATGGCAACCACCGAAACCATAATTGTTTTGGCTGAGCAAATTCGAGCCAAAGACTTTCCTGATATGGGGTTTACCCACCTGCCTGCTTTTTACAAACACCCAGATTATGTTCGTGTGTTGTCACAGTCAATTCAAGAATTTTTACAAGAAAAAAACTGGGAACACATTTTGTTCTCTTATCATGGGATTCCTGAAAGACATTTGCGCAAGACCGACATCACCAAATCGCATTGCAAGTCTGATCAGTCTTGTTGTAAAACGCCTTCTGTAGCGCATGAGTACTGCTATCGACACCAGTGTTATGAAACCACTCGTTTGGTTGCTGAGTATTTGGAGTTGAAGCCCGGCAGCTATTCTACTTCTTTCCAATCGCGCTTGGCAGGCGACAAGTGGCTGGACCCATACACCGACAAAACAATTGAATCTTTTGCCAAAAACGGCGTGAAAGACATGGCAGTTGTCACTCCTGCTTTTGTCTCCGATTGCTTGGAGACTTTAGAGGAAATAGGCATGGAGGCTGTTGAAGATTTTGAAGACAATGGCGGAAACAATCTCCACGTTGTTCCCTGCATCAACGATCGGGACGAATGGGTCAAAGTACTCAGCCGCTGGATCGATGAATGGGCGATGGCTTCTTGATTGCAGATTTATCCGTACTTTTAAATTCAATTCATTAGGATGGAGTACAACTATATCAAAGCCTTTCATTTGATTTTTGTGATCACATGGTTTGCAGGGCTGTTTTACATCCCACGTTTATTCATTTATCATATCGAAGCCACCCAAAAAGAAAGCAACGAGGCAGCAGTATTGGTGCCACAACTCAAATTGATGGCCAAGCGTTTATGGGTTATCATCTGTTGGCCCTCGGCCATACTCGCCACTGGTTTTGCCATTTGGCTATTGGTTCTCAACCCTGGCTTGCTTCTCTTGCAGTGGATGTTGATCAAGCTCGGATTTGTGGGGGTATTGGTGGTTTATCACCTCATCACCCATCAAATGTATCGCGCTTTGCAGAATGATAATGTTCGATACTCATCCAACTTTATGCGATTGTGGAATGAAGGCGCAACGCTATTGCTCTTTGCCATTGTTTTTTTGGCGATCCTCAAAACCAGTTTTGACTGGGTTTATGGACTTGTTGGACTCATCGGTTTGGGAATTGTTTTGATGCTCGGTATCCGACTCTACAAACGGATGCGCAACCAAAACTGATATGCGACCAAAACTATCTTTACGCGCACGAATTTTTACAGCACTGATCTCTTTGGTGGTCATCGCCTCTTTTCTCATTGCACTGGTCACCATCTACCAATATCGAGAGCAGTCCAATCAATACCACGAGCTGCGTCTTGAACGAAAAGAGGCACAGTTGCAAACCAGAATTGAGTATATCCTCAGCCAGTCTCCTTTTCCAAACAGCGAACAGTTTTTGGACTCCATTTTTGGAGAAGTCGTGTTTCAAATTGCAGATGAACAAAACGTAAATTTTAACATTTTCAACACAGACGGAAAACTCATCACCAACACCCAACTCCCGACCAATGACGAAGCTGTGAGCATCAGTAGTAAAACTCTAGCGCTGATGCATCAAAATCCAGCAAAAAACTTTGTTGAAATCTCTTCTGATGGGCAAAATCGATCAGCCTATTCCTTTATTAAAAACGAAACAGGTGAGGCAATTGGCATCCTCAACTTGTCCTATGTAGATGATGACTCACTCAGTGCGATGGAGTTAGAAAACTTTTTATCCCGCTTGTCGCAAGTGTACCTATTCATCCTTGGTGTTGCGATTATACTCGCCTATGTGGTGTCACGCTTTATCACCAAATCACTAGAAGAGATCAGCGATAAAATCACCCAAACAGCCTTGGACAAATCCAACCAAAAAATCGATTTGAACCCCCCAGGTAAGGAACTTTCCAAACTGATAAACGCCTACAACGACATGGTCGATCAACTGGCAGAAAGTGCAGTACAGCTCGCTAAAAGCGAACGTGAACAAGCCTGGCGAGAGATGGCTAAACAAGTGGCGCATGAAATCAAAAACCCCTTAACGCCCATGCGTCTCAGTGTGCAGAGTTTTGAACAGCAGTTTGACCCCAACGACAAGGCATCTGCAAAAAAAATCGAGGAGTTTTCTTCTACCTTGATCCATCAAATCGACACCCTAAGTACCATTGCCTCTGCCTTTTCCAATTTTGCTGAAATGCCAGCACAGGAGTCCGAGTTGCTGGATGTGGTTAAAATCGCTCAGCTGGCGATGGATATTTTTACAGAAAAATATGTGGTGTTGGAAACACCCGATCAACCCCTATTTGCTCGCCTCGACAGAACCCAGCTCATTCGGATATTGACCAACCTAGTCAAAAACGCCATTCAGGCATGTGCCGAAACACCAAACCCATCGATCCTTGTACAGATTGAGGGCATCGACAACAAGGTGTGCATTCGTGTGATCGACAATGGAACTGGTATTACAACAGAAAACTTAGACAAAATTTTTGAACCCAAGTTCACCACCAAAAGTAGTGGCATGGGACTGGGACTACCCATGGTCAAAAACATTGTTGAGACCTATGAAGGTCATATTGAGTTCGAGTCAAACGCAGCCAATGGCACTGTTTTTCGCGTGTGGGTGCCCCTTGTAAATGCAGAAAAATGAAGCTGAAAACACTTACAATCAAAATTCAAAAAAAACTGGCTTGGGTCACGATCAATCGACCAAAAAAGCTCAACGCTCTCAATAGCCAAACCCTTACCGAGCTGCATCATGCCTTGGTGGCTTTGGAGGAGGAAAACAAGGTTCGAGTGGTGGTGCTTAAAGGTGCTGGCGATACTGCCTTTGTGGCGGGTGCCGACATTCGCGAGCTAGCTGACCTGACACCCACAGCTGGCGCTGCGCTTGCACAGCAGGGAAATCAGAAAGTCTTTGATTTTATCGAGCATTACAACAAACCAGTGATTGCAGCAGTCAATGGCTATGCTTTGGGTGGTGGTTTGGAACTTGCGATGGCATGTCATTTGCGTGTGTTTGCCAACACTGCCAAGGTGGGGATGCCCGAAACGAGTTTGGGCTTGATCCCAGGGTATGGGGGCACTCAACGCCTACCACAGCTAGTGGGGCGCGGTCGTGCTATGGAGCTCCTTCTAACAGGGGATATGATCGACGCCCAACGTGCTTATGAGATTGGTCTTGCCAATATGATTTGCCCTCCTGCCGCACTTAAATCCAAGGTGGAAGACTTGGCGGCTGCCATTGTAAAAAATGCTCCCCAAGCACAACAACAACTTCTAGCAGCTGTTTGTGCTGGGTTTGACCCCCAAACCGATGGTTATGCTGCCGAATCAGAATCCTTTGGCGCTTGTTTTGGGACTGACAATTTTGTGCAAGGCACCCAGGCATTTTTACATAAAAGAAAACCCAAGTTTTAGTCCTCCATATTCCCCACGATGACTTGCTCCACACGATCAGCCAAATCGCTTGCTTTTTCTGATTGTACAGGTATAGGCTCATGTACAGTAAAGCGTACACACACCCCTGGCATCATTGGAAAATTCCCCCATTTCATCAACTTCCATGAGTGATTGATGCTTACTGGCAGCACCCAGGCATCAGGCATATTTTCGATTAGAGTAATCAGGCCACCCAAACGAAAGCGTCGAGGTGTGCCAGTCCTAGCGCGTGTTCCTTCAGGGAAGATTACTGTACTGCGATTGGTATCGTTGAGTACATTAGCATAATCTTCTATGGCAACAAGGGCATCGTTGGGTTTGTTTCGATCGATCAGCAGCGATCCACCATGACGAAGATTGAAGGAAACCGAGGGGATGCCACGCCCCAGTTCTTTTTTACTAATAAACTTGGGATGTATCTTTCTCAAATACCAAATCAGTGGGGGGATATCATAGAGGCTTTGGTGGTTGCACACGATGATATGTGGCTTATCGTTGCGCAGTTTGTGTGGGTTGGAAAAGCGAATTTTTGTACCGATGAGCCCCAAACATCCGATGAGGGTTGCGTTGAGCAGATCCACACTCCATTTGTGTGCTTGATAGCCAAAGCCGTAATAACAAATCCATTGGATGGCATGAAACACAAGCAAGGTTGCGAGAAAAGCCAGGTAGTACCCGACTGTTAGGGGATATGCTAGCGCTTTGCGCATGGGGGTTTAGCAGTGAGTATTGTAGGCCTCTATGAGGTTTTCGGCAATGAGTTCGGCGGGGCGTCCCTCAATGTGATGACGTTCGAGCATATGTACCAAGTCACCATCTTTAAACAAGGCAATGCTGGGGGAAGAGGGTGGAAAAGGCACCATTTCTGCACGAGCAGCATCTGTTGCTTCACGATCAACCCCTGCAAAAACAGTGGTTAGTTGATCGGGATGTTTGTCGTTTGCAAGCGACAAGCGCACACCCGGACGAGCATTGGCAGCAGCACAACCACAAACCGAATTGACAACGACCAAAGTTGTACCACTTTTGCCAAGGGCAGACGAAACAGCCGAGGCATCGACGAGTTCATCAAATCCAATGGAAGTTAGTTCTTCTCTCATGGGTTGGACCAATTCATTTGGATACATAGCACATCATTTTAGGTTACAAATATAAAAAGAAAACAATCAACTCTATGCACAAAAAACAGTTTGAAAGTGATGGCAAACCACAGGAAAATCGTCAGTGATATCGTGAGCTTCACAGCCCATTTCACGCGCATAGTAGGCGCGATGAACCTCTTGCCATTGCACTAACGACCGATCACTTTCTCCCTCGGCATGGGCAAAGCCAGCATCAACTTGGCCAAAGGGAATCATTGCCACAGCAGTGGTTTGAATTACTGCAACGGGCGTTCCATCCCACTTGGTAATGATATGATAATCTCCGACTTCTGGACGATTTTCCTTGTGTTTATCAAACCACCACAACGAGGGTGCTGTGGCTTGTTTGATACCTTGCACGACCAGTGTTGCACAAACGTCAGCATCTTGGCGATTGTCACAAAAATAAAAGCTGGGGGGACAAGGGAGCTTAACCAAAGCATGGGTGTTGAGAAACTGTTGCCAAAAACGATCGATGGACTTTTTCACACTTTATAATCTTGGTGTAAACCAGCCTGTAAAATAGGTAAATGCATAACCACTGACCAGCACGCGATCGCCATTGTCTTCACACCAAAGTTCGCCACCACGCTGCGAGCATTGATAGGCACGAAAACTGCTTTTTTGCAGGCGTTTGGCCCAGTAGGGCACAAGCGTACAATGTGCAGAGCCCGTTACGGGGTCTTCGAGGATACTGGCTTGTGGGGTAAAATAACGTGACACAAAATCGTGGGTATCGCCCGGCGCAGTGACGATGATCCCACCAGGGCTAATGTTGATTTGATTAAACAAATCGAGATCGATTTGAAGGGCTTCGATATCGGCTTGGGATTCGTATACCAATAGATAGTCCCGAGCTTTGTACACTTCTTTGGGTTTAGTGGAAAGGGCATATTCAATGTTTTTGGGCAAAGTAGCCTCAGCACCAGTGCGCGAGGGCATATCGAGTTGATATTTATCATCGTTGACTTTTACCAATATCACCCCACTTTTGGTGGTAAAGTGAACAGGACGAGTCGTGTAGGCACGATGCGTTACCATGCAATGGGCTGCTGCCAGGGTGGCATGACCACACAAATCCATTTCGATTTCTGGGGTAAACCAACGCAATTGAATCTTTCGGCTTGCTTCAATATAAAAGGCAGTTTCTGCTACTCCATTTTCCTTGGCAATGGCAAGCATTTCTTCGTCGGTTAACCATGCAGTGAGGGGAACAACACAGGCCGGATTTCCGCCGAATGGTCCTTTGCTAAAAGCATTTATTTGGTAGATGGGATACCGCATCGCTCCAAATGTAGGGGTTTTTACACTATAACAATTTTATTTTTTGTTTCATTCTTGTTAAAAAAAATTTGTAAGCAAATACCCCTTTTCGCATCAATTGTTTATCGTATAGCGCCTTTGCATTAAAATCTGTAGGCAAAAAAGCCTAATTGACAATCCGACCGGGGTTTAGGATATTTTTTGGGTCAAAGAGTTGTTTGATCCCCTTCATAAGTTTGATTTCGTCTTGGCTGCGTGAGAGTTGTAGATAGGGTTTTTTGTCGATTCCAATGCCATGTTCAGCTGAAATGGAACCTTTCACAGCTGCAAGTGGTTGGTATACAATTTCGTTGATTTGCTTGGTGAGTTGTTGGCCGTTGTTTTCCTTGCCGACGATGAGGTGCATATTACCGTCTGCCAAATGCCCAAAGGGGTATGCCCCCAACACCCCTTCAACGTGCTGGAGTTGTGACAAGATATCGTTTATGATTTGTCCGATGTCGCCAATGGGAATACTGATATCAAAGTGTTGGTTGTGAGGCGCATGCAGTTCGAGTGCAGCGACATCTTCTCTGATTTTCCAGCATTCTTCTTGTGCCGCAGCAGTGTCAAAAAAGCAAGCATCAGCAATCCAGTCTTGTTCAAACCCATGCGCACAAGCGTCTTGTAGGTCTTGAGCGTCGCGATGTGCATGTTTGCCAAGCAGTTCGACAAAGACGACATACATTTCCACTTTTTGCAAAGGGGATTGGTAGTGTGTATCCTCAGCAGTCATGGTTTGATAGGTGTTGTTCCACAGCAATTCGAAGCCAGTGAGACGTGCGCCTAGAGTTTGGTCAAAATAGCGTAAACACTGTAGGACTTTGACATAGTCATCCATGCTGAGCATGGCCGAAAATCTTGTTAGTGGTTGTTCAACCAGTCGAAACACAGCTTTGGTCACAACCCCAAGAATTCCCTCCGCCCCAATAAACAGTTGTTTGAGGTCGATGCCAGAATTGTCTTTCCGGAGGTTTTTTAGGTTTTCTATGATAGTTCCGTCAGGGAGTACGACTTCAAGCCCCAACACCCAGTTTCGGGTCATGCCATATCGAAACACACGCAAACCTCCAGCATTGGTGGAAATGACCCCTCCCACTTGTGCCGATCCCCTTGCGCCAAAGCTAAGGGGCAAAAACAATTGTTCTTGTTCGGCAGCATAGAGAACGTTCTCGAGCACGGCACCTGCTTGAGCAGCAATGGTTCGGTTTTGGGTATCGACAGGGTCGATGGCATTCATTTTTTCAAGCGATACCACCAGTTGATCTGGTTTTGTTTGGGTCCCTCCAACGAGGTTTGTGAGCCCACCATGCACCACCACTTCTTGTAGGTGCTTGTGACACCATTGCATAATCGAAGAGACATCTTGGGTTGTGCGTGGAAAGCAAACCCCTTTGCAAAGCAGGGGTTCATTTGTTTTCCAAATGTGCGAAAAGCGACTTTTAGCATCAATTGCAGTCAGGCTGCCTGGGACTTTGGCCAAAAGCTCGTCGATGTTTGGGTGGTTCATGCAGCATGTTTACCAAACGAATATACCAAAAACTGACTGATTTAGAGTGAAATCAACCACCCCAAGCTGAGAGAGAAAAATCCAGAAGAAGAGAGGTCTTCATCTGCAAAAATATTGTTTGGGAAGTTGAGGGTGTAGCTCAATGTGAGATCAACCCTATCGTTGTCAAAAACAAGGGGCAGTTCGAGTTGGCTGTTTATTCGATCAAAAACTGTGGATTCAACAGATCTAAAAAACGACACCTGTTCGACGATACTTTGTTGGCTAAAAAGCATGTAGAAAGACGGCTCAAAGGTCAGCTCAATATTATTGATCTGTGCAATAGAGACATCGAATGATGCTGATGCAGAGAGGTAGTAGCTTGGGTCAGCACCAAAAAGAAGACCACCAGCGATAGAGAGTTGAAAGGGTTGTTCTTTGAGTGAAACACTCGACGACAGGCGATGTTTATTTAGTTCTTCGTTATTGTCATCTATAAACGAATGAGTATATCCAGCACTGATGTTCCATTTTTTTTGCTTTCCAATGGACCAAAATCGACCAGCACCCAACACAAACATATCCCATGCGGGGTCTAGCGCACTATAGTATGAACCTCCTGCAAAAAGATAGATGCTCATGCTGTTGAGATAGGTCAGACTAGGGGTGAGCCCATACTGATCAATATCGAAGTCACGCCCCGAAAAATAGGCCTGGTCGTCATAGCTAATCGAGGCGTATAAAAAACCACTTTTCAGATCGTCATAGGCTTGTAAAACAGCGACGGTATCCACAACAAAAAACTCGTCGAGTATCTCATCGATATCATTTGTTTCTTCTGAATTTGAGGTTTGTGCCACGGCAAGGTGTGAGGTAAACATCAACAGTAGTAAAACGGCTATATATCGCATAAGTAAATATAAAAAAAAGAGCACCAATGAGGTGCTCTTTTGAGAGGGGAAAAGGATTAATTTTTTCCGTTTTTCATTTTTTTCTTTTTCATTCTCTTTTTCATCTGACCCTTTTTACTGTTGAGCTGTTGTTTTTTCTCTTTCATTCCCTTTCTACGATTTCTGAGTTTGGTTTTTTGCTCATCGGTTAGCGACTCGCGGAACGATTCTTTCAGTACTTTTACATTGGCTTTATGTGCGTCGAGCATATCAAGTTGATCTTGATTAAAGCTGGCGCGTAGTGCTTCACGTCTTTCTCTTCTGTTGAGATCTTTGTTTTTAAGGATCGCTAGTTGCTCATCAGACAAAGAGTTTTTAAAAGTTTCACGCTGGCTTTTGACCAGTTCGTTTTGCTCTTTGAGCAAAGCGAGTTGTTCAGGGGTTAGAATTTTTTCCATCCCTTTGTTAGGGTTTTTTTGTTGTTGGTCGGCATGTTGTGCAGTTACAGTCACGCTGACAAAAATGGCAATAATGGTACATAAGGATTGTAAGAACTTCATAATATTAATTTTTAGCATTCTACTTGTTAGACCTTTGGTATGATAAAAAGTTTTAATCCAAGTCATTTAATACATAATTTTCTTCGTACCAGTCCTCAAAATATTCTTCTTCTACTGTGAGAGAATCGAGGAAAAGTACATCGAGGTCAGATAAGCTGCTACTTGAACTGTTAACCCTCAAAAACAAAGTTGTTGCCAAAGTAAAAATCAAAACAGCAGCAAGGGGGATCATTTTTGGAATTAGTTTTCGAACCCTTGTTTTGTTGTTTTTTTCGGCTTGGATGACTGCTAGGATTTGCGCTTTGGAGGTATCAAAATAGTTTTTGGGTAACTCAAAGCCGAGTTTTTGATGTGTACTGGTTTTTCGATTCATGACAATACAATTTGATTGGATATGATTTCTTTAGCTTTATAAAAAAGAGTTTTGACCGAATTTTCGTTTCGATTGATAATTTCAGCAATTTCAGCAAACTTGAGTTCGTCATAGTATTTCATACAAAACACCTCTCTTTGATTATTGTCAAGTTCGGTGATGGCTTTTTGCAAGGACGCATCGGCGGCATCAACATCAAAATAAGGATCAGCATAGAGGTTGTCAAGCCGATATGTGTTGTAGTCTTCACTGACCCCCTTTCTTTTTTTATTTATTTCCAAAAAGCGCATGGACTCGTTGTATGCGATGCGATAGCACCATGTTTTAACCGCACTTTTAAAAGCAAATTTACCAAGCCCTTTGTAGATTCGTACATATGTGAGTTGGAGTACATCATCTGCATCTTCGTGTACTAGCACCCATTTTCGAATCGCCCAGTATAGTTGTTCGTGGAAATGATCCACAATTAGCCGTAGCCCAGTATGGATGTCATTTTTACGAAGTGATTCGGAAATATGTTGTTCTACATTTTTCAGTATTGCAGATTTATAAATTTAGACCCTAAAAGTTGTAAAAAGTTTTATATGATTCAAAAAAAGATTTATTTTTCTTAAGAATATTGGTGTTGTTTGTAATTAATAAATTTATTTTCAATTTAATAAGTTATTTTTTATAATAAATTCAGAATCTTATATTTATTTATTGACTTGTCAGATAGATATAAAACAATTATTTTAAAGCTCTTTTAATATAGCATACAGAACAAATAATAATCATACATGATAACAAGAGAATTAGTTGAAGAAACTCAAAAAGATTGGGGGAATGGAGTTGTTACTATAGGTAAACTGAAAGATGACAGGTCAAAATGTGAAAACTTCACTAACGCTTTTGTTGAAAAGCTCTATGCATTTACTTCAGGGCCAGTATTATTTAAGCCAACTAAATGTTCTATTCAACAATTTCGTCTAACAAAACCAGAGGCAATTTCTTATTTTATTGCTGGTGAAAATCGTGAATGTTTTGAAGACAAAGGCTTTGCTATTGAGCCATGGACAGCCGTACGGTTTGAGAATGCATCTTTAATTCTTGAAAAGAACAGAGCTTTGGCTATGGGCAATTATTATTTCACGGATTTGGATGGCGATGAAACTAAAGTAGAATACACGTTCGGATATAAAATAGTAGAAAACTTGATTAAAATTGATCTGCACCACTCCTCTTTTCCGTTTAGTCGCGATAAATAACTAAAGACTTCAATTAGATTTCCAATGAAATTAATGGAAAGGCCGTAATGACTTTTCCATTAATGTCGTGAAAAGATATGTGCAGGCTTTTATTTTCCCAGTCTATTGACAAAAAAGCATAGTTATTAACCCCAACTGCTTTGCCCAATCTGTAGGGATTATTTTCTAGCAGATTTATTCTGAGCGCCTCTGTCATACCACTGGATGTAATATCATACAAATTTGTGTAGTCAATGTCTTTTTTGGAGAGTTCCGACATATGACGGTCTCCAGAAAGCACAATGGGGTTTTTGACAGTATAGGTTTGTAGTAAGCCAATCAACCGACTATACTCGTTGGGGTAATTTAGCCATTTTTCAAACCTATGATTTGGAGATAAGACCTGTATCCCTGAAGCTATAAGATGAACATTTGCGGTGGAGTTCTTGAAGATATTTTCAAGCCATTCCCATTGTTGTTCACCTAAGATAGTTCCTTCATAGTCTGGTGGATAAGGGTCATTGTAGGCTTTGGGGGTATATTCTGATTTGAAGTAGCGATTGTCGAGTAAAATCAATTTTACATCAGGGCTGATGTCATAGGACTGGTAGGCGCCAGTACGCTGATGGGCGGGGTTATTTTTTGGAACATTTAAGAAAGAAAATAAATCGGCTCGACTTCTTTTTTTATGTTTATAGTCACGTCCAGCATTGTTAAGGCCATAATCATGGTCGTCCCAAACGCCATAAATGGAAGTGGTTTGGATCAGCTTTTGGTATGTTTTTTTTGATTTGAGCTGATCAAAACGCTTGCTGAGATCTTTTGGGTTCCCATCTTTTCCATAAACTATATCACCAAGCCAAATAAAGACATCAGGATTTTTATCTGCGATGGATGTTAAAATCACATCACTGTCTGGATGATTCACTTTGTGACATGATCCAAATGCGATGCTTTGGCTCATGCTAAAGTTTGACCAAACAATACAAAAGACAAAAGTAAAAAAACGCATAGTGGAGCTTTAGATTATTTAACTAGCAATATATAAATAATGCTTAGAACAAATATTTTTTTGGAAAAAATAGTGGAAAGACGCTTGGCAAAAAACCTCACAGTTTGATCGTTGGGTGCATCTTTAACCTTTGAACTCCGACTACCCTAACTCGCTAGCTATAGAGAAAAGAGCTTTTGGATGAAAAACGCAAGAAAAAGAAATGTTATGAATCATCAGTTTAATGAATAAAATTTGGGTTTTGTAAAACAGTTTGTTCTTATAAATAAAGTTAAAAAAGTTAGGTTTTCTTAATGCAAAAATTTTTATATGTTTTACCTTTACAGAACAAAATTTATATCAAAATAGACATACAATGAGAAACATTATAATTTTTGGCTTTGTACTGGCTCTAGCGAGCTGTGCGATGCCTGCAGAAGAAGTCAAGGGCGTTGGGTTTTTTACCCCACTTCCTGAAGAGACATTTATCACTGGTTCGGATGAGATCACTGAAATTTGGACCAACTATTTAGATGCACACAACAATGGTGACATAGAAGCTATTAAATCTATGAGCGCTGACTCCATATATATATTAGGTCCAGATGGTACAGAGATTCGCACCAAAGAGGAGCAAGCAGGACTACTTGAAGGTTGGTTTGCTGATGCAAACCCAAAGTGGGATGCGTATTGGGCAATGCCTTATGAATCGGTGCCAGGTGGTGCAGAGTGGATTATTGCTGGCCATAGGGTAACTGAAACGATTGAAGGGGAAGAAAAAGTCACTTTACAGATGATTGATGCAGAGATCAAAGATGGTAAAGTTGAGCGTTTCTTTGTTTATGCTGCTACACCACCAACGCGTGAAGAAGCTGCTGAGGAATAATTATTAGCTATTAAATTCAGTAAAGAACACCTTTCGGGGTGTTTTTTTTTGCGCTGTTTTTTTTGATCGGCGGGATATATAATAATTGTCGATTCTCCTTTTTTTTACAAACAATCACTACAATTTTACTGTATATTCCAATGATGGAAGAAAAATGACCAAACCTTTGGTTTTATAGAAGAAAAACACTAAAAAAAACAAAGATTATAAACGATTTGGATAATAATTATAGATTAACGACAAATAATATAATTAAAATATCAATTATCTCACACCTTATTTTATTTTAATGAAAATAAGGGAAATAAGTAGTGGTTTTGAGTTATTAACAATTGCAGATTGACTCTCCCTGACATTTTAATAAAATTGTTAATAACCTCAACGAGCAGTCATTCAAAAACCCTTTTTCTTGTTTCTAACTTTACATGTATAGTAAATGAACCAAAAAACAATTTGAGAAATCAAATAAATTCTTTGAAAAAGGTTACTTTATTTAAACTGTTGAAGCCACACCACACGGTTTTAACTACAGGGATAACGACCCTCCTACATTTCCTGATTTCGATTACCTTTTTCTTTCTTTTCTCGTTTTCCCTGTTTGCACAGGACCAAACCTTTACAGTTACCCAATCAGGCCTTAAATATTTTATAAATGGCGAAGAAGCCCCAGTACTTCGAATTGAAAAAGGTAAAACATATAGATTCGATACCTCGGACAGTAGTC